>CALQSQ010000011.1 GCA_943333275.1 Akkermansia muciniphila
CATCCAGCAAGGCCTCACGTTGAGGGGCGGGAGTCCGGATGCGGTGCCGGGTGTCGGTTTTGAGGATGGTTAATTCTTCGGTCATGATGCCGCCAAGCTAACCCAACGACTGGCCTCGCCGCTAGTGGTGCCGGGTGTGACGCTTACCGTCCGGTTCCATTTTGCACATTCATCACCGCTCCGCTTCGCAAGGGTGCGGGCGATTCATTAGATTTTTGTGAAATTGCGAGACTTGTATATTAATTATTGAAGTTTCAAATTTTTATGGTATTTATGGCTCAATATTAACAAATCAAGGGGCAAAATGTTTATTTCCAAGCTAATTCGTTTAAGACCCAGGGGGTTCACACTAATCGAAATCCTTATCACTGTTGGGGTCATCGCCATCCTGGCTGGAGCGGCCTTTTTTGCGCTGCAGTCCAACATCAACACCGTTTCGCAGAAAGCGAAACTGCCCCAGGACGTGGCCACCATGAACCGCGCAGTGGAAACGTATCTGGCCTCGGGGGGATCGCTCGACGGGGTGACCTCTCCGGCGGCAGTTCTGGCTAAGCTCAAGACCCAGGCGGTGGACCGGCAACAAATCGCCGCCGCCAACGGCTCGATGATCGATCTTCGAATTAACATCCAGACTGCAACAGGATCGGCCGAGGAAGTGGCCATCTGGGATGCCCAACAGAAAGTGTTCCGGATTGTCAAAAGCACTGCCGTCCCCAGCGGGACGACCGCCATTTCTGAATTTAAGGTCGATCCCAACGCCAGCTTCGAAATCGCGACGGAGAACCGCCAGAACAATTATCACCTGGCTGCGGAAAGCAATTGGATCTGGGATTATGAAGACCAGTATGGCGGAGAGGTCAGCCGCACCCTGATCCGCCCGAGCACCACCAAGTCCACCAACCGCCAGGCCCCCGCAACCGTCGCGGCGGCGCGCCTCCTGCCACCCACCTTTTCCCTGACTCCTGGGACCTATGCGCTATCCCGCTTTCCGGCGTCCGTGCAGCTTGCCAACCCCAATGCGGGCGGCACGTCCACCCTTTGGTTTTCGCAAAATTCCGCCGAATGGGCCATGTACGACTCTGCGATGTCAGTGCTTCCAGGTGCCGGTATTCAGGCGTATGCAGCCACTCTGAATGATGAATTATTCTCGGACAGCCAGACCGCGTCGGCGCTCTACGAGGCAAGCAAGGTGACCATTCAGGTCGGCGACAACGTGAAATCCTCCTTCCGCTACGGCGAACTGGGCGGACCACTGGCCCCCGGCTCCATCACCCCGGCTCCACTGACTCCGGGCAAACTCCTGCTGATGAATGGAGCCGAATTCCCGGATTACTGGGAGAACCATGACACGTTTCAGTTTTTCTGGACCCTCGACGGTGGAGATCCCAAACTCAACGGGGCGGGCCGTCGGACCGGCAATGATACGTTCGTAACCAACTATCCCGGGGATGAGGTGGCGGTCGCGCTGTCGGATTTCTCGACCTCCCCCTCCATCAATCTGCAATATTATGCGCTGGCCAAAAATCCCAATGTGGCCATCAGCAGCAATGTCACGCCGAAGTTGATCAGCCGTTCGGCCACCCCTCTGCTCCCGCCCCTGATCACTCCCGGAACCGGCAGTCTCGACGGGACGGACCCGGTGGCCATGGTTCTGGACCTCACCGGTGGACAAACGCCCGCAGGGGCGCGGATTTTTTATCGCTCGGATGGTGTCGATCCCGGGGCGGGTCAGGATCCAAACCCCGGAGCCGTCGAATACACTGGCACCTTCCTGCCCGCTCCAAATATTGGTCCGGTGGCGGCGATTGGAGCCCGGGTCTATCCACCCGTTGGCTACAAGGACTGGTTCGTCACCAGTCCCGTGGCGGTACGGACGTATTTCCTGCCTTACGCTGACAAGAACATCTATGCTGTCACCGGAACCGATACGAGCACCTACGTCGTGGATCCCAACTCCGGCACCACCCAGCTCATCAACAGCACGGCTCCCTTCAACATGCGCACCATGGCCCTGGATGCAAAAAACGCCGCCCTCTACTACACGGAAGCCGCCGGCAGTGGCTGGCGTTTGGGACGGTACAATATCATCAGCCAGACGCATGCGATTCTCGGAAGCCTGAGCACCGGCCGGACCTACAATGCCACCCAACAACCGGAAAACCTGACCTTCTACAACAACAACCTCTACTACATCGCACGCCAGTCGGACGACCTCATCAAAATCTCCCTCTCCACCGCGGCGGTGCCCGCGATCACCACCGTCAGCAAACTGGCCGACATTACCACCAACACCACGAGCTTTGCAACCGTTGGTGACATGGCCGTGGACGATAATGGCTGGATGTTTTTTGACGATGACGTCAAGCGCCACTACCGCTTCAGCCTGATCACGCTTAGCGGATACAAACGCATTGGCGATACCGAGCGTGTCAATGATGCCCTGGCAATTTACCAGGGACTCCTCTATGCCGGGGATGTGGGCACCGATGATATCCGGCGCATTTCGCCAGCCATCGGCACCACCCTTTCGAAAGTCACCACCGCCCCGGTGAAGCGTTTCGCCGATTTCGGTTCCCCCACTTCCTCCAGTGCCACTCCGGCCAGTTCGTCCCTGTGGATGATTGTGGATCACTCGGATGGCCCGCATCTGCATCAACTCCGCAATTACCGCAGTCCGGTGATCGCTGCGGATGTGGACTTTGGCGTGCTCAATTATCTCAGCGGAACCACCGTCACCAGCATGAATGCCGTGGGACAGGGCTACATCAAGGCCATGTGCATCACCTCGGCCGGGATGATGTATTTCTGCCGGAATTTCAAGACCACCATCAGTGGGACGGACTACTACCGCCCGATCATGAAGCTGGACATCAGCAATCTCTCACCCGGCGACACTCTGGCTGCCACCTTTGTGGGTGACCTCAAAACCAGCCTGACCACCATTGCCGGCACGATCGATCCGGATGATGTCGTGACGGGCATCACCATCTCACCTGCCGGCCAGCTCTATGGCGTCCTGCGGGAGGGATTAAATTCGGGGGCAGGCGGGGAGGATTATCTCTTCCGCGTCACGCAGACCGTCGCCAGCATGGCGGGTCCAAATCTCCCCACCGTCCTGGTTGGCAGGTTGACCTCCCCCGTCGGTTCCTCCACCCAGTCCGAAGACCTCACCTTCGGGCCGGACGGCCGCCTCTACGTCAGTGACATTTCGGACGACACCATTTACACGGTCGATTCCACAACCGGTTCCATCCTCACCTCCTTCGGCACGCAGACGAATGGAAACTATCTTGCCCTGGCTGTCGATCCACTCGACTACCGGCTGATCGGCAGCAGCTCCAGTGCCAGCTCACCAGCCAATTCACTGATGAAAGTGGATGGAAGCAGTGGAAACGACGACCAGTTGATCGATATGGCCTCGCTTTTCGGCTTCAGCAACGTCGAAGCCATGGCCTTCTTCCAGGGGACTTTCGTCCTCTCCCAGGGCGAACCGGATCTGTATGCGGTGGACGGGACGGAAACCATTTACGGCGTGGACATCGACACCGGGGCCACCAGCCTCGTGACCGACGCGCCCTTCCGCCTCCGCGCCCTGGCCTATGATTTCGTGAACCAGCGTCTTTTTTATCTGCGGAACAGTGCAGGCTCCATGACGATCGGCAGCTACAGCCTCATCACCAACACCCATACGACCCAGGGCACCCTCCAAGATTGGTGGCACGGTTACACACCCACCGAACTGCCGGATAACCTGTGCTACTTCGGTGGATTCCTCTGGTATGTGCCACCACGCTCGGATGATCTGGTGAAAATTCAGCTCGACTCCACCGGCGCGGTGGTCAACCAGACCAAGGCCGCCGAGCTGACCGCCAACAACTTGAAATTTGACCTCATTGGCGACCTGGCCGTGGCACCGGATGGATGGATGTATTTCACCGCCACCAATTTTGAAGGCCAGCGGTTCTGCCGCTTCCGGCTCCCGGCGCTGGCAAATTTTGAAGTCCTCTCCGGTCCCTCGTTCCCGAATACCTCCGTTCCAGCATCCGATTTCACCGAGTTGTGGTTCGACGCCCTGGCCTTCCGAACCGTGGACGGCGCAGGCAACCGGCCACTCTACGGCACCTTCTCCGCTGCCTCGGCACCACTGCGCACCGTTTCAACGACGAACGGCAGCAGCACGTTGTACAAGCCTCTCAATCCATCCCTCCAGGTGATCGATTTCTCCGACTACCATCCCGGCTCCATGGGTTCGACTTCCTGGATCAGCACTCCCGTTATCGCCATCAACAATCTGCGCACCGGCTACACCTATGCGAACGTGGGTGGCCCATTCCTCCCCGGCACGACCGCAGCTCCCGCCGTTTCCGCACCACCGAACATTGTCCTCGTAAACTCCAACCAGATTCCCCTGACCCAACAGAACAGCAGTACCTTCTCCATCCAGTGGACGTATGATGGATCCAATCCCCTGACGTCCACAGCCGCCATCCTCGGGACCACCTTCACCAACGGGATGCCGTCAATGCCCGTAGCGGTCGATTTCGCCAAATGGGGCACCCGCACCACGCTGCCGCTCAGCGCCGCCGCCAAATCCAACAATGCTCTGATCATGACCGACTCTCCCCGGGTATCGGTGAGCGCCCCCATCATCAAGACCCAGCTGCGCGATGCCGTCTTCACCCTGGTGACCACCGGCTTCGGAATGCGCACGCTGGAAATATCCGGCGATATCAATGCCGGCGACTGCCCGCCCGGCACCAGGATTTACTATACCACCGACGGAACCGACCCCGGACTGACCACCGACGTTTCCGGAATGGAAGTCCCCTCATCAGCCTCGGCCCTGCTGTACACCGGAGCCATTACGCCTCCCAACACCGGAACCGTTGATTATGTCGTGACCGCCCGCGTCTACCCCCCCCCGACCCTCGGTTCCTGGTTTAGCACCAGCATCAGTGATTACATCGCCGTTCCCGTCGGGATCGCTGGTGGTCACATGGATCTGGACACCTCCCACCTGCTCTACGCGTTCCGCAAAGGCACCACCGACGGCCACGTTCACGAGTATGACAAGGTTTACAACGTCGTGGGTTCCTCCTTCTTCGGCTTCCTGGATTCGAAACTTAAAAACATCCCGACCTACGTCGCCAACAACGTTAAATTCAAAATCATCGTCGCCAACGCCAACCTGTCCCCCGGCGGCCGGCTTGTGATCAACAAGAATTACAACTCCTCCGATCCGACCACTTGGATTCCCGTCACCACCTATGACGAGATCGCCCTCTCAGCCCTGCCCATCTACAGCCTCAATGGGATTGCCGGAACCACGCAGCTTACGAAACTCGGCATTTACTTTGACACCAACGTCATCGCCGCTGGCGGCCTTATCCCCACGGTAACCAGTAATGTTAGAAACAACACGCCTGGGTTGCTAGGCGAATGGCGCAATGGCGCTCTGACCGTTCAACTCGTCCTGGTCAATTCCAACGGCACCAATGGCTTCACCACCAACCTTGGCTACAGTAACGGCGGCGTCCAGGGCGTCGCCACCAGCGGACTGCTTTGGGAATCCACCGTCTTCTACCACTGGAGTGGAGCCGCATATGGCCAGTAATGCCCACACTCTCCATGGGTAAACCAGGACATCATCCACCTGAGGGAGTGCTAATACCAGAGGGAATGGAAAACGGGTCTGTTTTGGATGGAAATTGAGGGGAACCTTCTCACCCCGAAATCCTCCACCCCTCGCAGACCGATGAGTTGGTTGTTCACCGAAGGGGGCATGAGAAAGCAGCCGGGGGGCAGAGGAGCGACCCCCCAGACCAGAAGCCTAATGTCCATCGTTCTGAGGGGACGAAAGAAATCAGCATTCGTGCGCAAAGCCAGATCCTCTCTCGTTCCCCTGCCCCGCTGGGGCGGAACGTCGTGGTGTTGATGTCCAGTCATTTCGCTTCGCTACTTGCCGGGCTGCTTTCCGTCCATCCCTCCGGGATTCAGAGGCCTGTTTTCCATGGCTTTCGTTAAAAGCGATCGGTTTTGACTGAACTCCCTCACGCCCCGGCGAGCGCATCCGGGTGTCCCTTTGGCCTGCGTGCCTTGATGACCCAGCTTCCTGTCCATGCATTTCGGCCAGGGAGCCCAGCTGGTCTGGAATTCATGGAAACTCATCCGCCATGTCCCTCGGAATGATATCGGTCATCTCGACCGGAATTTTCCAGATGCGAGTGCTCATACCAATACTGCTGCCAAAATTTTTATAAATATTTTTGAGGATTTTCATCCTGCGCTGCAAGGCCAAAATGACCGGAAATAATCGGGCTAACAATATTTAATTAACTAGTATTAATGAAATTTCCATTATTGAAACTGATTTACATACTTGACATTTTTACCAAAATAGCGAAACTGTGGAGCTTATTCCAAAAAAATTTGGAATAAACAGAACAACAACCCTAAACAAGAAAACAACAACCATGAGCAAAATCAGCATCCTTGAGAAATTCGCCCAAGACGCCATTAACGCACCAGCCCTGGTGACCGGCGGTAAAAAATGCGGCGGCAGCAAGAAGAAGAGTCATAAGTCCAAGAGCCACAAATCAGGTGGCGGCAGCAAGGCCAAGAGCCGTAAATCCGGCGGCAGCAAAGGCAGTTGCTACGTGCCCCCTCCATGCAAGTACTAAGCTCCAGGCTTACTGCTTAGCTAAGACGACAGGGAAGAGGGGAAACCTCTTCCCTGTTTTGTTGTTCAGGACCGCAAAGTTTGTCATGAACTCCGATGGCGCGTTCAGGGGGCGGTCTAGAAGGCCATGAGTTCAGGGAATTCACAAATTTTATTCTCATTTATGCTATTTTTGCAATTTATGCGATTTTTCCTTTACGGAATGGGATTTATGGTTTTTACTATCAACCTAATTCCTTAAGATCCATGAATTTCCAGAATCTCATCCGTTGGAGCGTTTTTTTCATCCTCCCCATTCTCCTCGGCAGTTGTGCGCTCACTGAGGAAAAGCTTCAGGCAGTGAGGAAACCTTCCAACAGTAACGAAATTCGCAGGGCCAGGATTGTGGGTGAGCCTGGGGAAACCGGACCGAAATTACCGGGAAGCGGGGGGCAGATCACAGTTGATGAATGTGTAGAATTTGCGCTGGAGAAAAATTTCTCGATCCGGCTCGCGAAAGCGGCGGAGAAGGCGGCGGTGGCGGATTTGACGCGGGCCAAAGCTGCGTTTGATCCGACGATTGGTGGCTCCGTGGTTACCAGTGACGCGGGGCAGGGGTGGAGTGGGGCAACCGGCAGCGGGGGGATTTCCAAGAAATTCGTCACAGGCACTGAGGTCAGGATGGAAGCGGGGGATGTCTATGGCAACAGCGGCGATTTCCGGGATGATTATTTAACGGGACAGGCAACCTCGGATCTGACGGTGAGCGTCCGGCAGCCGCTGCTGCGCGGGGCGAACTGGGGGGTGAACCGCTCGGGAATCAAATTGGCGGAATTGCTGAAGGAGCAGGCCACGGCATCAAAGACTGCAGAGGTGTTGGATATGCTGCGGGCGGCGGAAACTGCCTATTGGACGGCAGCGGTGGCGCGGGAGGTGCTGGAGCGCCAAAAGACCAGCCTGCAACGCGCGGAGAAATTGCATGCCGATGTCAAGGCCCGTCTCGACGCAGGCGAGGCCTCGCAACTCGACGTACTGGAGGCGGACGTCGCGCTGGCCGGAGCGCAGGAACGACTCGTGGCGGCCGAGCGCGCGGCGGCGGATCGGTTGGACGAAATGTGGTTTGTGCTGGGGGTGTCGGTGAATCAGCGGCCTGAGAAAATAACCTTTCCAGCGATCGATGAAAAAGCGCTGCAAGCAGCCAAACCCAACGTGGCAGCCAGCACCACCAGTGCTCTGACGCAATCCCCCGCCGCCGTGCTGCTGGTCAACGAAGTGCAGCGTCGCGAGATCGAACTGCGCAAGGCCCGCAACGGGCTGCTGCCGCAGGTCGATTTGGAATTCGATGCCGATCACGTCAACAACCGCACTTCCAGCACGGGAAACAAATCCGGAGGATATGACGCGGTGGCCTTGATCCGTGTAAGCATGCCGCTGACTTTCCGGGCAGAGCGTGCGGACTTGGCGCGAGCCCAGGCGGAACTGGAGCGCAGCCAGGCCAGCCGGGAACAGGCGGAATTGCGGTTGCGCCAGCGTGTTGCGGAATTGTGCCGCGCCTTGCTTTCAGGCAGCGAGACGCTGCGCGTGGCGAAACTGTCGCTCGCGGCGCGTCAGAAGAAAATTGAGGAGGAAGTCCGCCGTCATGCGGAAGGATTGCTTTCCACCCACGATTTGCGGATTGCCCAGGAGGAACTGGATGGAGCGGAACTCAATGAACTGCAGGCCCGCCTCTCGCTGTTAGGCAATCAGGCATCGCTCGGCCAGTTGGACGGCAATCTGGCCGGTCGTCACGGCATTTCCCTGTAGGTCATTGCAACCATGGCAAAATTTTCCCATTACCCCCAGCTGGATGCGATGGACTGCGGTCCCGCGTGTCTGCGGATGATTTGCTCGCATTATGGACGCGAGTTCAACCGGGCCCGGTTGCGGGACTTGTGTTTGATCGGCAAGGCGGGAGTTTCGATGCTGGGAATTTCGGATGCGGCTGAGAAATTGGGCCTGCGCAGTCTGCCGGTGAAACTTTCCTTCGAACGGTTGGTGAAGGAGGCCCCGCTGCCCTGCATTGCACATTGGAACCAGGATCACTTTGTCGTCGTTTATAAGATCACAAAGCGGGCGGTGCATGTGGCGGACCCCGCCATGGGACTAATGACCTATACCCATGCGGAATTCCTGCATGGCGTCAATGGCGGGGCTCCGGGCAATCCTGATACCCAGGGTCTCTTTCTCCTGCTGGAGCCCACGCCCGCCTTCCACGAAACGCCCGCCAACCCCGGCCAGGAGCGCGATGAGACACGCCGCGGCCTGCTCTTTTTCGTCTCCTACCTGCGGCCCTACAAGAAACTGATGTGGCAACTGCTCATCGCCATGGTCGTGGGATTGATCCTGGAACTGATCCTGCCTTTTGTCGCGCAGGCGGTGGTGGATCACGGGATTGGCAACCTGGATTTAAATTTCATTTACGTTCTGCTGGCTGCGCAGCTGGTGCTCTCGCTCAGCCAAATGGCCGGGGATATGGTGCGCAGTTGGATCCTGCTCCACATAGGATCGCGCATCAGCGTGTCCATGGTCTCCGATTTCCTGACCAAGCTCCTGCGACTGCCGCTGGAGTTCTTCGACACCCGCACCGCCGGCGATATCATGCAGCGGATCGGCGATCACCGGCGGGTGAAAAGTTTCCTCATGTCCTCGTCCCTCGATGTGGCGTTTTCCACCCTGACTTTTCTAGTCTTCGGCGTGGTCCTGGCCATTTACTCGTGGGTGATTGTGCTCGTTTTTGCGGTCATGACCATCCTCAGCGCGTGCTGGCTGGTGTTGTTTTTGAAGCAACGGCGCATCATCGATCAGAAGCGTTTCATGATCGATGCCAGGGAGCGGGACAACCTTTATGAACTGGTGTCCGCGATGCAGGAAATCAAAATCCAGGGCATCCAGCGGCCCAAGCGTGGCGAGTGGGAGGACATCAGCGTGCGGGGATACAAGCTGGAGGCCAAAACGCTGGCGCTGCGGCAAATGGAGCGCATCGGCTTGTTCTTCATCAATAATCTGCGCAATATTTTCATCACCTTCATTTCCGCCCGGGCGGTGATTCAGGGGGAAATGACGCTGGGCATGATGCTCGCGGCCCAATACATCGCCGGCCAGTTGAACTCGCCCGTGGTCCGGTTGATTGAGTTTGTGCATTCCGGTCAGGAAGCCCGATTGAGCCTGGAGCGGATGCAGGAAATCTACAGCCAGCCGGAGGAGGCGGAGGCAACCCAGCAAAAGCCCTGTTCCTTCCCGGCCTCGCGTGTGCTGACTTTGCAGGGGGTGAGTTTCCGCTATGCCGGAGCCGGTCAGCAGAATGTGCTGACAAATGTGAACCTGCAAATTCCGGAAGGCCGCGTCACCGCTATTGTCGGCAGCAGCGGGAGTGGCAAAACCACCCTGCTCAAGCTGCTGCTGGGAATGTATCAACCCACCAGCGGCAACATTTACGTGGGTCATGTTCCGCTGCAGACGTTCGATGCCCATGCGTGGCGTCGCCGGTGCGGTGTGGTGATGCAGGATGGACACATTTTCTCCGCCACACTGGCCCGCAACATCGCTCCCGGAAATGAGCCGATCGATCCGCTCCGCTTGCAGGCTGCGATTCAGCTCGCGAGCCTTGGCGACTATGTCAACGGCCTGCCGCTGGGCGTGGAAACCAAACTGGGTGACGACGGCCAGGGCTTGTCCGGCGGGCAACGGCAGCGGGTGCTCATTGCCAGGGCCTTCTATCGCAATCCAGAATATTTACTGCTCGACGAAGCCACCAGCGCGCTGGATTCCAACAACGAATTTGTCATCCAACACCACCTTCGCCAGTTCGCCCAGGGTCGCACGGTGGTGGTGATCGCGCACCGCCTGAGTACGGTGAAAAATGCGGATCAAATTGTCGTGCTCCATCAGGGACAAATTGTGGAAATCGGCGACCACAGCTCGCTGGTACAGCATCGCGGCGCCTATTACCAACTGGTGCATAACCAACTGGAACTCGAAACCTCCCTCAGCCATGCCGCGTAGCCTGCCATCGTCACAGCTCCCTTTGTCCCTGCAGATGCCCGGTGCCCTGGGCATGAGCGATACCGTGCGCGAACTGATGGGTCGTCCGCCCCATTGGCTGTTGCGCTCCGGCGCCACCATTCTGGCTTCTGTCATTTTGCTGATCCTCACCCTGAGCGCCATCATCAGTTATCCTGACATGATCACCAGTCGCCTGACCGTGACCGGCAGTCACTCCGTGGTTGAAGTCATGGCCCGGCAGTCCGGTCATTTGCAGTCGGTGAAAGTGAGGGAAAAACAAATGGTGAAGCAGGGCGAGGTGCTGGCGGTCCTCGAAAACCCGTGCGATGCCGAGGCCTTCCTCAGCCTGAGAACCCAGCTCGACAAGGTTTCCGCCATGCTCGTAAGCGATTCTGCCTTTGTGAAGGAGAAGTTTCCCGCCGAACCCAAACTGGGAAAACTGCAGGATTCATTTTCCGATTTCCTGGCCTCCTACACCAGGTTGCTCGCCATCTGGAACGATGATCACATCACCAAAACCGCCGGGCTGCTCACGGCCCAGTTGGAAAGCAAACTCAGCCAGGTCGAGAACATGAAAGGACAGCAGTCCCTCATGGACCAGGAACTCAAGCTGGCGCAGGAAAAATACGACCGGATGAAGGCGCTCTTCGCCCGCGGCACCATCAGTGCCGCCCAGTTGAAGGACCACGAAACGCTGCTCCTCAACCAATCCCGCGAACATTCCTCCGTGGAAAAAAACATGTTGGAGGAACAGATCCTCGCCAGCCGCCTGGACAAGGAAATCCGCGATTTAAAACATGAACGCACCGAAGCCATGCAGCTCGCGCGGGACCGCTTCCGTGTTTCCTATCAAAAGCTGCGGGCGGAAATGGACATCTGGGAAAGCGACTACGTGCTGAAAGCCCCCTCCGACGGCATGGTGGCCTTCTACGATTTCTGGAATGAACAACAATATGTGACCGCCGGACGCCAGGTGTTTATCATCGTTCCGGAAACGTCCAGCCTGCGCGGGCGCGTGACCATCAGCCAGGGCGGCACGGGAAAGATCAAACCCGGGCAGCTGGTGCGGATTAAATTTGATGATTATCCCTCCAAGGATTTTGGCATCGTGACCGGCCGCGTGCAATCCGTTTCCCTCGTTGCGAGGGAGGGATCCAATCAGGTCCTGGTCGATCTCGACTACCCGCTCATTTCCAGTTATCACAAACCCCTCCATTTTAAACAGGAAATGGCGGGAGAGGCCAGCATCGTCACCGAAAACACCTCCCTCCTCGGGCGCATCTTCTATGAAATCCGCAGAGCTTTCCATCAAGGTTCCGATTCCTAAAACAGCACCGCCCCAACGCGTGGCTTTAAAGATTCAGCGTCGCTGCTACGGACGCGATGCCCTCACAGAAATTGGCATCCACCATTACCTGCGTCGGGATCACGGTCCATCACCCGATCTCATCGGCTTCCATGAAGCATTTTTTCATGACGGACATGTCTGCACATCCTACGAACTGCATGGGCGCTCGCTCGACACTTTTGTGGATCGTGGACCGCTGCCCCTGAACGAAGTGCGCGCCATCACCCGCCAGCTCCTCGGAGGACTCGTCCGCATGCACGAATATGGATTCGCCCACACCGATGTGAAACCCCAGAACATCCTCTACCGCCGCACGCCCAAGCCCCGGGCGCGGCTCAGTGATTTGGGAAATGCCGATAACATTCTCCGCCGGGGATCCAACCGCTGCACCCGCGATTACACCCCGCCGGAAGTGTTGTTAGGCAATCCGCTGGACCTGCGCCTCGACCTCTGGTCCCTTGCCTGCACCGTGTTCGAACTCGCCACCGGCCATGTCTTATTCGATCCTTACCAAGCCACCGGTCGCAAATACAAGGAGTTCAATCAGAAACTTCCCGAAACCGCCTACGATCCCTCCGTGGCCGCCGATGCCGCCGCAGAAGCCGCAGAACAATATCGCGCCGGCCACATTCTCAGTGGCAAATATCGCCTCGAATCCAAACTGGGCTCGGGAAAATTTGCCACCGTCTGGCGCGCCGCCGTTCTCAATTCAAATCCACTCGATGGCACCTATGACACCTTGTCCGCCAACTGTAAGGAAATCGAGGACGCGATCCCCAGCGACAACACTTCCACCGAAGACCCCGCCCGGTCCTGGCGCAAAGCCCGCGGGGCGCAGGACCTCCACGACCTCGTCCTCAACTACGAACACCTCGTCCTCATGCAGGAACTGCTCGGCCCCCCACCGCGCGAATGGGCCGCTTCCGGCAACTACGCCTCCGCCTATTGCACTCCTGACGGTCACTTCAAACACGACCCGGCACCAGCAAATCCAGTCACCCTGGAAACCCTCCTCCGCCACAGAAAACTCCGTGCCACCGACGCCAGAGAGCTGGCCGCATTTCTCATGCCCATGCTCACATGGAAACCAGCGGACCGCCCCATCGCCACCGCCTGCCTGGATCACCCATGGCTGCACACGCCGCTCAGGATATCTCCTTTTCTCACGCGTCACCTCCCGCCTCATCGATCTCAAAAATCTGCCATACTCGCATAAGTTGGTGGGTATTGGTTGCCAACGCGATGAAGCAGCACAGCCCCAGAATTTGATTGCTGCTTGACGCGAAGGGCTGAGCGTTGCAGGTAGACCGCCCTTTCGTCCCTCCGCCTCCTACCAACAGCAACCCCAGCCCAGCCATGAGCGATCCCAAGAGCAAAGAAGTCCCCCTGATGGAAAAAATCACCAGTCTGTGCAAACGGCGGGGATTCATTTTCCAGTCATCGGAAATCTACGGCGGGATTGGTGGCTTCTGGGACTACGGCCCACTGGGGGCTGATCTGAAGCGCAATCTGCGCGAAGCCTGGTGGCGGACGATGACGCGGGAGCGCGAGGATGTGCTGGGGCTGGATGCCTCCATCATCATGCACCCGGCGATCTGGAAGGCCTCGGGTCACGTGGATACGTTTGCCGATCTCATGCGCGAGTGCATGCTCACCAACAAGCGCGTCCGCGCCGACCATGTGGAGCCGCAGGACGGCACCGTGCTGCATTACGAGGGGGCGGAGGCGCCGAATGGCTGGAAAATGTCCCGGCCCTTCCATGCGCTGCTCCGCAAGGGCGAGCACATTGAGAGCTTTCGCAAGCGCGTGCGCACCCTGCTGCGGCTCAACGCCGGCGAGGCTGCCGGGGACGTGGAATCGATCGTCCTGCTGGGTGAGGCCAAAAGCGAGACGCTGGAGGCGACGGTGGATTTCCATCCGGAGACAAGCGGCGGGCTGACCGATGCCAAGCCATTCAATCTGATGCTCAGCACGCTGGTGGGCCCGACGGCCACGGAGGAGAACCGCGCCTACCTGCGCCCGGAAACCGCCCAGGCCATTTTTGTGCAGTTTAAAAATGTCTTCGACTCCAGCCGGGTGAAAATCCCGTTTGGCATCTGCCAGATCGGCAAAGCCTTCCGCAATGAAGTGACACCGAAGAATTACACGTTCCGCTCACGGGAGTTCGAGCAGATGGAGCTGGAATTTTTCATCGCACCGGATGAGGCCATCCGGCTTGTCCATGGGAGCGTCGCCGTCTGGTCGGAAGGCGCGGACCTCTCCACACCTCAGCCGAACTGGGGCTGGCAGATGTGGCATCGTTACTGGGTGGATCAGCGGACGAAATTTTACGCCACCATCGGGCTGGGCCCGGACGTGCTGGATTACTACTGGCAGACGAGTGCGGACCTCGCCCACTATGCCCGGGCCTGCGTGGATATTCTTTTCAAATTCCCCTTCGGAACCGAGGAACTCGAAGGCATCGCCGCCCGGGGAAATTTCGACCTCACGCAGCATCAGGTCCATTCAGGAAAATCGCTCGAAGTCTTTGACGACGAACTCCGCACCGCCGCCGCCGCGCTCAGCGATGCCGAGAAGGAGGCGTTCACGGATACCGTCATCAAGGAATGGGTGGCTGACTACACCGCCAAGGGAAAATCCGAAGTCGAGGCGCGCACCGCCGCCATCCCCTTCTGCGAGAAACTGCTCAAGGGCAATTACCTGCCGCACGTCATCGAACCCTCCGCGGGCCTGGATCGTCTGGCGCTCGCCGTGCTCAGCCTCGCCTACACCGAGGAGGAGAAGACCGATGTGAATGGCAAGAAAGAACAGCGGACGCTGATGAAAATCCATCCGAGCATCGCCCCGATCAAGTGCGGGGTGTTTCCGTTGCTCAAGAACCGCCCCGAACTCGTCAACAAAGCGCGCGAAGTTTATGCTCTGCTGAAAAAACATTTCAACTGCTTCTACGACGAGAGCGCCGCCATCGGGCGCCGTTACGCACGGCAGGATGAAGTTGGCACCCCTTACGGCGTGACGATTGATTTCGAAACGCTCGGCGAGAAGGGCCCCGAACTCGCCGACACCGTGACGGTGCGTGAGCGGGATTCCGGCGCGCAGGAGCGGGTGAAAATTGCCGATCTGCCGGCGTATCTCCTGGCCAGACTGGCTTGAGTTGGTGCGATTCCTCAGGCTACGGCGAGGCCCTGGTCTCCACTGCCTTCGGATGGATGTTTTCCCACATGACCCGCTCCTCGGGGTTCAGGTGTCCGGGCAGCGGCGTGTGGAAGAAAATGTAAAATTTCACAATCATCACGGAGACAAACAATGCCAGCGCCAGCGTCACCCCGATGGCGGAGACGGGGCGCTGCTCCACATTCAATCCGCGGGCCGCATCCCAGGATGTGCGTCCGGTCTGGCGCAGTCTGGACATGGCCAGAAGTTTCGCAATCCAGCTCACCATTGGCGCCTCCAATCCGCAGCCAAAGAACCAGACGTCGAATGCACGGTTGAGCGAGATTTTAAACGTCAGTTTTTTACCATCTTCACTGACCACCCGCAGCCCCAGCAGGGCCTTGCCCGGTGTGGCACCCCATCGGTAAATAAACACCGCATCGACGAGAACCCACAACAGCGGCACCGCCATCATGACGGGAAAGCGCGGGAGGATCATTTCACCGGGATCAATCCAACCCGCCAGCGCGCCACCCCCCAGCGCCAGCAATCCAAACCAGAGCAAATCAAGCGTCCGGGCCAGAAATCGCTGCCACCCCACCGCATGTAGCCGCCGCGCCTCCATGGATCTCCGCAATCCCGTCTCAGAGTGCCGCACCATCTGCGAATTCATCGCCTCGATGAATTCCGGGGTCTCGACATCGGAGGAAACCTCCCCGGGTGGGGATTTTTCCGTGGATTCCTTCAGCGACTGGAGCGCGTTGATTTTCGAAATCGGCAACCATTCCGTCATGCCATCGTGCCAGCCGAGGTCGTCAGAGGTCAGTTCGCCGGATTCGAGCAGATCCCGAACCCTGAAGACTGACAGGGGGCCAAGATTCCGGCCGCCTTTTCTGAAGTAAAATTCCATGAGCTACAGGAACCGGAAGCGAGGCCTGCGGCAAGGAGAAATGCATCAAGCAATTATAACGTAAGGACAAGGTCGATGGATTGGAGAATTGACAAGCAACCGGAAAAGGAGTGCTATGGGTGCGTGGCCTCCTTACTCTTCAAACTTATCCTCCGCCGGGTGGTACTTTTCCTCCCCTTCGCGATGTCCGCCTGCATATTAACGAAGCCCTCCAGCGATTCCAACGCCAACACCGGACCGCTCAAACTCAGTGCGCCCAGGATGCGCTCGGACCAGAAAGTGGAACGTGAAAAATGGATCACCCTGAAATCAGAAGAAGGCCAGGCCTTCGCCCAGGCCAAGGATGGCATGGACGATGTCGTTTCCCTGTCCGCCACGGAATCGCCCCCCGGCCAGTCCATCACCACCTTGGAGGCTGCGGAAGCTTCCCTGCGTGGAAGGAATCCCTCCCCGCTTTTAAAAGTACGACGCTCGGAAATCCTGGGTGAAGCTTGCGTGCGGTTTGAACAAAAAGTCGAGTCCTCGGCTTCAGAAAATGATGGCTTGCGAACGTCCCTGGGTGCCCACGGACGCACTATGCCAGGACCCTTCGTTTCCCGCACCCTCGGGGCCGTGTTTCTGCATCCAACCAAGCGTGGACAGTATGTCACCCTGCTCTGCAACCGCACCAGCTATCATGGGGAAATCGGCGATTACTATGAGGAATTGTTCGATGATTTCCTCTATGCTTTTGTGGCCGAAAATTACATGAAGGCAACCCCTTACGGCAATCTCTAACGTGGAGGACATCCCCGTCATCTTTAATCCCGCAGCCAGGAGCGCCCGCGCCTCCGAGCGCGTGGAGGCGATTGCGGAGCTTTCTTCCAGGATTCGTCTCTGTCCCACCGCCGGTCCGGGCGATGCGCGGCGCATGGCGTGCGAACTGGCTCGCGCCGGAGTGCGCACGATTGTCGCCGCAGGGGGAGACGGAACCATCAACGAAGTCGTCAATGGTCTGCACGATGCGGGACCGGAATCCACCACCTCGCTGGGGCTGCTGCCATCCGGGACGATGAATGTCTTTTCCGTGGAACTAGGCATCCCCACGCGCAGCCTGGTGGATTGCTGGCGGGTGATCGAGCGTGGCCAGAGCCGCAGCATTGATCTCTGGGAATTGAATGGCCATGCCTTCATGCAACTCGCGGGAGTGGGCATCGACGCGGAGATCATCCGGGAGACAACCTGGGAGAGCAAAAAGGCGCTCGGCCCGTTGAGCTATGTCATTTCCGCAGCCCAGCTCCTCGGCAAACAAGCCCCGCTCCTCACCATCCGCTCGCCGGAGCGTGATCCCATGGAGGGTTCAGTGGTGCTGGTTGGCAATGGCAAACGCTACGGCGGTCCGCTGAAAGTTTTTGCCCAGGCCGACAATCAGGATGGGCTGCTCGATGTGATTGTCCTGCGCAGCCACGGCTACGGCCAGATCTTCTCCGCGCTTTTTTCACTTTTCCTCAGCGGCGATGGCCGGCACAGCAAGGAGATGGAGTATTTCCAGACGAGGGAATTGACCATTGAATCCGATCAGGAAATCCCCGTGGAGGCCGATGGGGAACTCATTCCCACCTCCATGCCCATCGTTTTTAAGAAAGCGGAAAAAAAACTCACCGTGCTCGTCTAGGGGTTTCGCAGCAGGCCAGGTTACATTGATTCGGTAGTTGCCTGAACAAATTCCTTCGGCAGATCTATGTTGCATCTGCGTCTTGAGAACCCGTAATCGGGGTGCTTCGTCAATCTGTCTGCATCCCGCGAAATAGCGTCATCTCCGGAAAAATTCAGGTTTTCAAACGAATCCCTTGGTTATGGTGATGGTCTGAATCCTTTTCGTGAAACTCCACAACAACCATGAATACCTATCACCCCCAGCGGCCAACGCGCCGTGATTTCCTTAAGACCGGTGCCAAGACCACTGTCGCCGCCCTCGGCTTCCCCACGATTATCAGGAGCAGTGCGCTCGGAGCAGATGGGGCCACGGCACCAAGCAACCGCATTACCATGGGCGTCGCCGGATGGGGCATGCAGGCTCCTGGAAATACCGGGCAGTTTCTCAACAATCCCTCCGTTCAGGTGATTGCTGCGTGCAATGTGGATCAGAAACACATGGAGGCCGCCCTCGGTTCCATCAACGGAAAATACGGCAACAAGGATTGCCGGGCCTACAAGGACTACCGCGAGATGATGGCGCAAAAGGACATCGATTCCGTGATGCTCGCGGTGCCGGACAACTGGCACGGGCTCATGTCCGTGGAGGCCGCCAACAACAAGAAGGATATCTACGGCGAAAAACCCCTCGCCCGCACCATCCGTGAGCAGCAGGCTATCGTCAAAGCCGCCCATGCCAACAACATCATCTGGCAAACCGGATCCTGGCAGCGCAGCACGGGGAATTTCCTGAAGGCAGCGGAAATGGTTCGCAGTGGACTCATCGGCAAGGTCACCGCGGTGGAAGTGGGTCTGCCCGCCGGGCATAACGATTTCGCTGGCACCAAGGACAAAATGCAGGCCACGCCGCCGCCTCCGGAACTCGATTACGAAATGTGGATCGGACCTGCGCAGATGCAGCCCTACATCGCCGGCCGCCTGCATATGAACTGGCGCTGGGACTACAATATCGGTGGCGGCCAGCTGCTCGATTGGATCGGCCACCATTGCGACATCGCGCATTGGGGCATGGACTGGGACAACAGCGGCCCCACGGACATTACCCCCATCCAGGTGGACATGCCTCCGCGCACGGACGTTTGGAATACCGCCACGAAATATCGCGCCGAACTCACCTATCCCGGCGGCGTCAAAATGACGATCGCCGGTGGTCATGGCGACATCCGCGGCGGCACCAAATGGATCGGCGAAAATGGCTGGATCTGGGTGGACCGCGGTGGATTCGACGGCTCCAACCCGGACTGGAAAAAATTCAGCCGCCTGCCGGAAACCGACCGCAAGGTCCCCCTCTATTACAGCGGGGACCATTTCAAGAACTTCATCGACTGCGTCAAGAGCCGCGAGCCCACCATCACCCCGGTCGCCACCGCGCACCACAGCGCCCTGCCCGGACATCTCGCCCTCATTTCCTTCATGGTGAACCGCCCCCTCAAATGGGACGCCGCCAAGGAGGAAATCATCGGCGATGCCGAGGCCACCAAACTCATGGGCCGCGAGTTCCGCGGACCATGGAAACTGGCCTAGGGCTGGAAGGCCCCCCCCGTCGCTAAGCTGCGTGGCCGCCCCGGCCCCTCACTTACGTCGTTCAAACAATTCCATCGCCAAGTGTGCCATCCGGGCTCATATTGGCGGAGGTGGTGCATTACTTTCGCCACCCTTCTCATCCCATTGCCATCGAAACTACCAACATGAAAAAACTGCGCCTATTTCTCATCCTTCCCACCATGCTTGTTTCGTGCCTTGCGGGACTTGTTGCTGCTGAACCCGCTGAAAATGGCTTCCGTTTTCCCGGAGGTGACCCCGAGGCCGGCCGCGAGGCCTTCATCAAACTGAACTGCATTCAATGCCACTCAGTGACCAATGTGGACCTTGGCAATCTCAAGTCCGCCCGGCGGCTGGAACTCGCCCTCGCCAGCAAGCTGCGTTTCGTCAAGAAGACGGAAAATATCATCACCGCCATCACCAATCCCAAGCACGTCATCACCCAGCAGTACAAGGACATCCTGTCCAAAACCGAACAGCAGGGCAGCATCGAACCCCTCATGCCGGACCTGACCAAGGACATGAGCGTCCGTCAACTCATGGACATCGTGGCTTTCCTGGACGAGGCCTACCGCAAGGCGGTGCCGGAATACGGCGGTGCCAAATGAGTTGAACACGAACGGCGTTGATCGCTAATCACCCTGCGTTTTTCCAATCGCGGCCTTGAGCAGGTAGGTGGACACCCCCGCCAGCGCTAGGCTGAAAAGAGGTATCAGCACCTCATAAAATTTGGGGGGATTGCCTGTGGCGGTAGGCAGCATCCGGAGCAGGGGGGGAACCACAATGGCCAGCATCCAGACCACGAGGTTCAGCACGATGAATTTTTTTGGCTTGAACGGTTGTCATCATTTTGGTTTGAGTTCGAGTTGAGTAAATCGGGTAAATTCAGTCGGACTGTATCCCGTTCGAAACTTTAAGCGTTCCAGAACTCAGAATCTTCGCCCGCAGCCCTCCCCGTCCGCGCATCGCCTCCTCCGCGCCCGGACAGAACGCTTGCTCCATCCAATGGCACGGGGTGCATTCGCACACGC
Organism: Akkermansia muciniphila; assembly: GCA_943333275.1. Classification (GTDB taxonomy): domain Bacteria; phylum Verrucomicrobiota; class Verrucomicrobiia; order Verrucomicrobiales; family V1-33; genus JAGNEJ01. The sequence continues at coordinate 20,379 of CALQSQ010000011.1, forward strand.
CCAAAAATTTCACCCCCTGCAGCGTGAACTCCCTGCCAATCAGGGTGTTCAGGTCCACGCCCCGGACAATGATATTCCTCCGGAACACCTCCGGCCCACGGTCACTGACCTTGAATCGGGCGCACAAATCCCCGTGCACCTCCGCGCAAAAGAACGTCACCTGCCCGCGATAATCCGCTTTGTAGTTAAAAAAACGATCCCCCACCAATCCACTCCCGGCCACACATTCCACTGACTGCAGGGACGTAACGGGCGTCTCCCCGGGAGGCTGCTCGTGGTGGCCGTAATAATTGTGCTCGGGGGAAATGAAAATATGTTCCACCTGGATGCTCATGATACAACTCAGTGATACCGCCGACGGGATATTCGTCAAGCACGGCATCCCCCGCTTGCATCCCCGGATTTTCCTGTTCATAATTGCCACTCCCTGCGAATTTCAGGGAAGATTCACACTAACTAATAACGAGCTTTGATTTACAAACTGAACAAACTTAAGGCCGAGGGCGGGCGCATTGGCGTCGGGGTCATCGGATGTGGAGCCATGGGAGTGGGTGTCGCCTACCAGTGTGCGCGGGCTCCCGCAATGGACTTGGTCTTCGTCGCCGATGTGGATGAAACCGCCGCCCAGCGCGCCATCACCGCCACGGGCAAAAAACCACTCCGCATCACCGATCCATCCAGCCTGCCCGCCCGCGTTGCCTTTGAGGAAACCTACCTCATCGTCGGCCCCACCGAGTTTATCTTGGAAGCTCTGAAGAATTCCGACATCCAGGCGATGGCGGAATGTTCCAACCGCGTCTACGAGGCCTACCTCTACTGTGAGGCAGCCATCGCCAACAAGGCCCACGTGATTTTGATGAACGCGGAGGTCGATCTCATTCTGGGCACCGCCCTCGCCCATCAGGCCAAAAAGCAAGGCGTGGTCATCACCTCGGACGCCGGCGACCAGCACGGCGTGCTGGCCACGATGGCGGACGAAATCATGCTCTGGGGATTCAAGATCGTGCAGGCCGGAAACATGAAGGGATTCCTCAACCGTTACGGTAATTCCGAATCCTCCAGGGTCTGGGCGGAAAAACAAAAGCTCAGTCTCGTGCAAACGGTCTCCTACACGGATGGCACCAAGATGAATATCGAACAGGCGCTGATTGGCAATTACCTCGGCCTCACCCCCACCAAACCCGGCATGGAAGGCCCCAAGTGTGCCGACATCCGGGAGGTGCTGGAGAAATTTGATTTCGAAAAATACAACGGTGAAGGCCGCGTGGACTACACGGTGGGCGTGCCCTGGCCGGGTGGGGGCGTTTACATCGTCGGCGAGAGCCATGACGATCAGCAGCATTTCCTGCTGGATTATTACAAGGTCTCCCACAAGCGCCCCTATTACCTGTTCTTCAGACCCTACCACCTGTGCCACCTGGAAACGCCGCGCGCCATTGCCCAGGCTTATTTCGACGCCCGTCCGGTCATCGCCCCACCCTTGGGACGCAAAACCAACGACGTCTACGCCTATGCCAAGACGGACCTCGCTCCCGGCACCGTCATTCACCACGCCATCGGCGGAGACGAAATTTATGGTCTCGTGAATGCGACCGCCAAAGCGGAGGCAGACCAGAACGTGCCCGTGGCCTGGTTCGAATCCTTGGAAGGCAAATATGCCACCGTCAATGTGGCCAAGGCCAAGGATGAACCCCTGCGCTGGGCGGATGTCACCATCCCCGACACCAAGTTCCACCGCCTGCTCAAGGAGCAGCAGGCGCTCGTTGGCTAACCCTCCCCCACTCCCTTGCGGAGCATCGCCTGCAGCAGGCCGTAAACTTCGGTGGCCGCGATTTTTTCGCGGTTCACCAGCGATGGGAAATCGCCCACCAGCAGCGGCCAGTCCTGCACGTCCTCCGGCACGCGCCCATGGCTGCCCTTGATGAGACTGGCATCCAGCGGAATCACGTCCATCAGCATGCGGAAACCCATTTTCTTTTTCGCCAGTTTCCCCGCCAGAACCATCTTCGGATTCTTGAGCGCGGGGTCGAGAAAGAGTTCCACAGGATCGTAACCGGGTTTGCGATGGATGTCCACGCAGCGGGCGAAATCCGGGGCCCGGGCATCGTCCATCCAGTAATAGTAGGTGAACCAGCTGGTGGCATCACTCACCACCACGAAGTCGCCGGATCGCACATGATCAAGCCCCAGCGAGGCCTTCCAGACGGGATCGATCACACTTTGGACGCCGGGTGTGTTTTCCAGCAGGGCTTTGACCTCCCCCATGATCGTGTGGTCGTTTACATAAACGTGCGCCACCTGGTGATCTGCCACCGCAAAGGCCCGGCAGGCTCCGCAGTCCAGGATTTCCAGTCCCAGTTCATCGCGAATCGCAATCCAACCCCGCTCGCGGAAGAGCCGGTTCAAGTGTATGGGATGGTCCACGGCGGTGATGCCGTATTCGGAAAGGAGCGTGACCTTGACCGCCTGCTGTTTATAAAAATCGATGAGGTCCCCCACAATTTCGTCAATCTCCGCCACGTCCTGCCAGATCGCCGGATCATTGGGGCCCAGGCGCTGCAAATTGTAATCGAGATGGGGCAGATAAACGACCTGGAGGTTCGGCAGGTATTTCGTCTCGATCCATTTGGCGGAATCCGCAATCCATCTTGTGGAGGGCAGGCCAGCCATCGGGCCCCAGAACGAGGGAAATGGAAAATCCCCCAGATCCTGCTTGATCTCCTCGCGCATCTCCGGCGGATGCGTATAGACATCAAAAACCTTCCGGCCATCCGCAGGATACATCGGCCGGGGCGTGATGGAATAGTCGGCGGTGGAATACATGTTATACCACCAGAAGGTCTTGGCCACGGTGTAGCCGGGATACTCGCGCCGCAGGGCGTCCCAGAATTTCTCGCCCCTGATCAGGTGATTGCTCTGTTTCCACATCTGCACTTCAGCCAGCTCACGGTTATACCAGCCATTGGCCACGATCCCGTGCTCGCTGGCGCGCCGACCGGTGAGATAAGTCGCCTGCATGGAACAGGTGACTGCCGGGATCAGCGGTTGGATGACACTGCCCTGCTTGCGTTTCATCCAGCTGTAAATGCGCGGCGTTCGCTCCTCGCTGATGAGACGTGGCGTCAGACCCACGACATTGAGAACGGCGGATCGACTCATAAGCTCAGGGCCACATCCGCGGCGAGCGCTCGAGCCTGCAGTTTTTCAATGGCCCGCCGGACCAACTTCTCGTCCATTTCCCGAACCTCCACGGCCTGCCCGATATCAATGACCAGCGTGATGCACAGAGCCCCGCCGAGGTGTTCGCGAAATTCCTCCAGACCTTGGAGCACCAGCAGTCGCTTTTCCTCTGTCGAGACGCTTTGCAGCAGCGCCGGATGCCAGAGCTTGAAGCCCAAATCCTCCAGCAACTGCAGGATCCTTTCACAAACTGGCCCGGCCAGCATGCCCGCCAGATTGGCATAGATCAAATCCACCGCAATTCCCAGCGCCACCGCCTCGCCATGACTCACCGCAAAATGCGTCATCTGCTCGAGCTTATGCGCCACCCAATGCCCGAAATCCAGCGGCCGCGCGCTTCCCAACTCAAAGGGATCGCCCCCGGTCGCAATGTGCCGCACATGAAGTTCCGCACTGCGTTCGATGACCCGCCGCAGCATGGCAGGTTCGAAATCCTGCATCGCCGTGACATTCGCCGCCATTTCCTCAAAAAAAGTGGCATCGCGAATCAACGCCACCTTGACGGCCTCGATGTATCCGGAGCGTTTCTCCGCCAGCGGCAGATGATCCAGAAATCTCACATCATTGATCACCGCAAACGGAATGGAAAACGTGCCCACCCAGTTTTTTTTGCCAAAATAATTCACACCATTCTTCACGCCCACTCCCCCGTCACCCTGGCTCAGCGTTGTCGTCGGAAGCCGCACCAGCCGGATGCCCCGGTGGGCCGTGGCCGCCGCCAGCCCGACCAGATCGAGGACAGCCCCTCCTCCCAACACCAGCACGTACGAATGCCTATCAAGGCCGGCATCGTGAATGGTGCTCCAGATCTGATGGACCTGATTCCAATCATTCTTGCAGGACTCCCCACCCGGCACCGGCACGGGAGCCGCGCGCAGATCAAACATGCCTGTGCGCCGCACAAACCATCCGGAAATATGTCCGGGCAGCGCCGGATCCGCCTCAATCAAACCCTCGTCCACAAAAATAAGGACCCGCGCCCGCTGGCGCAGGACCGCGGGGACCAGCGTCAGCACTTCAGCCAGCACATTATTTTCCTGATCGAACACACCATCCGTGAAGATCACGCGATGCTGGTAGGTCAGGGAAATGGGAAACTCGATCATTGAGAAAAGGGTGGTGAGACATCAGGTGGCCGCAATCCGGCGCTGGAGCAACAGACAAAGTGGCCAGAAGCAAGCCACCGACAAGCCCCACCATCCCCACCCGAGACACGCAAACGCTGAATCCCCCAGCGCGATTCCCGCGAGGGCATTGCCGACAAATCCGCCGATTCCCGCCTTGCCACGCTTCTCCATGTCGCGCCGGGCCAGCCAAAACCATCCCGCGAACGCCCCAAAGGCCAACCCCGCCGCCAGCCAGGCCTGCCAGAAAACTTTCAGCCAGACAGCCGTGCCTGTGAGCAGAAGGAAACCCCATGACAGCACCCAGGAATGCGGACGTTTCGCCCGCCCTTCCTCGGCGCGGCTTTCCGATCTCGCCGTCAGGCTGACTCCCAAAATGTAAAGAAACAACGCCAGCGCAAATCCCGATGCTTTGATCGGATGCGGTGCCGCCAGCGCCGCAGTGAACACCCACTGCGCCCGGCACCATCCCATCAGCAATACCGACCAGGCGGATTGTTTATGCCACCAGTCATACAGCACAATGGCCACCGCCACCACCACCCCGGAGCCCACCACCGTCCATCCAAAATGCGTCAGTATCAGCAACCCTCCCAGAATTTCCAAGGTTCCCACCAGCCAGACTTCCAACGCCGACAACGCGCCGCTCGGAATGGGGCGCTCTGGCCGGTGCTGCTTGTCCCAGGCCGCATCAAATGCATCATTCAACGTGCAGCCACCCGCATATAACAGACTCCCCGACAGTGCCAGCAATCCCAGCGTCCGAGGATCCCACCCCCCACCCCCCAGCGCCCACGCCGCGCAGGCATTGCTCCAAACCGTGGGCAGGTTGGAAGCGCGGGCGAGACTGAGATACCAGGAGAGGCGGCGGAACATTTTCCATCACCATGATAGCAGGACCAGCCATTTCAAGTCCCCTGGTTCAGGTTATTATTGCACCAACAGCACATCCGCAGTGGTTCTGTCCTGGTTCTTTTTATAGAACGGCTTGTCGAGTCGCGCGACGCGCACAACATCAGGAACAAGCGCACTCCAAACAATCACGAGAAAGACCACCAGAAGTGGTTTTCCAAGCCTCAATCTTCGACGCATCCTTGAAATCAGGCCCGCTTTGGATTTCCACCCCAAATCCTCCCAACTCAACCTGCCAAGCGACCAGAAAATTACGATTCCCATCAACACCAGCAGCGGCATATACTGCGTGAGGAAAAACCGATTGCGACTGGAGATCTGGGCCCACCAAGCGTACAGAACAAAGTTACCCAGGATGGTTCCCATGGCGAATACTAGCGCGATGGCATTCTCCTTCAGCTGGAAAATAAACTCCGCACGTTTCAGGACGAACATGAGTCCCGCTCCCACCAAAGCCGCGCTGCCGAACACGATAAGATACCAGAAATATCCGTCGCGGTGGGTCGCATTGCGGTAAATCATGCCGGTTTCCTCACTGAAAAACCCATTCCAAAACCGATCCACCGCATCCTTGAAGTTGTGATGTCGGATCCAATATTTGGAAGTGGGAAGAATATCCCACTCGCCTTCCAAAGTTACCCGGCCCTGCGTTTCAACCAATTTCAACAATTCCGCCCGGCGGATTGGATCCGGAAGCCACTTTTCGGCCAGATAATATTGCAGAGAAGGATTGGAAATGTTGCGGCGATTGAATTCCGGTTTGCGTTCAGATACCTCCAGATCCTGCATCGCAAACATTTCATCATCGCTGTCGGCCCAGAAATAGTAGGTCGTGTTTGGCTCATAGATCGCCTTGCCGTAGTAATCGTAGGACCGGTAAAGATAGACCCCGGTCACCAACAAAAAACCCAGCAGAAATAGCAACGGAGCCGCCAGGGGCTTAAGGCAGCTTGTCAGAGACACCACGGTCGCGCGCCTGTTTTTCCATGCTGTCGTCAGGCTCTTGAAGACCAGGAGTAATAAATAGAGACCCGCCATGGGAAGGCACGAACCTTTCAGGAAATAGACACCCCCCGTCAGCAACCCCAGCAGGATCATTTGTTTGCGCTTCGGATCACGGAGACTGCGAATCATGACCAGAAACAACCAGAGATAGAGAAAGTAAAAAGTAACCTCAGGCTGAACCAGCACCGCTTTGAACAGGTAAACGGTAAAAGCGGTAATAGCGGTGATCGTCCACCCCAATGCGCACCCCACTCTGCGAGTGGCGACCATCCCCAGGCCGATCAAAGCAAGCGCGCTAAGTCCAATATTTAATCTCTTGTAAATGTCGAATTGCGCCTCCTCTGTTCGGCCTTCATCGTAAAACAGGGACATCAAAAAAGGGTAGAATGGCATTCTGCTGCGGGCCAGTGCCGTGGGATCCCCTCCATCACCAACCGCCATCGTCCATGCACGATTGACGTAGGCAACCTGATCGTAGGTCTTCTTAGTCCCATCCGCTCCCCAGTGCGGATTCGCTGGCCACATCAGTTTGCAGCCATATAAATACCAAGCCAGTCCAACGACGACCGCAAGGAGCAACAGCACTTTGCCGAATGGGGACTTGGGAAGTTGGGTCGGTAGCATGAGTGGAAAAGCGCTTTCACCAAGCACACCAATAATTCGCCGGTTTTGCCGTGGTCACCCGTCGTTTAATTCTTGTACAATATCTGAAACAGATTGTGGGCATGATCCGTCCACAACGGGACGTCCTGATCCACCACGACCTCGGGCAGCACCGGAGGATGAGCCTTGATGAATTCCTCGTCCTTGCTCAGCAGCATGTAATCCGGCCGATAATGCCCCGCAGCATCCCCCGGATCCACGCACAGGCGCGTGGTCAAATACCCGAATTCCCTGGCCAGCCGCGCCACCACCGGAGCCAGATTGAGATAGTGATTGGTGATGTGCACGGCGATCACCCCCTTGGGCTGAAGGTGGCGCCCGTAGATCGTAAATGCCTCCTTGGTCAACAGGTGCACCGGAACAGAATCGCCACTGAAAGCATCCAGCACGAGGGCGTCGAAATGTTGATCCGGCTCACGATTAAGCATGAGCCTGGCATCCCCCGTCGCCAGTTCGTATTTTGCTCCGCGAGCCTGCAGATCAGCAATGAAAGTGAAATGCTGTTTGGCGATGCGTTCGACCTCCGGATTGATTTCGTAGAAACGATACGTCTGCCCGGGTTCGGCGTAACACGCCAGCGTGGCTGTGCCCATGCCAATCACGCCAACCTTCGCATCCGGCTTGTCTTTCAGGCCCGTCAGCAGCTGGCCGACAGCCGTTTCCTTTCCATAGTACGTCAGGGGCTCGCGGCGCAGTTCCGGAGAGAGGAATTGCTGACCATGCTTGGTTCCACTGCACCAGAGTGCGTGATACTTTTCGGGATTTCCTCCGGTTTCCTTGGGATCGGTTGCGTCTTGAGTAACGACCAGCGTTCCATAAAAATTCCGAACCCGTTCCACCGTTGGCTCGAAATCAAGCTTCCAGCGTTGAATAAAAAACAACCCGGCGACAACCAAGACCATGGTCCCCACCGCCAGCCCCTGACGGAAGGATTGAGAGCACCCCTTTGATAGGCCCCTGTATGCGACCCCCCCCGCGAGAGCAAAACCAACGAGTAACGAAAGCGGCCACTCTAGGAACGATTTGAAAACCATGGGCGCTATGAGACTGACCGCCAAGCCCCCCAGCGCGCCGCCTGCGGACATGAGCAGATAATACTCCGTGAGATGAGAGGTGCCGGGTTTGAGCCTCGCCAATTCGCCGTGACACACCATGCAAATGAGAAACAAGGCCATGAAATTAATCGTAATTTCTGCGATGAAATTTGGGTCCCACTCGCCCGGCCACGGAATTCTGAATAATCCCGCCGTCACAAAAATAACCACCATCGCAGGCACCGCCCACACCGCCCGTTTATACCAGCGTGGGTGATCAAAGCAGATGATGAATGTCACGAGGTAGAGGGCCAGCGGGATCACCCAGAGAAACGGGATCACCGCCACATCCTGACAGACGTGATTCGTGGTGGCGAGCAGCATGACGGAGGCAAAGGCGGGGAGGATCACCCAGGTGAGTCGCCGCCAGAGGGTGGGCCCGGGCAATTTTGCATCCTTCGCTTCCTCAGCGTGCAGTTTCTCCTCCGCTTCCGAACTGCCGCGTTTCCATTCACCCAGGGCGCAGGCCGCCATGAAAATGGCGAATACCACGAATCCGGCAGACCAAATCCACGCCTGCTTGACCACATCCCAGCGGGTTTCAATGAGGATGGGATAACTCAGCAGGGCGGTGAGCGATCCAATATTCGACAGCGAATACAGCCGGAAAGGTGAACGGTGCGGATAGACGCGGCCATACCAGACCTGCACCAGCGGACTGGTGGCGGAGAGCACGAAATAGGGCAGTCCAACGGTCGCCAGCAGCAGCAGGAAAATATGCCAGGACGGACTGGAGGAATCGACCGGTTTCATCGTTTCCCTCGGCACGATCGGAAGAATTACCGCCGCCGCGATGAGCAGCGCCACATGAAAAAGCGCCTGGGTGGCGGCTTTGCGGCGCGTCAGGATGTGGGCGTAGCTGTAACCACCAAAGAGGATGATTTGAAAAAACAGCATGCACGTCGTCCACACGCCGGGACTGCCGCCAAACCATGGCAGGATGAATTTGCTGATCATCGGCTGCACCTGGAAAAGAAGGAAGGCGCCGAGCAGGCTGACGAGACAGAAGATGTAGTTCATGAGTGGGGGCTAATAATAACGTTCCAACCGCTGGCGGCTTTTCGCGTCGAGGGCGTTGACATCGGGGATCAGGTAACGGGTGTTGCGGGCATCGATGACCACCAGCCGGGACCCTCCCAACTGCTGGATGCTCTCATCGCTTTCCGTCTGAAAAATGGTTTCCCCGCGGTCGGTCACGACCGTCCAGGCATGGCCGGTGGGGGCGCGGGTCACACTCTTGATACTGCGGATCACTGGAACGAAATCGCGATTCGCCAGCGCCTTGAGCAGCATTTCCCTCAGGGCATCCGGCAGAGTGTCGATCTGCTTCACACACGCCAGTTCCTGGCCCTGGGCGTTGACAATGCTGATCCAGGCCGACGGATCCGTCAGCGGAAAAAGCCGGACCGGGCGGGCCTTCTCGTGACGGACGCCGGCGGCATCGATCAACGTGAGGTTGCACTCGTTGTCCATTTCCAGCGTAAAGTTGGTGGCCACCTCACTCATCCGTTCGTTACCTCCATCATGGCTTGGTGCAGTCGGGAATAGGTGCCGCTCGATTTCAGCAGCTCCTCGTGCGATCCAATTTCAGAAATCCGGCCGTCATCCATGACCACAAGTCGATTGGCTCGGCGCAGCGTGCCCAATCGGTGCGCAATGGCGATGGTGGTCCGGCCGGTGATCAAGTTTTCGAGCGCCGCCTGGATTTCCCGTTCGGTCTCGGTGTCGACGGACGAAGTGGCCTCATCCAGAATCAAAATGGCGGGATTGATGAGCAGCGCGCGGGCAATGCTGATGCGCTGGCGCTCGCCGCCGGAGAGTTGCTGACCACGCTCACCCACCATCGAATCATATCCATCCTGCAACCGCATGATGAATTCATGAGCGCGGGCCGCACGCGCTGCGGCGATCACCTCGGCGCGGGTGGCGTCCTGCTTTCCGTAGGCAATATTTTCCAAAATGGTGCCGTAAAACAAATACGGTTCCTGCAAAACGAGGCCGAGGTTTTTCCGGTAGTCCTCCACGTTGAGTTCCCGCAGGTCGATGCCATCTACTAAAATCGCCCCCTCGGAGACTTCAAAGAACCGGCACGCCAGATTCACCAGTGTCGTCTTTCCCGCGCCGCTGGGACCCACCAGTCCGATCATTTCCCCCGGGGCAATTTTGAGGCTGACGCCGCGCATGATCTGGCGCGCTCCATAACGGAATTTCACATCGCGAAATTCAATCTCCCCCTGCAATCTGCCAATGTGCTTGGTGGACATCGTGTTGGGCATGTCCGGTTTGACATCCAGAACATCGAAGACCCGGTGCGCACTGGCGGCGGCACGCTGCACCGCGGCCAGCATCCGGCTCATGGAGTCCAACCGCCCGTAAAATCTGCCAATATAAGCAATGAAGCCGGTCAGAATCCCCACCGTGATCTGGTGGTGGGCCACGCTCCAGGCCCCGATTCCCCAGACCACCAGCAGACCGGTGTCCGAAAGCAGCACGATCATCGGTTCAAAGAACGACCAAGTCTTGTTGACGCGATCGTTGGCGTCCACGACCTGCTGATCCGCGGCGCGGAAACGCTCGACCTCCCGCCGCTCCTGGGCAAAAGCCTTCACCACCCGCACCCCGGGAATCGTGTCCGCCAGCACACTGGTCATCTGGCTCCAGGCACGGCTGCCCGCCGCGAATCCTCCCCGAAGCAGCTCCCGCACGCGTTGCACCAGCCAGGCCACAATCGGCAGCGGTGCCAGAGCGCAGATTGCCATGATGGGATCGATGGTAAAAAGGATGGCCGCCGTGAACACGATCATCAGCACATCGTCTGCGAATCCGATCAGGTTCACCGAGATGAAATAACAGATCTCATCCGTGTCCGAACTGATTCGCGAAATCAGGTCACCGGTCCGTTTCTTGTTAAAGTAGGTAAGGGAAAGCTCCTGAATGTGGTTGAACGTCTGACGGCGCAATTGACTGGCAACGCGTTCGCTGACGCGTGCCAGAATGTAGGTTTTCGCCCAGTTGAGTGCCCAGGCCAGAATTGCGGCGCCTGCCAGCGCAGCAATGTAGTAATAGACCAGATGAGGATTTACATTGGGCTTACCCTCGTGCAGCGGAATCAGCACCTTGTCCACCAGCGGCATGGTCAGCCCGGGCCAGATCATACTCGCCCCCGTGCTCGCCAGCGTGAGCAGGGTGGCAATGGCCATTTGCTTCCGCCAAGGTTTGACGAACTTCCACAGGCGCACCATCGCCTGACGTGGTGGCAGGACGACCTCCTTTTCGGCGCCATCCACTTCACTCTCGTCGAGTTTCGTGGGTGGATCGAACGGGGTGATGGAAAGCACGACCTTGCGCTGGGCCTTGAATTTCGAGAGCAGCGTATCCGCTTCGCGGACGCGACCGCCCGTCGTCCGCCATTGGTAGGAACTGGCGGACCCCTGCATGAGATGGATGGTGGCGGTGGCGCCAAATTCCTCCAGGACGAGATCGTCAATCTCCGCGATCGGCCAGGCCTTCATCTGCACAGCGCCGCCCTTGGTGGATTCCACGTGCATCAGCCGCTGGCTGGTCAGCACAATCATGCCCTGGTGGAAATTGAGGTCGGCGTTCAGATCGGTTTGAAAGCGCGCCAAGACCCGTTCACTATTGACGAGTTTTCCGTCAGCATAGGAAATGAGGGCTTGGGCGCGTTCAGTTGGGGCGAGGCGGGACAATTTGGGTGATCGGTTTGCCACTTGCTCTAGAGATCACATTTGCCTATGCGCCAAGGATATTTTTATAAAACCGTTGATGTTCCCCGTAGATACGCGGAATTTTGACCTTGTCGGGTTTCCATTTCCCGCGATATCCAGATTTTTCCACCACCCACCGCACCGGCCACCCGCCACCCACCGTTTGTCCCAGCTTCCTTCAACTCTTGAAATCCGCACCTCCCGGGTCCAGAAAGCCCTGACGCTTCGCGGCCCCAATCTCTGGTCCAAACTCACCGTGCTGGACTGCTGGACGGAAATCCCGCCGCTGCCCAATCCCGCACCAAACTGGAAACACGCCCTGATCGCCTCGCTGCCCTCCTTTGAGCCCTGGCTGTTCGAAGCACCGGACCAGCCAACCCAGTTGGAGATCGGCGTGCTCCTGCAAAACCTCACCCTGCAGCTGCAATCCCAGTTCGGCGCCCCCGTCGATTTTGGCCGCGTCGTCGACACCGGTGAGACGGAGACCTTTCGCATCGTCTGCCAATACGATGCGGAATCGGTGGGACACGCGGCTTTCCAATTGGGACGCAGAATGCTCGACGCTGCGCTCTGCGGGGAAACGGTCAATTTCAAGGAGGATCTGGAAACGCTTTCCCATCTCACCAACGACGTCTGCCTGGGCCCCAGCACCCGGGCCATGGTCAATGCGGCCCTGGCCCGCGGCATCCCTTATTACCGGCTGACGGAAGGCAGTCTGGTGCAGTTGGGATTCGGCAGCCGGCAGCGGAAAATCCTCGCCGCCGCCACCAGCCAGACCAGCGCCATTTCCGAGGACATCGTGCAGGACAAGGATCTCACGCGGCGACTGCTGCTCGAGGTCGGACTGCCCGCGCCCGCCGGCCGGCCGGTTTCCTCTGCGGAGGATGCCTGGGCCGCCGCCCAGGAAATTGGCCTTCCGGTTGTCGTCAAGCCACGCGACGGAAACCAGGGTCGCGGGGTGGCGATCAATCTCTTCACCCGCGAGCAGGTCATGGCGGCCTACGTCGCGGCCTACGATGAAAGCACTTCCGTCATCACCGAACAATTTGCCGCCGGCCTCGACTACCGCCTGCTGGTGATCGGCCGGGTGCTTGTCGCCGCCTCGCGCCGCCAGCCCGCACAAGTTCGTGGCGACGGCGTGCATACGATCAATGAACTCATCGCCATTGAAAATACGGACCCGCGCCGCGCCAGCGACCACGCCGCGGCCCTGAGCAAAATCAAAATTGACGCCGTCGCCCTCGGGGTGCTGGCCGAACAGGAACTCACTCCCGACTCCATTCCCGCCGAAGACCGCATGGTCTTCATCCGCCGCAATGCCAACCTCAGCACCGGCGGCACCGCCGTGGATGTGACGGATGAGGTGCATCCCACGATCCGCGATGCCTGCATCGAGGCCGCACAAACCGTCGGCCTAGATGTCTGCGGCATCGATCTCGTGGCCCACGACATCAGCCAGCCGCTCAGCAAGCGCAACGGCTGGATCATCGAACTCAACGCCCGCCCAGGCCTGCGCATGCATCTTTACCCTTCCGAAGGGAAATCCCGCCCCGTCGGCGAGGCCGTGATCGACATGATGTTCCCACCGGGCGACACCGGCCGCATCCCCATCGTCGCTGTCACCGGCGTCAACGGCAAGACCACCACCGCGCGCTTCACCGCCCATTTGCTGGAGCAGACGGGACAGACCGTGGGTCTCACCAGCACCGATGGTGTCTTTGTTGGCAGACGCCAGTTGGACGATGGCGACTGCAGCGGCCCCAAGAGCGCCCGCATGCTGCTCAGCAATGCCACGGTCAACGCCGCCGTGCTGGAAACCGCCCGCGGCGGCATCCTCCGCGAAGGTCTCGCCTTCGACCAATGCGACGTCGCCATCATCACCAACATCGGCGAAGGCGACCACCTCGGCATCGCCGGCGTCAATACCGTCAAGGATCTGGCAAATGTAAAATCCTGCATCCTCAACACCCTCGCCCCGCACGGCCACGCCGTCCTCAATGCAGGAGACCCCCTCGTGGTGGACATGGCCGGCAAACACCTTCCCCGGACGATCTTTTTCTCCCTGCAAGCCACCCACCCGGTCATCCGCACCCATCTGGCCTACGGTGGCAAGGCCATTTTCCCGCGGGATGGCGCGATCATTCTCGCTGAAAAGGATTCGGAAATTTACCTCATGCCCCTGACCGAAGTCCCGCTGACTCACGGTGGCCGCGTAGGTTTCCAAGTGGAAAATACCCTCGCCGCCGTGGCTGCCGCCTGGGCGCTGGGCATTCCGGAGGAATTGATCCGGCAGGGTGCTCGATCCTTCAAACCCACGCTCGATCAAAATGCCGGTCGCTTCAACACCCTGGAACTGCGCGGCCTCACCGTTATCGTCGACTATGGGCACAACCCCTCCGCCCTGCGGAAATTGATTGAGGCCCTCGACAACTATCCGCAGCAGCAACGCATTTCCGTTTACTCCGCTCCGGGAGACCGGCGCAACGAGGACATCCTCGAACAAGGCAAACTTCTCGGCGCCGCCTTTGACACCGTCTGGCTATATGAGGGCGATTACTGTCGCGGTCGTGAGTCGGGCGATATTATCCGACTCCTCTCCCAGGGGCTGGAAGGAGCCGCCCGCACCCGCCGCATCGAACCCGTCACCGGTGCCCTCAAGGCCATCGATGACGCCATCGCCGCCGCCGAGCCCGGCAGTCTGCTGGTGATTCAAGCTGACACCGCAGACGAAACCGTGCAGCATCTCAAGGCAAACTATGGCGCCACCTAACGATGCCGCTGTCACGGAACGTCCCGCGAGGCTCACCTCCCTGGACGCCCTGCGCGGCTTCGTCATGTTTCTCATGGGGGTGGAGTTGCTGCAGCTGGACGAGGTGGCGAAAAAATTTCCCGACAGCACGCTCTGGCAGACCATCGGCTACCATGCCTGGCACGCCCCATGGACCGGCTGCTCACTGCATGATCTCATCCATCCCGCCTTCGCCTTCATGGTCGGCGTCGCCCTGCCGTTCTCGCTGGCCAGCCGCAGGGCCCGCGGCCAGGCCCTGCGGGAAATGAGCCTCCATGCGGGATGGCGCTCGTTCCTGCTCATTGTCCTCGGCATTTTCGTCCACAGCCTCGGCCGCTCCATCACCAACTGGACGTTCGAGGACACGCTCACGCAAATGGGCCTCGGCTACCCGTTTCTTTTTATCCTCGCCTTCGCCAGACAACGCACGCGCTGGATCGCTCTGGCCGGCATCCTCGTCGGCTACTGGCTGCTCTTCGTCAGCTATCCCATTCTTCCCACCAACATCACCAACGACGATTTCAACATCCCCGAAGGCTGGCCCCACCACGCCACCGGCTTCTTCGCCCACTGGAACCTCAACCGCAATATCGCCTGGTCATTCGATACCTGGTTCCTCAACCTCTTCCCCAGAAACCGACCCTTCGTCGGATATCTGGGCGGCTACAACACCCTCAATTTCATCCCCACGCTCGGCACCATGATCCTCGGCCTCATCGCGGGAACCTGGCTCCGTGAAGACACCACCAGCACCATTGTGAAACACCTCCTCATCGCCGGCCTCGCCTGCATGGGACTCGGCTGGGGATTGGAAATCGCCGGCATCTGCCCGATCATCAAGAAAATCTGGACCCCCGCCTGGACGCTCTACAGCGGCGGCTGGTCGTTTCTCCTCATGGCCGCCTTCTATTTCGTCATGGATGTCAAAAAACTCCGCGCCTGGGCCTTCCCCTTCGTCGTCATCGGCATGAACTCCATCGCCATGTACCTCCTCTTCCACACCATCGATGAATTCCTCGCCGAGACCCTCGAACAACACCTCACCCCCAATGCCTTCCTCCTCCTCGGCCCCAACCTCCAACCCGTCCTCCTCGGCTCCGCCGTCCTGCTCACCCTCTGGCTCATCCTCCTGTGGATGCATAAAGGAAAAATTTACCTCCGCGTCTGACCGGGCAAAGAAACGCACGCGTCGATACTTCAGCGCCGCGCGTGACCTAATGATTGCGGTCAAAAACGGACTGGGATCGAAAGATTTTGCCGGTGTCAGTCACGTGTCAAATTAACCTCCCCGAGGATCGACCGCCGCTTCACCATCACCTGCGCCACCGCCATCCACATCTCCAGATTTGGAGCGGAAACGACAATGGTTTCCCGCGCCGTAACTGGGATTCCCACGAGGATATTCAGCGCGACCATGGTCCGCTTTCCAATGGCATGGCCCGTGGCACCGCAGCGCTCATCTCAGATCTCAAACAACGCGGCATGCTGGACGATACCATTATCCTCTGGACCACCGAATTCGGTCGCATGCCCAGTTCCCAGGGTGGCAAAGGCCGCGACCACAACCCCTTCGTCTTCACCAACTGGCTCTGCGGCCGCGGCATCAAAGGCGGCACCATCGCGGGCGAAAGCGACCAGTGGGGATACAAACCGCTGGACCGCAGCAATCCCACCACCGTTTACGACATCCACGCCACCATCCTGCACCAACTGGGCATCGACCACACCAAACTCACCTTCCGCAACAACGGCATCGACCGCCGCCTGACGGATGTGCACGGGCATGTGATCAAGAGTCTGCTCGCTTGACCTCAATGGGGGAGGCTGGCTGTGATTTCGACCTGGGCGTGATTGCTGACAACAAAGCGTATGACGAGATCATTAGGCGTTGGTGGGTCGCGGTAGGTGAGGCAACGCGGGGCAAGCATCACGGGGTAGCATCCATCAATTCTCCTTGCAGCCATCGTCCTGGAAGCTAGGATTCTATCCATGAAACAGAGAATGCGAGCCTTTCCTAAACCTCGACGCAGTGCCAGTGCCGCACGTGCACTGCAGGCGGAAATCGAACGCGTGAAAAACATGAGTATCTGCGAGCGCGTGGAACTGGCACTCTCTCTGCGCAGCCTGCACGCATGGTTGCCAGTTGACCGTCCACTTGAAGACCCCCATGCCTCCGCAAAATGATCTCCTGGCCACTGCTGAGCGTGTTGCAGCACTTTTGGCCGAAAACGGAGTCCCAGCGTTAGTGATTGGAGCCATCGCGTTAGCCGCCCACCGCTACATCCGCTTTACCCAGGATATTGATCTCGGGGTTGATGCCGATTTGGGTGTGATGAGAAATTGCACCCTCGCATTGTCCAAGGCTGGGTATCAGGCAGTATTGCATGAACCTGATGCGGACGACCCGCTCGGTGGAGTCATTGACATCACTGGATCATTCGGCCTGGTGCAAATTATCAGCTTTGCCGACCGATTTCCTGATGCCATTAACGACTCTTTCGCCAGCAGTCAGTTGAGCCTCTACCCTGGCAGCCCTCTCCGCTTGATCCCGATCCCTCAACTTGTGGCGTTGAAACTTTACGCCGGAGGCCACAAGGCAAAAGCAGACATTATTGAAATGCTCAAACGCAATCCAGAGCAAGATCGAGCAGAGATCACCCGCACCATCAAACGTTATCGGCTGCGGGGACTCAATCAAATTTGGCAGGAACTCGACCAAAACGCCTGATGCCCCGCACCGCATGAAAGCGGAACTCATAACTATCCAACACGGCCAGGGACGTGGCGTTTGCTACACCCGCCTATGAACTGCTTGGCACACCTCATTTCCCCTATTCCCCGATACCATTGGTTCGACCCCATTTCCGTGCAACGATACAATTTCAACCCCGCATGAACCATTCCCATAAATTTATCGCATCCTTCACGATCGGATCGTTAGCGGGCTTAATGCTTGGAGCCGTGCTTTGGAGGACTTCTGCGGGTGGTCTGAAGATGCCGCAGGAAACTGGGAGTTTGCTAGCAGATGGCGCATCCAACCATACGATGACCAAAGCAAAGGATCTCAAGAGCCCGGCGGATCCTCAGTCCCCGCCTTCAAAAAGTGATCGGATCGCCCAAGCGAAAGAGGCGTTTCTGGGTCTGGGTAAACTTGGTTCCTCGAACTGGAGTAGTATCACGGGCGGACCAGCGTTCACGAAGGCCATGATGGGGTTAAGCGGCTTCACTAGCAGTGATTACGCAGCGTTGTTTGCGGAGTTGTCTGCGGGGGGATTGCGTGATGAGGCGATGGTATCTCCACTCATCGCTTGGGCCACGATTGATGCGAAGGCTGCTTTGGAATTTGCGATGGCGGACAAGGAATTGCAGACCAAAGGAAAAGTCCTAGCCATGATTCTGCATGAACTCGCCAAGACCGATGTAGCCGCTGCCAGAGTTGTCCTGGATAAACTGGAAGGCAGAGACAAGGCCCAGTGCGAAATGGGGATTGTGGCGGCGTTATTTGAAACGGATCGTCCCGCAGCAGTTCGATTGGCAGAGGAATTCGGAGATTCCAACACATCCTCCAAGCTTTACCAAAATTGGGCTGAGGAAGATCTTGCTGCCGCCACCGCTTCATTTGGTCACGGACATCCAGGGCAGGAGGAAATTGCTTGGGAGCTGGCTCGCACCGTGTTGGCCAAAAATCCCGCCGGCTATAAAGCTTGGGTGGATAGTTTGCAGGGCACCGTCGCCAGTGCGGCCCATGCACGGGTCGTGCTGAGCTTGATCGAGACAGATGCCGCCAGCGGAGCCCGGGCATTGGAACGCATCTTGAAAGAGTATCCTAACGCGGACAAGTTCATTCGCGACCGTGGAATAGCCCCTTCGGTGGTGAACCAATGGTGGAAATCCGGCCAACCACAAGAGATTGCGGCTTGGGCCTCGTCCCTAACAGGCGAGGTGCAGGCCCAAGCTGTGGGTGATGTCGCCAAGGCATGGACTAGCAAAAACTCAGTGGAGGCATCCGTGTGGATTAAATCACTTCCCATCGGCAACGCACGCGATGCAGCTGTAACGCATCTGATCAACGCCATCCGGGAAGAGTTTCCAGCAGACGCCATGGAGTGGGCGCAGAGTATTTCCAATCCAGAAGAACAAGCCAAGGCTTTGAAATCCATCAAACCCCCGACCGCTAATAACTAAAGCGTGAAGTGGCCGGGCTTGCAAAATCCTAAAAAGAGGTCAGGAAAAAATCCTGACAAATTGGAATGGCACTCAAACGTGCCGAATCTAACGAAATCCGTTGATTTCAATGAACCAAATTTTCAAGAATTGGCTCCTGCCCACCGTTTGCATGCTCACCAGTGGACAGTCTGGGACGGCGTGTGTTGCCGCGTATTTAAAAAGAAACTTTCGAGGCGTTATTTTGCGACTGGAGTCTCCAAGGGCTTTCCGCCCAGCCAGGTGGTCAAAACCTTGGTGTTGCGAATTTGCCCGGCGGGGCAGGAGAGGACATCGCGATCGAGGAGAATCATATCGGCAAGTTTCCCCTTTTCCAATGAGCCGGTTTCCGATTCAAGAAAGAGCAGGCGGGCGTTGTTGATGGTGTAGAGGCGGATGGCCTCTGGGCGGGTGAGGGCATTTTCTGGGTGGAGGGGAGCATCGAGGTTTTTGGCCATGCGGGTGACGGCGGTTTGAATACCCAGCCATGGATTGTAGGCGTTTACCGAACGGAAGGAGCCGATTTTCTGCATGTGATCGCTGCCGCCACCCACGGTAATGTTTCTATCAAAGAGGGCGCGCAGTGGTTGGAAGCGGCTCAGGCGCTCGTTGCCGAATTGCTGCATGAGCGTGGCTCCATCAAGGTGCAGCCAGATGGGCTGCATGTCGATGGTGATGCCAAGTCGGGCGGCTTTCTCAATACTCTCCGGCGTCATGAAGTTGCAGTGGGTGATGGAGGATCGGCTGTCGCGGATGGGAAATTCACGGTTCACGTCCTCATAGACATCAACGAGCGTTTGCACGGCTGCATCGCCCACGGAATGCGCAGTGAATTGGAGGCCAGATTTGACGACTTTGACCACGAGTTGGCGGAGTCGATCGGTGGGGATTTTCTGCTCGCCGCGGTAGGTGGGATCGGTGATGCCGTAGATTTTGCTGACACCCCAGGGATCGATCATGAAGGCGCTGCCGGTCAGCATGCCGCCATCGAGATAACATTTGGTGCCGATGATCTGGAGCAGCAGGTCCGGTTTGCGAAGGGGGTGGTTGATGATTTTATCAATGGCCTTCTCGGTGATCGGCCAGAGGCCGAGCGGCGGAATGCCCATGGAAACTCTCATGCGGACAGTCAGATCTCCCTGCTCCCGCATTTTCTGATAAAGCGCGACGGCATCCTCATTGGAATCGCGATCGCAAACGGTGGTGAGACCGACGGAATTGTAGTCGCGGAAAAGTTCTGCCGTGCGGCGATAAATGTCTTCCGGGGTGGGAGATTTCACCGATTGGCCGGCCTTCACATTGACACCGAGGCCGCGCAGCAAGCCGGTGGGTTCGCCGGTGGATGGATCCGTTTCGACTTTGCCTGGCTGGCCTTCGGGGACAATGAATTCGCGATCAATCCCCGCCAGGTTCATGGCGAGACTGTTGAGCATGGAGTCCGGGCCGGTGGAGAAAATGACGGGATTCGCCGGTGCCGCGCCGTCGAGTTCCGCAAGCGTGGGGTAGCGACGCTCCGCAAGCCTCGTGATGAAAACCTGCCGCACCGTGATCAGGTCGCCCGGCTGCGATGCCCTGGCCCGGCTGGAAACGTACGCGAGCACATCGGCGATGGTTTCCATGACGGGAATTTCGTGATCAAATTCGGTCATGGCAGCGGACGGATGAACGTGGGAATCCATGAGTCCTGGCAGCAGCATTTTACCTTCAAGGTCGATGACCTTCGTTTCCGGGCGCTGGAGCGAAAGCATCTCGTCGTTTCCGCCAACGGCAAGGATCCTCTCCCCGGATACCGCAATGGCCTCAACGATGGAGAACGCAGCGTCAACCGTGACGATCTTTCCGTGGTGAAGAATCAGTGTCGCTGACGGTTCAGCGAAGGCGGAGACGCTGGTGATGAGGAGAATGGATCCAAGGCAGGAAAGCATGCGTTTTCTGCGGTTGTTTCCGGAAGCATTTCCGAAGCACGGCTCCTCAGGGGTTTCCATAGTCTTCAAGGTATTGCTCGACGATCACTTTTAGTTCCGGCGGATGCGGCAGCCCGATACCCAGAGCGCGTGTGCCATCCACGTCCTGCGGCCAGGTATCAACAATGCCCTGGATGCGGGCATCGAAGGCATCGTCGATCGGTCCCAGGCTTAGTCCGCGCTCCGAGGCGATTTGTTGGAGCACATTTTCGGCAAGCCGGGGAGTGACGCGATGCGCCGGCAGGACGTAGGCACGGTCTTTGCCGAGTTGGTCTGCGGGCAGCTCGCAGAGGTGGATGAGGGAATCGATGACGGTGCGGTATCCGGTCATCGCGTGAGCGTGATCGCGGTGGATGGGCAGCATGCAGGGTTCGCCTTTGAGGGGTTCGCGGAACATGCCGCTGGCCCAACCGGAGGCAGCGGCGTTGGGTTTTCCGGGGCGGACGATGACGGTGGGAAGACGTGCGGAGCGTCCGTCGAAATGGCCTTTGCGGGTGTGGTCGTTGATGAGCATTTCGCAAATGGCCTTGGTCATGCCGTAGGTGGTCTGCGGGAGTTGCTTGGTGAGATCCGACATTTTCCCGCTCATATCCAGCCCTCCATAACAGGCGATGCTGCTGGCGAAAACCACGCGCGGTAATCCGGAGCATTTCCGCGCCGCCTCAAAAACGTGGCGGCCGCCGTCGAGGTTCACGCGCAGTGCATCATCGAATCGTTCCTCGCATTCTCCGCTGACCATGGACGCGAGATGGAAAATGGCGGTGTCCGGATCATTTCCGATGGTTGAAAAAACGGTGTCTCGGTCGCTGATGTCGCCGATGACCTGCTTTGTCCTTGGATCGGCGGAGGGCTTGTGAAAGAAGGCGTCGAGCAGAATGATTCCCTTAATTTCCTGTCCGCAGAGCGAGTTGCGTTGGAGCAGTTGATCGCAGAGTCGGGATCCGAGGAATCCGCCGCCGCCGGTGATGATGATTTTCATGGGTGTTAATGGGAAGGATGATTGCAATCAGCCGCAGCCTGATGTGAATTCCGCATCATGGACAAACCTCTCACCGGACACAAGATCGGATTCGTCGGACTCGGCAATATGGGCCGTGCGAATGCGCGGCATTTGCACGAGGCCGGAGCGGAGGTGGTGGTGTGGAATCGCAGCGACGCCCCGGCGGCGGCTGCGGTTGCTCTGGGAATGCGGCGGGTGGCATCGCTTCCAGAGTTGGCGAAAGAGATTGGCGATGGTGTCATTTGCATCAATTTGACGATGACGGAGGTGGTTGAGAAAATTGTCTTTGGCGAGGGCGGACTGATTGAAGGACTAAGCGAAGGAGCGATGATCATTGATTTTGGAACCACAGGTGTGCCGGAAACCAAGGCCTTTGCCCAAGGCGTCTCGTGGGTGGATGCTCCGGTGTCCGGAGGTCAGGTCGGGGCGGAGGCGGGCAATCTTACGATCATGGCCGGAGGCACGGAGGAGGCATTCCAACGTGCCCTTCCGATCCTTAAGGTGGTGGGTGAACGGATCACGCACATGGGGCCGGCAGGCTCGGGACAGGTTACGAAGCTGGCCAATCAGCTCATTGTCGCACAAACGATTGATGCCGTGGCGCAGGCACTGCGGTTGGCCGAACTGGCTGGAGTGGACGCGGCCCTTGCCCGGCAGGCCTTGCTGGGAGGCTTTGCGGAGAGCCGCATTCTGAATCTGCACGGCGACCGCATGGTGCGGCGCGATTTTAAGCCGGGTGGTCGATCGACACTGCAACTCAAGGACGTGCGATTGATCTGCGAGCTGGCGGAGTCGCTGGGATTTCAGTCCCCGACGCTCGATAACTGCCGGGCGCAGTGGGAGAAATTCGTCAATGAAATGGGGTGTGGTGAGCTGGATCACTCGGGGTTGTTTCGGATGTATGAAAGTGGGGCCTCCATTGCAGCCAAGTCTTGAGGGGCGTGGTGCCGGGCCGGCTTCCGGTCATACCCTGACCTCCCAGCCCGGACGATAGGCGTCCCGGCCCCATAGTTTCAGGGCTGCGGGGTTGTCGAGCATTTTACCGGTTTTGGGATCGCATTGCACAACGGTGTTGGTGCGGTAGGCGATGTTGCCCAGGTGGCAGAGCATGGTGCTTTTTTGACCTTCAACGATGGGGCTGTTGAGTTTGGTGCCCATGCGGATTGCGTCGATGAAATTGGAAATGTGCGAGACGTCGCCGGAGCCCGCGTTGCCAGCCTTGCCCTGGCTGACGACTTTACCTTTGGGATCGAAAATCGTCCAGGAACCGCTGGCGATGGCCATGGTGCCGTCCTTGCCATAGAAGACAATTTCGCCCGGCGGCTTCTCCGCCTCACGCGGGTGGCAACTGCTTTGCACCCATTCGCAACCGGAGGTGCCAAAGTCGTAGGCAGCGGTGGCCGTGTCCGGGGTCTGCTGTTTGTCATCGTGGTAAAAGCGTCCGCCGGTGTAGCTGACCCGCAGAGCGTAGTCGACCTTCAATCCCCAGCGCAGGATATCCAGAAAATGCACGCCGTTGTTGCCCAGTTCGCCATTTCCCCAATGCCACAGCCAATGCCAGTCGTAATGAATGAAGCTGCGCATGTCGTGATCCGCATCATCCGGCACCGGTCCCTGCCAGAGGTTGAGATCAAGATCTGCGGGCGCCTTCAGGTCTCCCTTGCCGATGGCCGGACGCAAGGCGTAATAAAAGGCACGGCCGAAATGCACCTCGCCGATGGCGCCGCCATGCAGGGCTTCGATGGCATCCTTCATCCAGGTGCGGCGCTGGTTGCCCATCTGCACCAGACGTCCATATTTTTGCGAAGCCTCGACGATCATTTCCGCCTCCCGGGGATTCTGGCTGCCGGGCTTTTCCACATAAACGTGCTTGCCGGCCTGCAGCGCCAACAGGGCTGCGGGCGTGTGCCAGAAGTTGGGCAGGGCAATGAACACGGCATCGAGCGATTTATCCTCCAAGCCCTTCCGGAAATCGGTAAGTCCCAGACACGGGGCCTGCTGTTTATCAGCCACCGCCTTCATGGCTGCAGCGAGGCGGTTCGGGTCCACCTCCGCCAGCCAGGCGATTTCCACATTGGGAATCTGCAACAGCGCGCTCACATGAGCCAGGCCGCGTCCGAGTCCAACCACCGCGACGCGCAATTTTTGCAGGGCCGCGTCCGCCGCGCGAAGCCTGGGTGGAAAAATAGTGGAGGCCCCAAGCGCGAGCAGGGCTTGAGATTTCAAGGCGGAGCGGCGGGAGATATTCATGCCGCAGCATGATGGAAAGCCGCCGTAAGGGAAACCGCGCGAGTGCGGAATCGGAGCCGGGTGATCAGGCCAGGGGCAGATCGGACGAAACCGGTGGGGTAATTTTCTCCAGCAACACCGCGCCTTTGATAAGCCGGCAGAATTCCTTCTTGGTGACCTGATGGCGTTCACCCTCCTTGGATTCGGGGTCGGTGGTGATGCGGTAATCGATGGCCATGCGCTCCCACTTGACGATGCGGAGATAATCCCCACCCTGTTTCCAAATCTGCCCTTGTTCCAATTTCATGCGTCTCCCTAGCCCCCGGATGCGAACCGCGCCAAGGAAATATGAAGCAGCCTGCTGAATCGGGGACTGAGGGTGGTTTTGGCGTGGCAGGGAGCGCGAAAACGACCCGCATTCACGAAACGTTCTTGCATCCCGGGAAGTTTCAGCAGAAGGAGCGTGAATTCCTCCATGCCTATGCAAGCCATTCTCGCTCTTGAAGACGGTAAATTTTTTATTGGTGAATCGTTCGGTGCCCGGGGCACCGCGACGGGGGAGTCCTGTTTCAACACCTCCATGACCGGATACCAGGAAGTGCTGACGGATCCCTCCTACCGCGGGCAGATCGTGGCCATGACGCAGCCGCTGATTGGAAATTACGGCATCAATGCCGAGGACGATGAGAGCAGCCAGCCGCACGTCCGGGGATTTGTGATCGAGGAACTTTGTGAGGTTCCCAGCAACTGGCGCAGCCGCGAATCGCTTCACGATTATCTGCTCCGCAACAACATCCCCGGCATCCAGGGAATCGATACCCGCGCGCTCACCAAGCATCTGCGGACGCGCGGGGCCATGCGGTCCGTTTTGACCACGGAAATTCTTGACCCCTCCGAGGCGGTGGCGGCCGCTGCAGGCAGTCCGGGAATGGTGGGCATGGACTATGTAAAGGAGGTCAGCACGCCCGGAACCTACCTCTGGGATCCGACCGGGGCCCAAAGTGCGGAATGGCTGCTGCCAAACCATTCCAGGCCTGAAGCCGGCCCTTTGACGCCGCCCAAATACCGGATCGTGGCCTATGATTTCGGCATCAAATACAACATCCTGCGGAGACTGCGGCAGGAGGGATTCGAGTGCCAGGTGGTCAATGCCCGCACCACGGCGGAAGAAGTGCTGGCGTTGAAACCGGATGGGATTTTTCTCTCCAATGGACCGGGGGACCCGGCGGCGCTGGATTATGTCCATCGCGAAGTGCGCAAACTTACCGGCAAAAAACCGATATTTGCCATCTGCCTCGGGCATCAAATGCTTGGGCATGCGTTTGGTGGCAAGACTTTCAAACTGAAATTCGGGCATCGGGGCGGCAACCAGCCCGTTCAGGATCTGCGGACCGGAACGGTGGCCATCACCAGTCAGAATCACGGTTTCGCCGTGGATCCGGACTCACTGCCATCCAACGTGGAGGTCACGCACATCAATCTCAACGATGGCACGGTGGAGGGACTGCGACACAAGGAGGCACCGGTCTTCAGTGTGCAATACCACCCCGAGGCGGCGCCCGGACCCAATGATGCACGCTATTTCTTCACGGAATTCCGCGACCTTATTGAATCCACGCGGTAAACGCCCTCCATATTTCACATTGCCTTTGCTGCCATTGTTGGGAATAATCGGTCGGGATTAAATTCTGACCCAAACCCATGGATCGCCCCCCTCCCCAATCATCACGACTCAAACCAGCTGACTATGTCCTGGCTGGGCTGAGCGTGGTCGTGATTCTGCTCTTCTATGCGTTCCTGCCCCTGTTTAAAGTGGTCACAGATTGCAGTGCGCTATACGTGCTGGCCAAATCCTGGAATGGAGAGACGGGATGGGAGCATGGGTGGTTCATCATTCCGGCGGTCATCGGCATCGTCGTGAAAAACTGGCCGAAAATCAAACTCGCACCGGTGGCCCCGAGCAATCTGGGGCTTGTTCTGGTGGCCGTAGCGCTGGCGTTGTACATCATCTCCGTCCGCACCCATCTCTGGCGCATCGCGATCGGGGCGCTGCCCATTTTGATTTACGGAATGATTGTCTACCTCTGGGGTTGGAAGCGGGCGGGGTATTTCCTCTTTCCGCTTGGTTTGTTTTACTTCTGCCTGCCGCTGCCAGGTATGATCCAGGCGACCAACTCGCTGCAGCTATTCGTCACGAAATGCGCCGCCAAGCTGGCAATGTTGTGTGGCGTGGTGATTGATGTGACCGGCAACAAGGTGTTTTTGCTGGGCAAGGGGGATTTCGATGTGGATGAAGGCTGCAGCGGCATCCGGTCACTCATGGCCCTCCTGCTCATCGCGTTTGTTTACGGATATTTCATTCATCCCGAACGATGGAAGCGAACGGTGATCTTTCTGTCGGCCATTCCGCTGGCCATCGTGGCCAACATCCTGCGCATCTTCTCCATCCTCATCGTGGCGGACAAAATCAGCGTGGATTTCGCCCAGACCATTTACCATGACAAGGTCGGCTTCTTCAGTTTCGCCATTGCCCTTGGGTTGCTGCTGTTGCTGAGCAAACTCCTGGCCACCGGATGGAAACGCGGACCGCGCACCATTACCAAAAAGTCCGGTGGTTCCCCCCTTGACCAAGTGACACCATGACCAGACGTCTTTTCCTTCTCATGCTGGTGCTCGCGGCGGGCTTCTGCAGCATTTTTGCGCTGCCCAAGTCCTATGCCACGCGGATTTCCGCGCTGCCGGGCAATCTGGTGTCCCCGGATCGCAATTTCGAACTGCCGAATCTGATCGGATACTGGAGCGGGGGCTCGGACCGGAAGCCTTCGGACAAGGAATTGAAAATCCTCGCGGAGGACACCGTTTTCCACAAAAAAAACTACCTGCGCGCCAACTCGAGTGTGGCTCCCCGTTCAGTGAAATCCGATGCCACGGATCTGGAACGCCTTGCCGCCGTAACGCCCTATGAGGAAGTGGAGGTCTCCATCGTCACTTCCAATTCCGACATGGGAAACAGCATCCATCGTCCGGAGCGCTGCCTCACGGCCCAGGGATTCAATGTGGAGCGCGAAAAGAAATTCATCGTCAAGGTTCGCGGCAGGGACCTTCCGGTCAAAAAGCTTTCCACCGTGCAGCACATCAAGGACGAGGCCTCCGGAAATGTGCAGCATCTCCGCAATGTCACCTATTACTGGTTTGTAGGTCACGATACCCTCACCAACGACCACTACACCCGCACCTTGCAGGACATGAAAGACCGGCTACTGCGGGGATTCGATCAGCAGTGGGCCTATGCCACGGTGGGCATGATGCTCGCCCCTCATGCTGCCATCAACGAGGAGCTTGCGAAGGACCCGGACGCCAAGGGTCAGGCCGTCCTCACCCGCGCCATCGACGATGACGCGCTGGATGCCGGGGGACTCACCGAAGCGGACCGGATCGTGCAGGAATTCATTGCCGACCTCTCCAAAGAAATTATTGATCGCAAAATGATCGCAGACTGGAATGCATCCGGTTCTGCGCGCGAGAAATAAGCGACTTTCCACGCGGCGGAAATGGTGAATTTCCGCATGAAAGTGCATGCGGATTGATTGGCATTGGTGATGTTGCCATTGATGTCTGTTCCAACCATTGTCGACGTTATTACCCGAACAAAAAATCGGCCATTGCTTTTACGGCGTTGTCTCGAAAGCTTGTTATCGCAAAACCACGTCCATTGGCACTGGGTGGTGGTGAACAATGGTGAGGCCGGACCGGTGGAATCGCTGCTCAGGGAGAACGCGGAGGCCCTGGCCGGAAGGGTGACATTGATTGCCTTTTTGGATCGAGGATTGCTGGGCAAGCTTACGAATGTGGGAATTGCCGGATCGGGGAATCCGCTGATCACCCTGCTGGATGATGATGACACCTGGCATCCGAGGTTCCTTGAAGCCACCGTGCCGCGGCTGACCTCGGACCGGTTGCATGACAGCGTGCGCGGTGTCTGCACGCTTTCCAACTGCATTCATGAGAAGGTGGATGCGGACGGCCGCATTTCGGTCATCAAGGAATACCCCTTCAATCCCCACCTGCGCAACATCCATCTGGCAAGCCTTGCGGCGGTGAACCAGTTTCCTCCTAATGCCTTCGTCTATGAACGGCGTGCGCTCGGCGAAGTTGGTGGCTACAACGAAGATTTGCCGGTGTTGGATGACTGGGATTTCAACCTCCGGTTCAACTTCAAGTTTAACATTGATGTCGTTTACGATGAACTGTCCAATTACCACATGCGCCCGGACACTAAGGTGGGGGAGATGGCCAACACCGTCACGGCCAAGGAGAACCTGCACCGATTTTACGAGGGCGTGATCCTGAATCAGCATTTGCGCGCGGATCTGGCCCAGGGACGGATGGGATTGGGAACTCTGCTGGCCATCGCCAACACGAGACGCGTGGCCGAATCATTGCTGCACACTCAACGCAAAAAATTGGAGCACATGAGCGATAAGATCGGAAAAATCAATGCGCGGACCCAGATGATAAAAAGCAAGCTGCCGTGACTGCATCCCTGGAGCCCGCCATCCTGACTGATAAAATCGAGCATCAACGCTTGGTTCATGGCGAACGCATCACAGCACGTGTCGCCAAAAAGGAGTTATGGATGGAACTGGAAGGGGGGTCAATGTCCATCGAACCTGCGATTTGGGCATCTTTTTGTCTGATTCCGGCCATGGAACAGGGCGTGGATATCACCCTAAAAGGGATTCATGCGCCGGATTCAACCTGGATGAGGAATTTCGGGAAGATCGCGGAGATTTTCCAGAGCTGGTGGGGAGGGCGTATCCCGCAGGTGACGGCCACCGGGCGCACCCCATGGAGGCAACGATGGCGCCTGCTCCGTCCTGCTGCCGGGCGGGCGGTATTTTTCTCCGGGGGAGTGGATTCATTTCATGCGCTGCTGATTTTAATCCAGCAGGGGACGCCGCCCCATGCCTTGATTTTTGTGGAGGGCTTTGATTTTGATCATCGTGATACCGGACGCATCGAAGCCTACCTGCCCGCCGTGCGGAAAATTTGCGCCCATCACCGGATGAAATTGCTGCGGGTCCGCACGAATCTGCGCCGCCTGCCCTTCTTCCGGGAATCCCTTTGGCCGCATACGCATGGACTGGCGATGGCTGGGGTGGCGCACAGTCTGCGGGACTACGGCCATATTTACATCGCCTCCTCCTTTCAGGAGCGGGGCCTGCAATCCTACGGCAGTCGCTGGGATGTTGATCCTTGTTTCAGTTCGGCAACGCATCGGTTTTACCATGTGGGGGATGAAGTTGGGCGTCATCAAAAGCTGGACCTCCTGGCCTCCGATCCATTGGTGCGCGAGCATTTGAGGGTGTGCTGGCAGGATGGCTCCGGACAATTAAACTGCGGTGTCTGTGAAAAATGTCTGCGCACGGAACTCTCGCTGCAGCTCCTTGGGGTGAGGGATCAGTTTCCGGGCTTCGCCCGGAAGGAATCGCTGGAGGACCGACTGGGTCGCCTCAACCCCGACATTGAGGCAGCGTTGGAAATGTGGCTGGTCATCAGGGGGCAGCACCTGCCGCCCGCGATGGAAACGGCCTTGCGTTCCCTGTTTCTGCGGGCCTATGAGCACGGGGAGGCCCTGCCTGCGGACTACCGGGGCAGTGCGTCCATCCTCGCGGCCATGGCGGAATTTTGCGGCTACCGGGAGGCGATCATTTTTCAGGAACCGCCCAGCGCCTCAATGCATTCGCGGACCAAGGCCGGTCCGGAATAAACCAGGCCGCTGTAAAGCTGCACCAGCGCGGCCCCCGCCTGGATTTTCTCCACCGCATCCGCCGCCGTCATGATGCCCCCGACTCCAATGATGGGCATGCTTCCCTGCAGTTGCTGCGCCAGCGAGGCGATGGTTTCCGTGGCGCGCCGCGTGAGGGGGGCTCCACTCAGCCCACCAGTTTCCGAGCCATGCTTCAAGCCTTCGACATGTTCCCGGCTCAGGGTGGTATTGGTGGCGATGACTCCCTCAAGCTTCTCCTCCATGAAGACCCGCGTGAGGGACTCGCGCTGCGGGGGCGTGAGGTCCGGGGCGATCTTGATCCAGATGGGGACATGTTTTTGCCAGCGCTGGCGGAGGATTTCCTGCTCGGCATGCAATGCCCGGATCAGTGCCCGGGCGCTTTCCGCCTCCTGCAAATCACGCAGTCCCTTGGTGTTCGGGCTGGATAAATTCACAACCACATAATCGGCCTCACGCCAGGCTCCCCGTAGTCCCGCCAGATAATCATCGGTGGCACGCTCATTGGGAGTGAAGAAATTTTTCCCCAGATTCACTCCCAGCATTCCGCGGTATTTCCGTCCCTTCACATTCGCCATGCCGGCTTCGATTCCTGGATTATTGAAGCCCATCCGATTGATGATCCCCTGGCGGGAAACAACCCGGAACAGCCTGGGAGCGGGATTTCCTGCCTGGGCGACGGGGGTCAGCGTGCCCACCTCCACGAAACCAAAGCCCAGCGCTCCAAAGCCATCCACGGCATCGCCAGCCTTGTCCATGCCGGCGGCGAGACCGACCCGGTTGGGAAATTTCAGGCCGCAGACTTCCACGGGATTCACCACGGGTGGCTCCCCCGCCAGCAATCCGCAGCGCGCGCCCAGGCGCATCCCTGCGAGCGTCCAATGGTGGGCGGTCTCGGCCTCCAGTTCAAATAACCACGGCCGCAACAGCGGGTAACTCATCTCGACCAATTTCTGACGCCAGGCACTCATGCCGCCTCTTCAACTCTGCAATGCCCGCGGCTGCAATCAAAATTTCCCGCCGCAAATCCCCAAATCCTGATTTGACTCGCCTCAGCTTCCCCCCCAATCATAGGGGTTTCCCTCAACCAACCATCATGAAGCTCATTTACGAAGGCAAAGCCAAGCGGCTCTACGAAACCGAAGAACCCAACGAAGTCCTCATGGAATTCAAGGACGATGCCACGGCATTCAACGGCGCCAAGAAAGCGTCCTTTGCCGACAAGGGACGGATCAACAAGACCCTCAGCGTGCTGCTCTATGAAATGCTGGAGAACGAGGGCGTGCCCACCCATTTTCTGCGGGATCATGGCGAGAACTCCATCATCGTCCGGCGTGTGGAAATTGTGCAGATTGAGCTCGTGATGCGCAACATCGTGGCCGGCAGCCTGGCCAAGCGCACCGGGCTCCCGGAAGGTCAGAAGCTCCGCCAGCCCATCATCGAAACCTATTACAAGGACGACCAGCTGGGGGATCCGCTCGTGACTGACGAACACATCCGCGAACTCAATCTCGCCCGTCCTGACGAGTTGGAAAAAATCAAGCGCTCCGGCCTCAAGGTGAACAACATTCTCACCCGTTTCTTTGGCAAAGCCGGATTGACGCTGGTCGATTTCAAACTGGAATACGGCCGCCTCTTCCCCAACAAGCACAACATCGTCCTCGCCGATGAAATTTCACCCGACACCTGCCGGCTTTGGGACGCCGCCACCGGTGCCAAGATGGACAAGGATCTCTTCCGCCAGGACTTGGGAGATTTGATCACCGGCTACTCTGAAATTCTCACCCGCGTTCAAAATGCTCTTGCAAGCTGAAGTCATTGGAAAATACGACCGCGCCGCCGATGCCAGTCATCTGCTGTATGCTCCGCTGGCGCAGTCACTCACCTTCCGTGAGACCCGCCGCTACACCCTTGAATACACGGGTTCGGCGGAGGCCTGCGACGAATTTTTGAAACGGGTGCTGAGTGATTCCACCAGCCATGAACTGCACCTTGGCCCACAGGCAGCGCTGTCCGGGCAGAGCTTCATTCTCGACTACGGAATGAAGCCGGGGGCGCTGGATTTGGAAAAGGAAGCCATTCTGGGTTATTTCCGCGGCCTCGAGAAACCGCAATTTTCCCTGCAGAGCTTGAAAATCCAGCGGCGCGTCTACCTCTTCGGTGCCGGCGCTGCGGAGGTGCCGGCGCTCAGCGCGCGGTTCGTGAAAGACATCGTCAATCCGGCCGTCCACCATTTCACCGTTCTCGCCGCATAACTCATGGCCCGCCGTCTTGATCCAGCCCTGCAACAGCGTGTGGACGCCTTCCTCGACGCAAAGGGTCTGCGCAGGACGAAACAGCGGGAGGTCATCATCCACGCCGCGCTCACCACCACCGAGCATTTTACGGCGGATGAACTTTGGGAAATGGCGCGCAAGATCGACCGCACCACCTCCCGGGCCACGCTCTACCGGACGCTGAGTCTGCTCGTCGAATCCAAGCTGCTGCGGGAGATCGACCTAGGCCGGGATCAGACGGTCTATGACCCGAATTTCAACGAAAGCCCCAACCACAACCACCTCATCTGCCTCGACTGCCAGCGGATCGTGGAATTCGAGGACACCCACATCAGTCTGCTTGAGGACTGCATCACGCGCAGGCTTGGCTTCCAGCCTGCCAGCAAGTCCATCCGCATCGAGGCCAACTGTCAGGAACTCAAAAAAACCGGCACCTGCAAAGCCCGCAAGGGCCATGCCTGAGTTTCATTCGCCGACTCCGGGCGTTTCTTCTTGCATCGGAGAATTCCCGCTACATGGAATGGCTCCCTTCCCTGAAATTTATCCCCACCCATGGCCACCATTGTCCAGAAATACGGAGGCACCTCCGTCGGCAGTCCCGAGCGCATTTGCAATGTCGCCAACCGGGTCCTGGAGACGCAGCGTCAGGGCAACAAGGTCGTCGTGGTGGTCTCGGCCATGTCCGGGGTCACCGATGGCCTGATCAAACTCTCCAAGGAAGTCGCAGCCGAGCCCACCGAGCGGGAAATGGATGTGCTGTTGTCCACTGGTGAACAGACGACGATCGCCCTCCTGGCCATGGCCATCAACGCCCGTGGCGGAGAGGCCGTCTCCCTGACCGGAGCGCAGGCGGGCATCGT
Source organism: Akkermansia muciniphila (assembly GCA_943333275.1). GTDB lineage: Bacteria > Verrucomicrobiota > Verrucomicrobiia > Verrucomicrobiales > V1-33 > JAGNEJ01. The sequence continues at coordinate 53,250 of CALQSQ010000011.1, forward strand.
GACGGATGGCGTTCACACCAAGGCGCGCATTTCCAACATCACTCCCACGGAGGTGCAGGAAATGCTCGATGCCGGCAGGATCGTGGTGCTCGCAGGATTCCAGGGACGCACCGCCGATGGTCAGATCACCACACTCGGTCGCGGCGGCAGCGACCTCACCGCCATCGCCATGGCCGCCGCCATCAAGGCGGACGTCTGCCAGATTTTCACGGATGTGGACGGCGTCTACACCTGCGATCCCCGGATCGTGAAGGATGCCAAGAAGATCCCGCTCATTTCCTACGAGGAGATGCTGGAAATGGCCAGCAGCGGGAGCAAGGTCATGCAAAGCCGCAGTGTGGAATTTGCCAATAAATTTGGCGTGCCCTTTGAGGTGCGCAGCAGTTTGAATCACAACCCAGGAACTCTCGTCACTCAAGAAACCATGAACATGGAATCCGTTGTCATCCGCGGCATCAGCCTCGAACGCGATCAAGCCAAAGTCACCATCCAGGGGCTTCCGGATGTGCCCGGCGTGGCCAGTCGCGTCTTCGGGGTCATTGGCACCACCAACGTGAACGTCGATATGATCGTGCAAAACGTGGGCCAGGATGGCAGGGCGCGGATTTCCTTTACCGTTCACAAAAACGAACTGGCCAAGGCGCTCGCCGGCCTCGAAGCGCTCGCGGCGGAGATTGGCGAAAATGTGCAGGTGAGCAGCGATGATGGCATCGCCAAACTCAGTGCGGTGGGCATCGGCATGCGCAGCCACAGTGGAGTCGCGGCGACGATGTTTACCGCACTCGGGGAGGCCGGGATTAATATCCAAATGATTTCCACCTCTGAAATCAAGATCACCGTGACCATCGAACAGTCCTCCGCCGATGAGGCCGCCCGCGTGGTCCACCGGGCCTTCAGGCTCCACGAATAATCGCAGGGCTATTTTTGCCCGTAATAGGCCCCGGGACCGTGCTTGCGCAGGAAGTGCTTGATGAGCAAATGCTTGGGGAGCGGCGTGAGCGAGGGATTGATGCTGGTGCCAAGCAGGGCCATTTGGGCGCACATTTCCAGCGCGATGGAATTATCCACGGCCTCAAGGGGCGATTTCCCCCACGTGAAGGGAGCATGGTAGGCCTGCAGCACCGCGGGGACCTGCAGGGGATCGATGTTCTGACTGTGAAAGCAATCCACGATGGCTTCGCCCGTGATGCCCTCGTAATCCCGGCCCACCTCCTCCTGGGTCAGGGTGCGGCAAATGGGGACTTCGCCAAAGAAGTGGTCGGCATGTGTGGTCCCAAAGCAGGGCAGCGGACAGCCCGCCTGGGCAAAAGCCGTGGCATGGGTGCTGTGGGTGTGGCAGACTCCGGCGATGCCCGGAAAGGCACGGTAGAGGGCGAGGTGCGTGGGAGTGTCCGATGACGGGCGGAGTGATCCCTCAAGAACCCGGCCATCCAGACTGAGCACCACCAGGTCATCATCGCGCAGGCGATCATAGGGAACTCCGCTGGGTTTGATAATCACCCGCTTGGAATCTGGATCGTAACCGCTGACATTTCCCCAGGTCAGTTTGGCGAGCCCAACGGCGGCGATGCGGTGGTTTGCTTCCAGAACGTGGATTTTGAGATCGTTGAAATTCATGGGGTGGAGATTTGGATTTTAGGACTGGCGCAAATCCAAAAGGCGTTTCATGACATGCGAGAGCTGCCCGCTCCATTCCCTGGTGCCAAAGGCATCGTGCAGCGTGCGGTAGAGTGCATTGAGTTCACGGTACACTGCCACAGCGGCTGGCTGGGGGTGATAGACGGTGGGACGAAGGCCACAGAGTGCCTTTTGAGCGGAAGCAATATCCGGAAAGGCACCGGCGGCCACTGCGGCGCAGAGGGCGGCCCCGAGCGCGCAGGTCTGGTCGCTGCGGGAAATTTTCATCGGCCGGTTGAGCACGTCGGCGTAGATTTGCATCAAGGCGGCATTTTTCACGGCGAGGCCGCCTGTGGTGACGACCTCCGCGACGGCGACGCCATATTCCTCCAGTCGATTAATGATGGTGAGCGCGCCGAAGGCGGTGGCTTCGATCAGGGCGCGGTAAATTTCATGAGCCTCCGTGTGCACGGTCTGGCCCAGCAGCAGGCCGGTCAGGCGGGTGTCCACCAGCACAGTGCGGTTGCCGTTGTTCCAATCCAGCGCCATGAGTCCGGTGGCACCCGGCTTCATGGCCGCGAGCGCTTTTTCCATGGCGGTGAATTTCGCATCCACAGTGGAGCCGTAGCTTTCCGGCACGAGGTGATTGACGAACCAGAGGAAAATATCCCCGACGGCACTCTGACCGGCCTCCAATCCGAAATATCCCGGCAGCACAGAACCTTCCACGATGCCACAAAGGCCGGGAATATCCGGGAGAGCGCGGGTGGTGGGCGCGACCATGAGATCGCACGTGCTGGTGCCAAGAATTTTGACCAGCGTGCCTTCCTGGATGCCCGCGCCCACGGCTCCCAAATGGGCATCGAACGCGCCCACGGTGACCGTGATGCCCTCCGGCAGTCCAAGTTTCCGCGCCCATTCTGCCGTGAGACTGCCGGCAGGCTGATCGGTGGAATGGGCGGTGTTGAATAATCGCGAGCGCAGCGGTCCAAGGGCCGGGTGCAGCTCGGCCAGAAATTCCGCGCAAGGCAATCCCCCCCAGCTCGGATGGAACATGGCTTTGTGTCCCGCAGCACAGACGCTGCGTTTGATTTGTTCCGGGGCCGTGGTCCCGGTGAGAACGGCTGGAATCCAGTCGCAATGCTCCACGAAACTATGCGCGGCGGAAAAAACATCCGGAGCAATCCGGGCGAGGCGCAGGATTTTGCTCCACCACCATTCAGACGAGTAAATGCCGCCGCATTTGGCGAGATATTCAGGGTGGGTTCTGGCCGCGAGCGCGGTGATCTCCGCCGCCTCGGCGTGGGCGGTGTGGTCCTTCCAAAGCCAGACGGAGGCATTCAGATTGCCGCGAAATTCAGGAGTCAGCGCCAGCGGTGTGCCGGCGGCATTGACGGGAATGGGTGTGCTGCCAGTGGTGTCCACGCCGATGCCGACGATGCGCGCGGCATCGAAACCGGGGTCGGCCGCCCTGGCCTGCGCGACCACGCTTGTGATGGTGGCCACCAGACCGTCGAGGTAATCCTGCGGGTTCTGCCGCGCAACATGCGCGTCGCTGGGATCTAGCAAAATGCCATGTTCACCACTGGGGTAGGGAAAGACCGCCGTCGCCAACTCATTTCCATCCGCCAAATCCACCAGCAGCGCGCGGCAGGAATTGGTCCCGTAATCAATGCCAAGAGAGAACTGTGAAGACATGGGGGACCATGTGGACCACTTTTGCTGACAGGCAATGGGATTTTGCCAAATCAGCGTGTCAATTGCGGCCGTTCTGGACGCAGGGGACGCCGGGATCCCTCATTGAGGTAGGGCTGGGAGCGATTGCGCAGCGAGGTTCGGGGTGCCGTCGCCTGCGCCGCCCGCTTTTCCTGGTATTCCTTCTCAGCATGATAAACCATGAGGGCGAGCACGATCCCCATGTAAAAATAAAGATAGAAATTCACCGGGTAGTTCATCAAAGCCGCCCCGTTGTGGGTCACCCCCATAAAAATCCCAACGGCACAACCCAGCGAGGCTGCTGCGAGGGTGGCGGATAGGCCGTCTGGCTGTCGGAGAATAAAGCGATGCATTCCTCGAACGAAGAGGAATATCAAAAAGAAGGCGATTCCTAGGGGAACGAAGCCAACCTTTAGTAGCGCCAACGAAAAGGCATCGTGGAAGGACCGGCCCGCGAAGACTTGTTCAACGTTTTTTCCAGCCAACTTCAGGCCGAAAGGCGTCCACAATGATGAATCGGTTATCAGATAGGTGAATCCTTCCAAGCGCGCGTTGAATGTGGCCAGATTAGTTGCTTGGTGGAGTTCATTGGAGCCATCCGCCCCAGCGATGTCCTGCGACCATTCGTTGAGCAACTTATGTTTCATCACGTACTCCGACGACAGCACCACTATGAGAATGAGAGCAGCCATGGTTCCGTAGGCGGCCTTCGTTAGCAGGCGACTTCTAAAGGCCAGGAAACACGCTGCTGCCAGTAATCCCTGAATCCACCCCGCCCGACTGAATGTCCGATAGGCCGCCCAGGCGAAGAAATAGGTGAGAAAGAGGCGGGCAATCAGTGAGGCGTGCTTGCGTTTGCCGGAGTCATCCTTGTATTTCCAAAATCCTCCAAAAACCAGCAGCGCCACATGCATGGCATAAATCACTACCGCGGCCCCGGCTCCGTTCATCGTTCCGAAGACCCGCGGGATGCGTTCCCCCAGCTGACGCACTTCGATGGTGTATCCGCGGATCATGTATTCATATTCCCACCAGGTGAACCCTGCATAGGTCTGGTAGAGATAATAAGCCACAGATGGAATGAAGATCAGGATCGAAACCTTCATGATGTGACGGAGTTCCTCTGGGGTGCGGAACATGATCGGCATTACGAACAACAGGCCAAGGTAGACCACGCTATTGACCATGTCCCCCACGGCCCGGAATCCCCCTCCCAGCGCGGCATAAGCGGAAATACCCATTACGGCCAGCGAGCAGACCATGATGCGTCCCTCATATCTGCGCGGGTGAATGCCGCCGATGACAAACTGGTAAATCAGGGAGGCACAGATGCCCGCGAGGGTGGCCGGGGCGATGCCCAGAACGTAATACAAATCGTACTGACTGAGACCCGAGTCCAGAATCATGAGGCGTTTGAAATAGTCCAGGTAACCCGTCAGAAAAAGCAGCAGGTAAAACCCCTTTCTGGGTGCGCAGAGGCCGATGAGGCCCCCGGAGATCAGAATGTATTTGTAAAATTGCCCGATGGCGTTGGCCCGCGACCCAAATACATCCGACGTGACCCACAACGCCAGAATCATGATGGCGAAGGTGACGATGATGCGTGTGAAGGCGGAGGAATTCATGCGGGCGGTCTGGGGAAGATGATCTGGGGTGCGGGGATCAGACCATCACAATGGCCGGAGGTTCAGGATTATCCCTTCACATCGTAACAATGAATGATCTCCTGGTCGCGTAGGTAGAGTTTTCCGTTCACAATCACAGGGTGGGTCCAGACGCGCCCATCCTTCTTTCGTTTCTGGGTCTGGGGGCTGAGCTTGAAGCGGCCGGTCTCCTCCCAGCCTTTAGGTGAGGCTGCGATCAGCGCCACGGTGCCGTCGTTTTCATCCACGCAATAAAAATGCCCGTCGGCGTAGGCGATGGCCCCCTTGCCGAGCTTGCCTTCCTGCCAGAGGATTTTGCCGTCGTCGAAATTTTGACAGGTCCATCCGCCCGCGTCGCTGTGGCCATAGAGTTTGCCATCCAGCAGGATCACTCCGCCGTGGTGATTGACGATTCCCTTGCCCTCCATGTCGTAGTCGGTCGTGACACTCATATCATTGCCGATGGTGACCTTCTTGCAGCCCGCACCATAACCCGATGTGATGTAAACGGAGGAGCCGGAAATAATCGGAGTGGGAATGACGGCGACTCCGCCACGCCAAGGGGTCTTCCAGAGCACGGCCCCGTCCTTGGAGGAGACGGCGAAAAGATTGCCGTGCACGAGCTGCACATACTGGCGCTTGCCATGGAACTCGGCCACAACCGGGGAGGAATACCAGGCTTCCTCCTTCAGGTCGGCAGACTGCCATTTCAGCTCGCCGGTTTTTTTATCGAGGGCGGCCACGGCACCCTTGTCACCACCGGGGGTGCAGATCACGAGGTCGCCATCCACGAGGACACTCTCGGTGTAGCCCCAGCCGGGCAGTTTCCCGCCCAGTTCCTCCACCATCTTTTTCTTCCAGACCTGCTTGCCATCCTTGAGGGCAACGCAGACCAGGTGCCCTTTGGCGCTCATGGCGTAGATCATGTCACCGTCCACGGTGGGAGTGGCGCGTGGTCCATCGCCCCAGTTGTTCTGCAACACCGGTCCCAATTCCGCGGACCAGAGTTCCTTGCCGGTCATCGCATCCAGACAGATGATCTGCTCCACATCCTCCCGGGCTCCCATAGTGTAAAGTTTCCCGCCGACGATGGCCGGTCCGGAATATCCGATGCCCGCATCCTTGAACACCCAGGCGGCCTTGGGGCCATCTGCGAGCCAGCTTTTGAGCAGGCCCTTTTCAGAGGAGGAATCATCTCGCTTGGCTCCCCGCCATGCCGGCCAGTCTTCCGCATGCAGTGCGGGAACGAGAGCGAAGAGCGAGGCACAGAGCAGGGGATACGATAATTTCATGGGCAATGGTGGTTGTTGAAGGCGGATAGGAAGCCGGAGACTACACCCAAACGCCGGGAGCGACAAGCATCATGCTCCATAAATTTCCGGTTTGATGGATTCCCATGCTTTTCCGTTTCGCTTCCACGGCGCTATGCTACGATGGCTGTCTTTGTTTCCCAAGTTGCCTGCAAACCATGACCGATCTGGAACCCATCCCCCCCGCCAGCGACCTTCCCGTCCTCCCGGCTGCGCCCCCCGCCGAGGCAGGTGCACCGGAGGTCTCGACAAATTTTCCTGCTGCCCTCACGGGGCTGGCCGGCCTGGTGGTGGGTGGATTGCTGCTGGGAAAAAAAGGCGGCCTGCTGGCGGGATTGGTCGGCGTGGGTGCCAGGGTGCTGTTGGACAAGGAGCGCGCCGCCCGCCCGCCCCATCCAGCCGATCCCGCCCCCGAAACTCCCGCTCCAGCCGCGGAAATACCCGCGCCAACCAATCTGCCTGAAGCCAGCGAAACGCCCGTCCAAGAAAGCGCGGAGACCCCGCCACCAACAATCATCGCGCCTCCAGTCGCCGTCGCTGCGCCGGAGTCGGAGGTGGCATCCCCATCGCCCGCCAGTGAGTTGCCGCCACCGGAACCAGTCCTTACCGAGCCCGCCCACGCTACTGCAGAGCAGAGTCCGGCCGAGATACCAATCCCTGCTGCGGAATCCACCTTCCCTGCGGGCTCCGAGGTTCCCGTTCAGAAAATGCCACCGCCGGAAATAATCACATCCCAACCCGAGCCACCACTGGTTGCTGATCCAGTGATGGCTGCGGAGGTGCCATGCGATTCCGGCATCAAGCGAGAGGAACTGGAAACCCCGGCCACCATCAACAAGTCAGATGCAACCGAATCCCGGCATGTGCTTAGCGATCCCTTGGATGAAGCTTTGGAGCACAGCGAGGGGTTTCGCAACCTGGGGGAAACCTGGAGACAGCGGCCCGCCAGCCCCGTCGACATTGCGCCCCCCGCAACACTCCTCGCCCCCCCTCCATCGGTCCCGCAGGAGGCGGCCCCGGTCTTTTCCTCCATGCCGGAGGCGGAACTGAGCCTTCCCCCAAATTTCGTCCAGTGGCCGAGTTCCGCAACCACCACAGAACCGACCTCGGCAACCTCTGCCGACCCTGTCTTTGAGAATTATCTGGCCTCAATGTTCAAGGAGGCCGCCAGCGAACTGTCGCCCCCCGTTCCGGTGCCTGCTCCTCCCGTCAGGGAACCCTTGGCCGCGCCCACAAATGATGACGACCTAGCGGCTTTCCCATCGCTGCCCAATCTGACCCCCGAGGACATCTGGCGTCTCGCTGCGGAGACTCCCGATTCCCTGCAGAAAATTTCAACCCCCTCAACTCCTGCCCAGACCACCCCCCATGCTGAGCCCACCCCTGCTCCAGCCTCGTCCCCGGATTCATTGGTGAAAATGTTGGGCATCACCTCCGAAGGATCCCCCACCCCCCCGCTGCCGCCTGCACCCAAGGCCGCCAAGCCAGCGATCAGGGTGCAGGGGGCGCCGACCTTCGAGGATCCGGAATTGCAACCGATGGAGGCTCCCCCGCTAAGTCCCTTTGCGGCTCCCTACCAACCGCCCCCGGTCGTTGTCCCGCCGCTGAGCTTTCCCCCGCGCACCATCCAACTGGTTGATCCGGGGACGACCGCCAGGAAGCGTCGAATCCGTTACGATAAATTTGCAAATTTTCTGCTGATTCTCGGTCTGCTGTATGTCGCCTACGTCTTCCGTGCCCCGCTGATAAAGCAATGGAACGGAACGACATCCGAGCCTGAACCTGCAGCCTCTTCCACCCGGCCCGCCCCTCCCTCGCCACCCGCCTCCGTGGTGATCAAGCCTCCTGTAGAGGAAACACCACCGCCTCCACCCGCGCCGGAGCCAGTCTCTACAACCCCGGAACCTGCCGTTGTCCTCCCGGATGCCCCGAAGATTGAGGTCCGGCCCGCCGCCAGTCTCCCAGAACTCCCCGCCGAGCCGGATTCGACCCCGGAGCCTCCCAATGCCCAGGCATCGCCCGAGGACGCCGCCCGCCGGGAGGCCGAGGGAGTAGTGAAAAAATTTCTCACCTCCACGAATGTCGGGGCGCTCCTGCCGCTCATTTTAAATTCGGATAAACTGGGTGAGACGGTGCGGAAATATTACGTCAGTGACGCCGTTCCTCCCACCCCTTTCGATAACATCGTCATGGATTCCGGGGCTCGTGTGCCCGAGACCAATACCCGAGCGTTTCTTTTCCGGGTTCGATCGCCGAAACGCCCGCAGGGATTTCCCGTTTGCACGGAGGAGACCCCCCAGGGCTTCAAGATTGAATGGGAGGCGTTTGTCCAATGCCGCGACCGTACCCAGGCCACCTTTTGGAAATCTGCCGATGCCACGCCCACGCGCCTCTTCGTCGTTCTCAAGCGCAGTCATTATTTCGAGGAGGACGTCCCCAACCTTGAGGATTACGACTGCTTTTCCATCAGTTCGCCAAATCCCGACGAAGACCCCGTCTATGCCTTCGCGAAAAAGAACTCCGCCTTCACCCAGAAATTCCGCTCCCGGCTCACCTGGGAAGCCAGTTATTTTATCGTGGCCACCTTCAGCCATGTGAAATCCAGCAATGGATCCTCCCATGTGGAAATTGAGGATATTGAGCGATTCAGCTGGCGCAATCTGGGAAACTAGTGGCACTTGCGCCCCCGCTGAATCCTCCCCACTCCATGTCCCTGCCCCGTCTCAAACTGCGCCTCACGAAAAGCGCCGAACTCGCCATCCGCAAAGGGCACCCGTGGGCGTTCGCCGACCGCATCAAGCATCAGAACCGCCCGGGTGCATGTGGCGAGATGGCAGTCGTGTATGATGCGGAGAATAAATTTCTCGCCGTCGGCCTTTACGATCCCCAGTCACCCATCGCCCTGCGCGTGCTGCATGTCGGCGAACCTCTCACCATCGATCAACCATGGTGGGCGGCCCATCTCGCAGCCACGCTGGCCAGGCGCGCCTTCGGACCCGAGACCAATGGCTACCGCTGCATCAACGGCGAGAGCGATGGATGGCCCGGCCTTGTGCTGGACCGCTATGCCAGCCATTTCGTCCTGAAACTTTACTCCGCCGCCTGGCTGCCCTGGCTCACGCTGCTCGTCGATTTAATCAAGGAGCAACTGCACCCAGAATCCCTCACCCTCCGCCTCAGCCGCAACGCCAAGACCCTGGCCAGTGAGAAATTCTCCCTCACCGAGGGGCCGCTGCTGGGAACTCCGCCCACCCCGGTGATTTTTTCCGAAAATGGCCTGCTCTTTGAAGCGGACGTCATTCACGGGCAGAAGACGGGATTCTTCCTGGACCAGCGTGAAAATCGCCTGCGCGTCAGCCAACTTTCGTCCGGGCGCGATGTCCTCAATGCCTTTTCCTTCTCCGGCGGATTCTCGCTTTACGCCGCCCTGGGGGGCGCTGCGCGTGTCACCGATCTGGACATCAGCCCTCACGCTCTGGAAAGTGCCCAGCGCAATTTTGATCTCAACCGCCGGCAGCCCCGCATCGCCAACGTTCAGCGCCAGAGCATCTGCGCGGATGCCTTTCAGTGGATGGAAACCGGCCCCCGCCGGATGTTCGATCTCATCATCTGCGATCCTCCCTCGCTGGCCCTTCGCGAGGATCAGCGGGCCAATGCCATTGTCTCCTACCAGCGGCTCAACGCCCATGCCCTGGCGCGGCTGAAGCGCGGTGGCATTCTCGTGGCCGCCTCCTGCTCCGCGCATGTCACCTCGGAGGAATTTTTCACCGCCGTGCGCCGCGCCGTTCACCAGCAGGGCGTGCGGCACCAGGAACTCTGGCTCACCGGTCATGCCACGGACCACCCGGCCACCATTCCCGAGGCTCGATATTTAAAGTGCATCGCGCTGCAAATCGCCTAGAATCACGCTCCACATTCCTCCCCATGGTCATCTCCGCCCCCTTTCCACGCGCCCGCCGGCAGGCTTTCACCCTGGTCGAAATCATGGTGACGGTTGCCATCATCTCGGTGCTGGCATTGATCTCCGTGGGTGCCTACACAAAATACCTCGCCTACGCCGACAACGCCGCATGCATCATGCGCATGAAGGACGTGGGTGCGGGCCTCGCAAACTACACGCTCTCCCGCGGGGAATGGCCGCAGTTTCCGGAAAGCCTCGAGAATGTCGAGGAGGAGAAAGTCTGGGAATGGTGGATCAACAAGCTGGAACCCTACGGCGTGGCCCCGGTTGCCTGGCTTTGCCCCGCAGATGAACGGATGCGCAAGCAGGCGTTCAAAAGAGATGGCACCCCGCGTGAAAAATATGAAGGCACCTACATCCCCACCTACTTCGATACTGGAGCGGACACTCCGTTCAAATGGACGACCCCCTGGCTTGTGGAGCGAGGGGCCTACCATCCCAATGGACAAAATATTCTTCTGTCCAACCGATCCATCGTTCCCTTCAAGAATCCCGTCAGCAGACCGCAACGTCCCAAAAAGTAACTGCTGATGCCGCCCTCCGCCGCCACTCCGGAACTGCGCTTCACGCGGTCCCTCCAGGCTGCAGTCAGCCTCGCGTGGGGGCTGGGATGCCTGCTGCTCAGTCTCGGCCTGTTCATTTTGCATTTCCAGCGGTTCACACATCCTCCGGCTCTCGGCTGGGGATTTGTGCCCCTGCTGCCCGCCGCGCTTTTTCTCTGGCTGGCCTGGCATCAATTGCGTCACCCGTTTCTGGTGCTCACAAGAATTGGCATTGAAATTTACCCGTTCTTCCTCCCGGCCCGCAACATGCATCTCCTGCTTTGGCAGCAGATCTCCCAGTCGGAAATCATTGCCGATCCCCCCCAGCTCATCCTCACGCGCGCCGACGCCGCCGATGCCAAAATCTTCATCACCCTCGCCCCCCTCGTCCCCCGCCAGCGCGAACTCCTCCAAACCGCACTCGCCGGCGTCCAGACCAACCGTGAAAAAGTCAGCGCCAGCATCAGCGCAAAAGAAGAAAGCGGACCGTAAGGCCCGCTTTCTCCGAAATCTGTGATCAAGGTCTGGCCTAGCCCATCATTTTATCACGCTCCAGCTTGAGGCCCATCTTGCGATAGAGCGTGGCGATGGAGACGCCCAGCATGGTGGCGGATTTCTCACGGGAGCCCTCGTTGTATTTAAGGGTCTCGCGGATGAAGAGTTTTTCCTGCTTCTTGATGAACTCGTTGAGCTTCGTGCCGATAGGCAGGTGATGCTTCATCTTCTCGTTCTCGTCATCGGAGATTTCCACCTTCTGGGAAATCTTAGGAGGAAGATCGATGGGGCGGATGCGGTTCTTTTCGGAAAAGGCGCAGGCGCGTTCGATGGCGTTTTGTAATTCACCGACGTTACCGGGCCAGGTGTAGCCCATGAGAAGGTCCATGGCATATTTATCCACTTCCTTGAGGCTGGTGTTGGTGAGTTTGGCGTAGTTCTTGAGGAAATGTTCCGCCAGCAGCGGGATGTCCTCCTTGCGGCTGCGCAGGGTGGGGATGGTGATGGGAATGACGCTGATCCGGTAATAGAGATCCTCGCGAACCTTTCCTTCCTTGACGAGTTTCTCAAGCGGGATGCTGGAGGTGGCGATGAAACGCACGTCCATGTTGCGCGGGAGGTTCCCGGAGAGACGGCGGTTGCCGATGTCCTCAAGGAAGGCATCGAGCTGCGATTGCAGGCGCAGTGGCAGGGCATTGATTTCTTCCAGGACCACGGTGCCGCCCTGGGCGCGATTGAAGATTGTGTGCGTGCCGCCGTTCGGACTGCCGAAAAGTTCCAACTCCAGCAGGTCCTCGGGCAGGGCCGTGCAGTGCAGCACCTTAAAGGGCGCGGCTTGGCGGCGGCTGGCATTGTGGATGGTGCGGGCGATCATTTGCTTGCCGCTGCCGAACTCGCCTTCGAGCAGACAGGGGCTGTCGTTGTCGGCGATCTTTTCCACGAGGCGCAGGATTTCCTTCATCTGCGTGCTTTCGCCGATCATGTTCGAGGCGTCGGCCACGCGGATGGCGGAGTCCTGGGACGTCTTGGCGGTGGCGGCGGCCTGGTTGTCCTTGTTGAGAACCCGGTTGATGGTGCGCTGCAGATCCGCAAGGTCAAAGGGCTTGGTAAGGTAGTCGAATGCGCCCAGCTTCATGGCTTCGACAGCGGTCTCCACGCTGCCATAGCCCGTCACCATCACCACTTCCGTATTGGGATAACGCAGGCGGCAGTCCTGGATGATCTGGAGTCCATTGATGTCGCCGATGCGCAAATCCACGATCAACAACTCGGGCTGAATTTGTTTCAGCGCCTCGACTCCCTCGCGTCCAGTCTGATAAAGAAAGGGTTCATGCCCCATTTTCTTCACGAACTGACCAATCAGGTCGAGAATCGGGGCTTCGTCGTCAATAATTACTATTTTGGCCATGAGGTCTGGTGGGTTGGGATTGGAGTATTTGGTATGGAGGAGATTATTATCAATAGATGCTAAATGTATTGCGAGAGGTTGCCAAGTAATTTTCTCAAATTCGCGAGGATTAGTATTCTGTTAAATTTGCAATAAGCTACAGAGACTGGCTTCATTTGTGAAAATTATCAGAATTTTTGATTAATGCAAACTAATTTTCTTTGTTACAGAAATAGCAGTAATACTAGATAATCGAGGAGCTTCACACAATGGTGGCTACGGCGGAATGCTTGTCTGGGCCCCAGAAATATTGGTTTTTAGAATATTTTTCGGCCGTGGATCCATTTCACACATCTGCTCCCTTCAGCCGCGGAGAATGAATTCCGAGTTTTGGGGAAGCGGACCTGCCATGATTTTTAAGAGTCTCCATCGCGAATCATTTCGATGGGAACGGTTGCAGCAGAGGCGATTATGAATTAGCCAGAGCGAACACAAATGGAATTGGAAAGGGATCCTAATTTTTTTCAACAAGCGGCTCAGCGGACGAAGGAACAGCTGATGGTGCTTCAGGATGGGCAGGGGGTCTGGAGGGGCCGCCTTAGTTCCAGCGCCCTTTCGACCGCTACCGCGGTTATTGCCCTGACCAGCATCGCAAGTCTCAACCACGAGAATCTGATTCTTGCCGGAAGACGCTGGCTTGTCGCAAATCAGAGACCTTCCGGGGGCTGGGGGGACACGCCGCAGAGTCTGCCGAATCTTTCCACCACCCTGCTCTGCTGGGCGGCGTTCGGTGGAGGCGGAAAGGATGCAGAGTTTTCGGACGTGATCCAGCGCTGCGAAAACTGGATCCGACTGGAAACGGGAGGACTGGAACCTGCCTCCTTGGTAGCCGCGATGGAGCAGTGCTATGGCCGGGACAAGACATTTGCCGTGCCCATTCTCATGGCCTGTGCGATTGGTGGCCGGCTCGGACCCGCGCCACAGTGCTGGCAATGGGTGCCGCCACTGCCGTTCGAATTGGCGGCGATGCCCCGGCGGTGGTTTGCCCGATTGAGCCTGCCGGTGGTTAGCTATGCGCTGCCTGCATTGATTGCGATTGGGCAGGTGCGACATCATCATGCGCCCACGGCGTGGTGGCGGGGCTGGTTTCGGAAAGGGACGCTGCGTTTGCTGCGGGAGATTCAACCGGAGGGTGGCGGTTATTTGGAGGCCACTCCCCTGACGAGCTTTGTGGCAATGGCGCTGGCAAGTCAGGATTTATCCGAGCATCCCGTGGCGAAGGAGGCCGTGGAGTTTCTGAAAAAATCCTGCCGGGCTGACGGCAGCTGGCCCATCGATTCCGATCTTGCCACCTGGGGAACGACGCTCGCGGTCAAGGCCCTGCAGGCGGAGACTCCCCAGCCGGATCGTGTTCTCTCCTGGCTGCTGGGCCAGCAGACGAAACAAATCCATCCCTACACCCTTTCCGCTCCGGGAGGCTGGGCATGGACAGACCTTCCCGGTGGCGTTCCCGATGCCGATGACACGGCGGGTGCCCTTCTTGCGCTCGCCGAGCTGGCTCCCGGCGTTCCCCAGGTCCGCGCGGCTGCCAAGGCCGGAGTTCATTGGTTGATAAAATTGCAAAACCGCGATGGAGGCATGCCCACTTTTTGCCGGGGCTGGGGCACGCTCCCGTTTGATCGCAGCACTCCGGAACTCACCGCCCACGCGCTCGCCGCTTGGGGACGATGGCCGTTCGGCGGCGATGCTCTGGCCCGGGCCCGCTCCAAGGCCCTCGCTTATTTGGAAAAAACCCAGTCGCCCGAAGGCTGGTGGGAGCCGTTGTGGTTTGGGAATCAATGGGCGCCTGACGAGGCCAATCGCGTCTATGGCACCGCCTCCGTTCTCGCCCATCTCACCCAGTGCCAGGCCCCGACCGGCATCCTGCAGCGTGCCGCCCACTGGCTGCAGAACATGCAACGCCCCACCGGCGGCTGGGGTGGCGGAAGTCTCGGCCCCGAATCCATAGAGGAAACAGCCCTCGCGACCACCGCCCTGGCGCGGCTGGGAAATCTCTCAGCTGCCAATCAAGGGGCGCAACGCCTGCTTGAACTCACCCGCGACGGAACCTATTTTTCCGCTTCGCCGATCGGGCTTTATTTCGCGAGGTTGTGGTATTCCGAGCAACTTTACCCCATCATCTTCAGTGCGGCTGCCTGGCGGGCTGTGATCGCCGCCGCAGGAATCCCCCCAATCCCAGAAGCATCAGCCCCAGCGCCAGCAGATGATACCCGCTGAATGGCCCCGCGAGCCGGGGCGTGCCGCGGGCGAACTCGTGCAAAAAACGAAACGCTCCGTAAGCCATCAGATACAGATGGAAATGCTGGCCGGGCAGAACGCGTGATTTTCGCAGGGTCAGAAATACCGCCAGCGCCAGCAGGTTGAAGGCAATTTCCACCGGCACCGCCGGCCAGCGCGGCAAGCCTTGCACATCTGTCATCGCATACCAGCCCGGCTCACAAACCTGCCCCAGACAGCAACCGGAAGTCAGGCAACCCAACCGCCCGATGATGATCCCAATGGGCGCGGTGATGGCGAAGAGATCCCCGGTCGGCGCGGTGTAGCCGGTCTGTCGTTTGGCAAATTCCACAAAGAAATACCCGCCCAGCAGTGCTCCGAGGATCGTCTTGCCATTCAGAATCTGCATCCAAAAATACGGTGTGCCATACCACGTCCATCCCTCCGCAAAAATAAACCCCAGTTTCGCCCCCAGAAATCCGCCCAGCAGACCCAGCAGGTAAATCATCGGCAGGCGCGAATCCTTCCGCCCCATCCGCATCCAGATCGTAACGCTCACCGCAATGGCCAGCAGCAACAGGGCGGACCCCAGTGGATTTGGCAGGCTCATTTGGCGGCATCTGGAAAGCCGGAATAATAACGGCAGAACGAATCCAGTCTGCCATCGGGTCGGATCACATGTGTGCAGCAGCGGTCGATGCGATCCTGATCCCACGACCACGCATCCATGAACGGCTTGATGAAAATGCGGAAGGTATGGCGTTCGTCGATTTCCAAATCGTGCAGGATTTTCCCAAGCGGTTCGGATTCGCATCCGCACTTGCTCAGATCCTCAAGTTTGTAGCGGATCTTGTTCTGCAGGAACCCCTGCATCATCGAGTAATCAATGAATTCGCTCATGCTGCGGCAATCGCCATCCCCAGTTTTCAACAGATAGCCGATCGTCGCACAATTGGGGTCGCCGCAGGGCAGCGGAGTGAAATCATCCACCGTCAGTTTCTGCTGTGACTGCTCCAACAGGCCAAGAATAATGTCGGCAGTATTTAATCGCGGCTGCTCCGTCATGGATTGCCGGCCACTTACAAACATTGGTTGGAAACTGACGCCGCGCACCTGATCCTGCTGCAAACCCAATTCGATGGTCGCCCACATTTGATCGATATTTTCCGGTGTCACAGTCATCGCCAGCGTCACGGGCAGGTTCATTTCCCTGCAGCGCTGAATGGCCCGTTCCCTCATCGACCGCAGGTCTGTGCCGCGCAGGGCGATCTGCCCGCCGAGCGCCGGGCCATCGAACTGCAAATACAGTTGCAGCTTCCCGTAAATGAATTTTTCTTTGAGTTCGGCTGCAAAAGCCTCGTCCCTGGCCAGGCGCACGCCGTTGGTGTTCAGCACCACATAATCGATGCCGGGATGGGTCATGGCCCAGGTCAGCAATTCAAAAAATTGTGGATGGAGCGTGGGCTCGCCACCGGAGAATTGGAGGATCTCAATCCGTCCCTTGCGGTCGATGATGCCATCGATTCGTGATTTCAATCCCTCCAGAGGTTCATAATTCAAAGCCCCGCCCGTCGCGCCCACCGGCGAATCCGCATAGCAGGTCGGGCAGGCGAGATTGCAGGAATGGACGATTTCGATGAGTGCGAGGCAGGTGGAAAGTTTCTCCATGGTGCCATCCACACTGGCCACCGCATTGCTGCCCAGCGTGCCGGGTCGCGCCCCCTCAGCTGAGCTGCATTGCCCGCCACAGCAGGCATTTTGGGGATCACCACTCGCCAGCCAATAAAACCGCGCATCCGAGGAAATCACCGCCATCGCCATGCCGTGTTCAGCACAGGTTCGGCGCAGCTCCACCCGCGCCGGACTGCCGCCCACTTTCCAAACCTCCGCCGGACACGCCAGCAAACAAACCGGACACCGGCTCGTCGTCCGTTTTAACAACTCCCCCTCCACGCGTCGTGGCGGCAGCGAAGGAAGCTGGAAATCCGTGGAGACAGTCATGGGTGGGTGGAGTTCATCGGGAAAATTTAGCGGATGGGAGCGGGGTCGTCATCCTAATGTTTCCAGCCCTGAACACTACAAGATTCCCACCCAGTGGCAGGCACCAAAGACAATGCCAACGAAACTCGTGGCAATCAGGCAGGCATAGATCCAACTCATCACCAAGACTTGAACGTGCAACCTCGCAGCCATTTGCCTGCCCCCGATCCAACAGATGATGAATGTGATAGTCGGTCCGAAGATGTATCTCCCAAAGGAAACAGACCCGCGGTTCGAAATCCACGACGCATCCCAGAGGAACAGGGAGCAAATCATGCAGACGATGGTCAGCAGCCAGATGCCAAAAACGTGCGCCCTATTCGTGAAGACAGCCATTCAGTGGTAATTGTTCATGAGGACCAGACACGCGCCGAAGGCAATACCCACAATGGTCAAAGCAATTAGAAAGCCATAAAGAAGGGTTCCGAGGGCAATAAAGCCTGGAGACTGATGCAGCCGCCTGGCGATGGCCCAACCCCCGAACAGACAACAGCCACTGGTCACGATGGGTCCGACCGATCCGTAGCCCCAGCTGAAGAGGGACGCCCCCGAACAGAGGATCGACAGCAGGGAGACGAGGGCCACTGGTTTTCTTTGGAAGGTTTTTTGCGCCGTTAACTCAGCCTCGAGTGGTTCGTAGGGATTCATGAAAAGGTTATTGGTGGGGCACTCCCAAGGCACCCCGGCGTTCTGCCTGACTCAGTGATTTCATGGCCGCGATCTTTTCATAAAATCGCGCCAGGTCGCCATGGCAGGTCGCGAGCAGCTGCTGGAAAGCGGGCACTAGCCGATGATAGGCGGAGACAGTGTTCATGCGGGCGTGGTTGATGGGTTGTGTAGCCCATTTCGGATAGCCTTTGTGGCCTGCGAGTTCAGGCATGTGGCGGATGGTATTTCCAAGAGCCTTGAGCAGGGCCTGTTTGCGCTGGCGCATGACGGATTTTGAAAGAAGGGGTTGTTGGTAAATTTCCTCCAACTGACGTTTTGTCTCCAGCACGGCCTCGGCAAAATACTGCTCCTGCGAGCAGGATTTTTCATATTTCCGCAGATCGTCCCACCGCTGGCGACTGCGCAACCAGCGACGCGCGCCCTCCTGGCCGGTGGCGGTGGCGAAGGCTTCGTTGAATTCCGTGTCCCCCGACAGAAAAACCTTCCGATGCGTCAGTTCATGAAAGAGCAATTCCGCGAGATCCGGGTCGGGATCGTGGATGAAAGTGTTGAGCAGGGGGTCGTTGAAATATCCCAGCGATGAATAGGCATCCACGCCGCCCACGGCTGTTTCCAATCCCCGGGCTTTGAGGGATCGCGCGCATTCCTTCGCATCGGCCTCCTTGAAATAGCCCCGATAGTCCAGCTTCCCGAGAATGGGATAGTGCCACTGGTAAGGTCTGGTGGAAAACTCCGGGGCCGCCACCACCACCCACGCAACATGAGGGCGATGCAGGTCGGTGTAGGTGGCGTAGGCTTTTCCCGATGGCAGGCCCAATTCCTTTTCGGCAAACGCGCGCAGGTCCTGGGTCAGCTTCAAGCGATCACGCAGGCGGGGCTCGGTGTGGGGGTCGGCGAGCAGCGTGGCCACGGGCTTTCTACCCGCAAGAATCTGGACCTGGCCTGCCACGGCTTGATGGTAAAATTGGGCCGTGCTGCAGGAGGTCAGGGTGAGGGCGAGCAGGGCGGCGCTGAGGTAATTTAAGAGGTTTGGGGTTCTTTGCGGGCCGGGTCTCCTGACGTCGCCCTCTACGGTGGGGAGGGGCGGGATTGGCTTCATTTGAAGTATTTGCGGAGCACTCCTTTTTCGGATGGGAGCCACTGGTCTTTCATGACTGCTTCGCCTCCGGTGCCTTCTGCGGCGGACTGGCCGGTGGTTTGCGGGCCTTGCGGGGACTGATCCACCTTGTGTTCGCCGTCCGAGGTGCCGAGTAAATCTCCCGGTGCGAGACGCTCCAGATCCTGGGTTTGCTCCTTCTCGGGGTTGTTCGTGTTGAGGTTGGATTCCTTATTTTTGGGATTCAAATCCGCCGCACCCGGACCGCGTTCAGGCGGGCCTGCGCCCTCTTGAGCGTTCTCGCCGTCGCCTTCGCCGGGCTTTTGGTTTTCGCCTTTTTCAATCGCGTCCCGCATCGCCTGTTCCTCTGATCCCGGCTGCCTGGCTCCACCTGGCTTCTGACAATTTTTGCAGGCACCTGCATTCTTTCGCAACTGGTCCTGCAGCTGCTGCTGTTGTTCCTTCGAGAGCTGCTTGTTCAGATCCTGGGGATCCAATTTCTTGAGGGCATCCATCAATTTCTGATTCGGCTGCAGGGTGCCATTTTGCAGGCCTTCGAGCGCCTGGGCTAGGGCGTCCGCCGCCTGTTGTTTGGCCGCGGGCGTGGCTTCGCTGGAGAGGTCGGAGAGTTTTTCCAGACTGCTGGCGGCTTCCTCAAAGTGCTGGCCGAGCTGACCCGCCGCCTGCCCCACGGATTCCTTCAAATGGTCCGCGGCTTCCAGCGAGGCGTGCTGATACCACTCCTCTGGTCCCCGGTTTTTCAGTGCTTCCAGGGCCTCGTTGAATTTTTCCAGATCCTCGGGCTTCGCTACTTCGGCTTTTTCCAGCGCCTGGAGGATTTGTTCGGTGCTCTGCATGGCACTGGGCGGAATCGCGGCCACGTTGGGGGCATCGCCCGGCGGAGGAAGTGGCAGGAAAAAGGCCAGAGCCAGACTTCCCGCCACGAAGGCGATCGGTCCGAGAATCAGCAGTTTCCGCCAGCGCAAGTCCGCCGATATTTCCTCAGGTTTCGGCTGCGGCCAGGCACCAACGCCCTGCGCAGCTGCCGTGAGCGCATTGTGCAAATGCAACCGATGGTCCAGAAACACCAGTCCATCCGCCTGCCGCACAAACCGCCTCCGCGCCCGCCACCAGGTGCCAAACGCAGCCAGTGACATAGCCACCGCCAGCCAGATCAAAGCGGTGGACGGTGTAAATGCCTCCCATTTGGCACGCAGATACAGGATCAATGCGCCCCCGGCTGCGGCCATCCCCGTGAGCCATGGCGTCGCAGTTTGCCACCACCATGCGAAATTCACCCTCCGGCAATAGCCGCGGGCCAGGGCCAGCCAGGCATGGGCGGCGAGTGGCGGATGGGAGGTGGTCATGGGGCGAAAATAGCGCGTTCCGACCATTCCGCCAAGGGCAAATCTTCTGCCTCACGGAGCCGATAGCTCCGCCAGCAATTCCTTCATTCGCCCAGCCGACCACTGGCCTGGCACGGTGGCCACATCCAGATAACCGTAATTGAACACGGAACCCATCTGCGCAAAGAGCATCCGCGATGCCTTCCCGAGCGGACCCATTCCCATGATCGACATCGGCGGTCGCGGCGACATGGCCAGCAGTTGGCAAAGCGTCGCCACGTCCCGGGGGCCCTGCAGCGTAGTGGCAAATTTCACCACATCCGCCCCCGCTTCAACCGCCCGGGCCAGCAGGGCCTGCAACTCCTCCAGCGCCGGCGTGACCTTGAAGTCATGGAACGAGAGCACCAGCAGGGCGGGGGATGCTTTGATTTCCCCGCAGATTTCCCTCATTTCGTGCAGCGATTGAATTTCCACGTCCACGGCCGCTGCCTTCGGCAAAAAGCTCCGCAGCAGCGCGCTACGGTGCCCGGCGTCCAGACCATTGCGGCCTCCCTCGGCCGGACAACGCGCGGTGATGAGCAGCGGCAGGCCCCATTCAGGAACCGCCTCGGGCCGGAGCGCCGGGTAGGCATCCAGCCGTAACTCCACCATGTCGGCCAATTTCTCAACCGTGTGACGATTTAACCCCGGAAGACTATCCGGTTGCGCGATACTCCCGACCACAAACGTTTCATGGAGAAGGCTTGCATATTTTGAAATGTTATGAAGGGTCATGTTCACTTGGTCTGAAGGCGGCAGGGATCCTGTCCCGGTTCGTTGAGGATCGAATCCATAAATGATTATTTCCCCGGATCATTGACCCATGCTGGGCCGCAAGCAAGAATTTAACATCAAACTCAATCAACTCATCGACAGCCTCCTGCTGGCCGTCGCAGGAGTCGTCAGTCATGCGTTGCGGGCCTCGGCCACGTCGATTGGCTGGTCGCCCATTCCCGATCTCCGGGACTTCCAATTCATGTGGGTGCTGGCGATCGTGGTGCCATTTCTGCCGCTCATTTTGGAAATGAACGGCTACTACAAACACCCGTCCCAGAAGACCGTCATCAAGAGCTTCCAGCAGATCCTCCAGGCCGCCATCTGGATCGGTCTGGCGCTTGGGACGCTGACCATTTTCGCG
Source organism: Akkermansia muciniphila (assembly GCA_943333275.1). Classification (GTDB taxonomy): domain Bacteria; phylum Verrucomicrobiota; class Verrucomicrobiia; order Verrucomicrobiales; family V1-33; genus JAGNEJ01. The sequence goes on from CALQSQ010000011.1 coordinate 74,526, forward strand.
AAATATGACGTGGGCGCCCGGGGCTTCCTGCCCATCTACGGGGTGCTGGGAGTGGTGGTGCTGCTGGTGAAGGAATCCATCCTCCGCGCGCATTTGAAACGCCGCTCCCTCAAAGGCGAAAAATTGGAGCATGTTCTCCTCGTCGGCCCGCCACAGGACGTGGAGCGGTTCCTCAAGGAAGTGCCTCCGGAATTTAATCTCGAGATTGAAATCGTCGGGCGCATTGACATCAGCCGGCAACCCATCGGCGACCTGGTCACCGCGCTGCGGGAGAAAAATGTGGAACGTGTGTTCTTCGCCACCGCGCACGTGGAGTTTGCGAAGATCGAAGAGGCCATTTCCGCCTGCGAAGTCATGGGAGTGGAGGTTTGGCTGTGGACCGGATTCATCCAGACAGCCATCGCCAAACCAACCTTCGACACCCTCGGCAACCGTCCGATGATGGTCTTCCGCAGCACGCCGGACATCTCCTGGGCACTGCTGGTCAAGGGTGTCATGGACAAGGTGCTGGCGTTTATCGGGCTCGTCATCCTGCTACCGTTTTGGGCGCTCATTTGGATTGGAATCAAGATCAGCTCGCCCGGAGCCCCCGCCATTTTCAGTCAGAAACGCTGCGGCAAATACGGCAAGCCCTTCACCATGTATAAATTCCGCAGCATGGATCCGGATGCCGAGGCCAGGCGGAGTGAACTCCTGGAAGAAAATCAAATGACTGGTCCCGTGTTCAAAGTTGCCAAGGACCCCCGCATCTTTCCCTTCGGCCGATTCCTCCGCAATTCCAGTCTCGATGAAACGCCCCAGCTCATCAACGTCCTGCGGGGCGAAATGAGCCTCGTCGGTCCGCGCCCGCTCGCCTACTACGAGGCCGAGAATGTCAATGATTCCGCCCAGCGCCGCCGATTCAGCGTCAAGCCCGGTCTCACCTGCCTCTGGCAGGTCAGCGGTCGCAATGACATCAAGGATTTCTCCGACTGGGTCCGGCTCGACCTTGAATACATCGACAACTGGTCCATCTGGCTCGATTTGAAAATCCTGATCCTCACCATCCCCGCCGTGCTCATGGTCAAGGGGGCGAAGTAGGGTGCCGCCGGGGGCGGGACCGAGTGCGGAATATCCGCGCAGTCTTTCAGAACCCCTGCTGAGTGCAGCGAAGGGGAAGCGCTTACGGTTCCACAGGGATGATTCCCCAAACCCAAACCACCAACCCCATATCAGCATGATCCAAGAAGTCAGCGGTGACATCCTCCTCTCCGAAGCCGAAGTCCTTGCCCATGGCATTGCCCCCGGCGACCATTTTGATTCCGGCCTCGCCCTAGCGCTCCGCGAACGGTGGCCCGCGATGTACAAAGATTTTCGCCATTTCTGCAATCAGCAGCACCCGGATGCCGGCAAGCTCTGGCTCTGGTCCGGCCCGGGTCTCCGAATTGCCAACCTCTTCACCCAGGCCGAGGTTCCTGCCAATGGTGGGCATCCCGGCAAAGCCACCGTCGCAAATGTCAATCATGCCCTCCGCGAACTCCGCCATTTGATCGTCAAGGAAGGCATCATGAGCGTGGCCCTCCCCAGGCTGGCCACCGGCGTCGGCGGTCTGGACTGGGCCGAAGTCCAGCCCCTCGTGGAGCGACACCTCGGCGATCTGGACATCCCCGTTATCATTTACACGGAATACCATCAGGGGGTGAAGGCAGTGGAGAAACTCTAGGCCCCTGTCGGGGACAGGCGTCCAGACCTATCGGTTCGCCACCAGATCATACCCGCGCCAGTCCTTCACGGTGACGTCCGCGAATTCAGCCACGGGAAGTTTCTTGTCCACAAAGACGGTGCCATCGATGTCCGGGGCGTCCATGTGGGTGCGGGCGCTGCCGGGGGCCTCGACGAGGACGCGGATGGTCTTGCCGACCTGGGCTTGGTTGAATTCCTCGCTGAGTTCCTGGAGCACGGCCATGGCTTTGTTCCACCGGCTTTCGGCGGTCTTGTGATGGATGCGGTCTTCGAGGGTGTAGGCCTTGGTGCCTTCCTCGCGGCTGTATTTAAAGACTCCGGCGCGCTCGAATTTTGTCTCTCGGATGAACTCCAGCAGTTCCTCGAAATCCTCCTTCGTCTCGCCGGGAAAGCCGACGATGAACGTGGTGCGGATGGCCAGGTCGGGGATGCCTTCGCGCATGCGCTTGAGCAGATCGCGGATGTAGGCACCGTCGGTTTCACGCCGCATGATCTTGAGCATGCGGTCGGAAATGTGCTGGAGGGGAATGTCCACGTAACGTGCGACCTTGGGACACGCCGCAATAGTCTCGATCAGTTCCTGCGACCAATGCGCGGGGTGGGTGTAGAGCAGGCGGATCCAGAAATCCCCCGGGATCTCATTGAGTTCGCGGATCAGCGTGGCGAGGGATTCCCCCTTCGTGGAATCCACCGGACTGCGCGGCGTCGCACGGCCCTCGGTCCATTTATCCATGCCGAAATACGTCGTGTCCTGACTGATGAGATTGATCTCCTTCACGCCGCCGGCCACCAGATCGCGCACCTCCCTCACCACACTCTCCTGCGTCCGGCTGCGATGCCGCCCGCGGATCTTGGGAATGATGCAGAAGCTGCAGGTATGATTGCACCCCTCGGCGATTTTCACGTAGGCGCTGTGTTTGGGCGTCAGGCGGAAACGCGGCGTATCGTAATCCGGAATGTATTTGGGTTGGGACGTGACGTGATCCTGCGGCGCTCCATCGACGGGGCGCTTGATGCCCATGAGGCCCTCAATGATCGGCGCCACCTGC
>CALQSQ010000012.1 GCA_943333275.1 Akkermansia muciniphila
AATCTGCAAATGCCGTGGCCGGCAACATCGTGGGCCTCGCCGGATTTGAGGACATCGACATCGGTGAGACCCTCAGTGCATCCGAGGAGGACACCGCCCTGCACTTCGTGGACATTGATCCCCCCACCGTCGTCATGCAGTTCTCCGTGAACGACAGCCCCTTCGCGGGCAAGGAGGGAAAATTCGTCACCACCCGCCAGGTGCGCGACCGCCTCCAGCGCGAAACCAAATCCAACATTTCCATTTTCGTCGAGGACACCGAACTCGCCGGTTCCTTCAATGTCTCGGCCCGTGGCGCGATGCAGATCGCGGTGCTCGTGGAGCAAATGCGGCGCGAAGGCTTTGAAATCCTCGTCAGTCGTCCCTCGGTCATCACCAAGAAGACCGAGACCGGCAAGACCCAGGAACCCTACGAAACGCTCTACGTTGAAGTCCCCGAGGACTATGTCGGCAGCGTCATGAAGACTATCGCCGAGCGCAAGGGCATCGTCACCAGCATGGCCGTCCACCCCCATTCCACGTTCATCGAGGCCACCATCACCACACGCGGGTTGATTGGATTTGAATTCGACCTCATGAACCAGACGAGCGGCCACGGCGTGCTCAGCCACCTTTTCCAGAAATACGACGACTGGGCTGGTCCCATCCCCACCCGCCTCAGCGGCACCATCGTCAGCATGGAAACCGGCGAGGCCACCGCTTACAGTCTCGACATGATCCAGATGCGCGGCAAACTCTTCATCGGCGCTCAGGAAATGTGTTATGAAGGCCAGATCATCGGGGAAAACCCCCGTGCCGAGGATCTTCCCATGAATCCCTGCAAGGGCAAGCAACTCACCAACTTCCGTTCCGCCGGTGCCGACAAGGGCATTCAACTGACGCCCCCGATCCGCTTCACGCTGGAACGTGCCATTGAGTACATCGCCCCGGATGAACTCGTCGAAGCCACGCCGGAGAACATCCGCCTGCGCAAACGCATTCTCGACAGCAACGCCCGCCGTCGCGAATCCAAGAAGCTGGAGAACGCCTAAAAAACGGATCCCCATCCGTATTCGCAGCACGCATCATTGATTGCGCTGGACCCTCACGTGTGTGAATTTCACGGCCACATCATGAAATTCAGCATCCTCCTTCGTCTCTCTGTTTGTTTTGCACTGGTGACAGGCTCGGCCATGCGCCTTCCTGCCGAGGTGGCAGAGGCCCCAGCGAATGCTATTTTGGATCTCAAGGACCGGACCTTTGAAGGCAGGGACACTACGAACTTTTCAGACGAAAAGGACCCCGATGCCTGCGCCTGTCTCAAGGGATTGGATTGGAATCGCGGCAATTTCACCGTGCAAACGACCACCGCTGAAAAGGGACGCGGCGATTTCCTCGTGCGCTTCCCCACCCCGCGCCCCAGTGGCGATGCCACTAATGACCTGGTGGCCATGGAGTGGTATGTGGCGCGGGATGAGAACAATCAGCCCAAGCGCGCACCAGCCATTGTAATTGTTCATGAATCTGGACGCGGCATGGCGGCTGCCTTGATCTTCGCCCGCGGACTGCGCCATTTTGGATACCATACCTTTCTCATTCACCTGCCGGGTTACGGTGCCAGAACCTCGGACTTTACCGGCGACATCAAACAGATGTTTCCAGGACTCCAACAGGCAGTAGCCGATGTCCGGCGCGCCCGCGATGCCGTCGCCGCCCTTCCCCTCGTGGATACCTCCCTCATCGCCCTTCAGGGCACCAGCCTCGGCGGATTCATTGTCGCCACGGTGGCGGGAATCGATCAGGGCTACCAGAAATCCTTCATCCTCCTCGCCGGCGGACATCTCGGAAAAGTCATCCTCACCGGCCAAAAGGATGCCGCCAGCATGCACAAACGCTTCACCGAGGCAGGCATCAGCGATGAACAAATCAACGATCTCTCCAACGGAATCGAACCCCTCCGTCTCGCCCGCCGCGTCAATGCCAAACAAACCTGGCTCTTCAGCGGTAAATACGATGAAGTCGTCCCCCCCGCCTGCACTCAGGCCTTCGTGGAAGCCGCTCAATTAAAGGACGACCACCACGTCGAGTACCCCGTCGGCCACTACACCGCCGCCCTCTTCATGCCCTCCATGCTTGAACGCATCCACGATCTCATGATGGGCCGCGAGCCCAAACCGATCGCTCCTGCTCCCTGAAGTTTCATGCTCTTGAACCACGCCAGCGAAAGAGAGGCTACTCAATGAAAAGCGGCGACACCCCTTGGATGCCGCCGCTCGTCACATTTTTTTGCGGTTACGGATGCACCTCGACCTGGAAGCGCGAGAATTTATGATCCACATCAATCGGCAATTCATAGACGGCCTCCTCGCTGCCGTAGGTTAGCGGAGTGACAGATACGGGAGGCGGGCCGGGATTCCAGTCCTGAAGGTCTTCCGAGATGCTCAGGCCGGTGGTCACGCCCGAGCGTCCGGCGGGACGCTGGAGGGAGATTTTGACAACGGGCAGTCCGCCGCCGCCGCTCGATTTCAAGACGGTGACGTGGCCATTACCGGGACTGGCTCCGTTGCTGGCTGCGTCACGCGGGTCTGTTCCGAAGGCGTATTCCAATGCGTTGCTGAGACCGTCGCGATCAATGTCGGCACTGAGTCCGCTGATGGCCGGATTAGCGAGTTCGGTGGGAGAGAAATACATCCCGAGGAAGCTGGTGAGGCTGTTGATTTGCTGGCCCGGAGAAAGGACCACCGGGGGCATACTGCGTTGTTTGATCGTAAACGAATCGATTTTATTGATGCGCGCGGTGCCGCCCACGGCAAGCAGGCGAACTCCAGAACCCACCAATTGGGTGGCGGTTCCGGGTATGGTTACCCTGACCTTGAACAGACTGTCGAACGTCATGAAGAAACAGGGCGTGCGGAAATCACCACCGGGCAGTTTCCCACAACCTACCAGACGAAAGCCTCCGCCAGGGAGTTCCGGAGCAATGGGCACTTGCAGACCCGATGGGACGACGAATTGACCGACAACGGAACCGTCATCACCCACAACACAAACCCGCACCTGCTGCCCGCCCAACGCCGAGAAGTCGGCCATGATTTTGTCGCCATTCCCTCCGGCATCGCGCGTGATTTTCGCAAAGCCCAGCGCACCAAGGCTGGCGGGAGGAGCCCCCGTGGCCACGCCTGAGGCATACAATCCCCATTCGCACACGGGCGGCAGATCGCCTCCCTCCACGGCCAGATCGACCATGCCATCCGTGTCGAGATCCACAAACGAAACGCCATCCTCACCGCTGGATCCAATATTTCCAAGTCGGATCCGGCAGGGACCGTTGCCCTGCAGGTGGGCTTGACCGAGAGTAACGCAACGTTTTAGTCCCCGTTCGCCGATACCCTTGTAGGCAAGTGTTTGACCATTCGCCTTAATACTTTGCTCGGCAGCGACAAGCCCCTGGCTCACCATGGCAATTGGCACTGCGGGACATTCAATTCCGGCCCAAACCACACCGGGCCGAAGCTCAATACTGCGGACTGCGGCGACAGCCTCGCCGGGAGGTAAATCCACCAGCAAGCGAACGCGATCTCCAATCATTCCCTGTCCTCCACCAGGCGGGGTAATCATTCCCCGGGCATTAAACTCAAGGGCAAAACAGGGCGGGCACCACATCCCCGGACCGATGGCCGTAGGTAGCTTGGAGCAACGAACGAGGTTGGGATCTTTGCCTCCAGGTCCCATTGGGGCAATCATGGCAGCGGCGCCGGCGGGCATGGTGAAGGAGCCTGTCACAAGCGAGCCATCGAGCACCTCCACTTTGACATTGGCTGCGCCGAGCGCCGTGAAATCCCCCCCCCAGCAGGCGGGACGCAGATTCGTCCAACCTGGTGAGCAGACAATGCGGCCAAGCAGAACATTGGATGCGGAGGGCGTGTCGCCATAGGCATGGATCATCACGCCTCCCATTGTGATGGGGTCCACGAAGCCATCCCAGCCATCTGCTCTCCCAAGATCAATACTTACGCCGTCCTGACCGCTGGAACCAAGATTGGTAACGGGCAGGCACCGTTCCAATTCACTCCAACCGATGGTGGCTCCGCCTATCCCCTGCGCTGGCAAACCGTGCCCCCACACCGGACCTTCCGTGACATCCTGAATGTAGCAGTAGGTGATCTTGGTGAAATTCAAGGAAAGACTGTCGCATCCTGATGGAGGCGGGGTTCCGGGCGGGGTGATGGGAAGAATTTCAATCGTATCTCCGTCCACAATGCTCCCGCCCACTTCCATGGGGTGGATGCGCGCGAAGGATATTTTCATGCATGGATCGATTACATCAGGCTTGTGGAAGCCCCAGTAAATGGCGGCGGCACACGCGGTGATTTCAGGCGGATAACAGCAGGCGGCATCACTGATGTGAACCAGCGGGGCGGCGGCCCCCGCGGTCAGCACTGTATCAAGTTCCAGTTCCTTCTGGCCACCGCGATTTGAGGAAATGACCACATGCACCTGCGTGGCACCAAAGGCGGAGGGATCAGCAGAGAGCACTGTATTGGCAGCTTCACGCACGAGGGTGATTGGCATCGCCACGTCCGCACCGCCGGCAGATTTGAAATGCGGGGTATAGCCACACATCGCCCCCTGTTTGGAGAGGCTGGTTGGTGACATGTTCACGCTAAATCCGAAGGGCGTGGGCATGCCAATATTGACAGTGCCGGTGCCGGTGCTTGGAGGAATAATCGCCATGCCCAGCTGGTTGGATTTTTCCCACAGGTCAAAGCACCCTTCCGTGGGAGGTGGCAGCGCACGAGCACTGAGACCTGTTTTTCCCCGCGACGGTAATGTGGGGCTTTCCATCACTTTCAATTGCACTGACGGTGATGCCTCAAACGCACGCCCTCCGACCTGAATCGTTTCAGAGGAAATGACAAGCGAGCCACCAGTCACTCCGGCACAACGCACCTCCGCATGTTCAAGGCCTGAGAACGTGGCCCCGGCCGCGAGCAGGCGCATTTCAGTAACCGTGGCCGCCGTGCCAGGGTCGTTCGCGAGGCTGACACTGCAGGCACTCGCGAGGCGCAGACGCTTGCATGAGGTGCCTCCGCGCGGGCCGATTTTGCCCAGTGATCCGATGTAGGGTTCACCCGGCGGGAGTCCATTGAGAGCAATAACAGCGGTTTGCCCGGGAACTGCCAGGCTTTGCACCAGCGTGGATCCATTCCACCATTCAAGAATGACTGCGGTCGCTCCAATGTGGGAGAAATCGACCATGGCTTCCAACGAATGCGCCGCACCAGGTCTGGAAACGCGCAGCGATCCGGCCTGACTGGCGCCCCACGACCAGGACTCTAATTCAATCCAGCCACCCGGGGTGAGGGCCGAGGGTGGTTCCAGTTCAAAGGGTGCAAATTTCAAATCATAGCCTTCGGCACGGCCCAAATCCACGCTGACTCCATCCTGGCCGCTGGAACCGATGTTCGCAATGATCAAGCCGCTGGCTCCCGTGCCGGACTGGCTCAACTGGGCGGTGCCCAGCGCAGTGTGATCCTGCCCGGCAAAGCATCCATCCGGATTGGCACCGGGATACATCCGGCTGGAAATCAGCCTCGAAGCATTGAAACCCGCCAGGGGAGAATTGGCCTTTCCGACCACGGTCACTTGCAGCGGGGTATCCAGAACAAAAGAGACAGCGAACTCACCGCTTGGCAGCAGGGAGGCAGTCAATTCACCTGTGCCATCCTGCAAACCTTCCAAAGTGCCGCAGGCGATGCGCAGGAGGTCAAAATCAGGATCGCCTGGAGGCAGTTGGCTCGCCAGCCTCGTCATGAGAATGGCGGATTTGATATGCTCCCCACTGGCACAGGACATGCGCTTGGCATCAAATACATGCGGCACAACAAACGTGCGCCGATACCCCCCCATGGGCGCCTGGCCCAAGCCTTCCATCGTCAGCACCCCATCGCACGTCCCCGTCAGCAACTGCTCACCGGTGGGTGCGATCGACCAGGAACTGACCATGACATTTTTCAACTCATAGGAAAAATACAGAGCCTTCGTGGGCGGCCCACCGGCACCGCCATTGTCCACGACTAATTTCCGTTCAACAGCAAAGCGGTCCGGCGGGGGATAGTTAAAGGGGCACGCGGCAGGAGCCGGATTGGCGGCCACGCGGCCTTCCCTCCCCGCTTGTTCATACGTGTCGAAGAAGAGTTCCAAGCTCGTAATTCCACTGCCCGTCAGCGTGGCACCGGTGACACCATCCACGGCACCTGCCAGGGCGGTGGGTGCGAGGCGCAATTCATTACCCACCAAGGGGGTGCCTCCGGTGGGAGTCATCGATACCGCCTGATCGAAGAAGATATCGAAGAACGACTGCTGCGGCGCAGGACGACGAACGAATTCCATGTGGACAATCCGTGGCTTGGCCGAAGGAGGGGCACCCTGTGCACCAATGCGCGTCGGCAAGGTGTCCGCCATCAGCCGCGATCCCACCACGGCTCCATTGTTCAATACGACGGCTCGCATTTCTGTGTTGGGAGGCGGCGGACCGATGGGGCGATTGTAAAAGACGTCGAAGAATCCCGTGTCGAGCGCGGTCGGGTGCATGGCCCGAATCTGACCGAACGAATGCTCGCCACCCGTGGTGCCGCCGGTTCCGCTGGCTCCCATGGTCAGTTCGGATTGCGGTGGGAATGGATTGTAAGGGGGAGGATTGCCGTCGGGAATTTCTATCTTGATCCTGGCCGCATCGCCCGCACGACGCCATTTAACCTCTACGCCATCCTGTCCACTGGAGCCAAGGTTATGAACAGGAAGTCTGCGTTCCTGCGTGCCACCCCCTTGAGTGCATCCGCCCACGATTCCAACTCCCCCACCGATCATCGCGCTGCCCAGTGCCCGGTATTGCGTGCAGCCATCGACAATACTGCAGCTTAGAATTTCAGCGCTGGGCATGCCGCCGCTCGTGACATCAATCTGCGTAAAACCCGTGGCGGGACCATCCAGCGGAGTCGCCGACCATTCGACCCTGGTCCCCTGCACTGCGGGCAAACCATCCTCCGCGATGTCCACGGCCACCGGCGTGGCCCATTCCATGAAGGCCACCTCCGACCCCAACGTGATGAGGTCCGCCCGCCCGTCGCCATTGAGATCACCCTGCGCAACCCGCACCCCGCAATTGAGCGCATCAATATATGGAAGCAGGACCCTGCCCATGTTGGAACCCAGCGGCCAGGTGGGGCAGGGTTCGGTGATGCAAAGAATGATGGCGTTGTAAACGGCCACGCGGCTTGATCCATTCCAGACGGAGATCCGAACGTTCTGCGCGCCGGTCGGAGCAGCCGCACGGGGGAAGTCCACTCCGGCTTCAATGCCGGAGGCCGTGCGACCCGCCAGCAGACTGACTCTTCCTTTCAAGGTCCCTGGCTCGTCGCCGTTCGATGCCTTGATCTTGGTCCGTCCTCCCACGGTCTGTAAGTTCTGGGTGATCATCACTCCGGAAGAGGGTCGGCCTTTGCCATCCACCTCCCGATGAAGCGCGTAGGAACTCAGGCTCACTCCATCCTGGCCACTCGATCCAAGATTGCTCACCACCAGGCGATCGCTCAACACATCCGGAACCCCTGCGCCTATCGGGAAAATTTCAAACCCCTTAAATGTGGAAGCACCCTGGGTTAGCCGCACCTTGGTCTCGCCTTTGCCTCCCACCCCAGCCCAGACCGTTCCGGGACGACCGGAAAGTTCGATTTCAAAAAAGATATCGAAGAAACTCACCGCCCGATAATCCGATCCCGCCGCCCCAACACGGGTCAGAGTCGTGTGGCCGGGGCTCGGCGGAAGTCCCAGTCCGGAACCGGCGCGCACCCGGAGCAGATCAAAATCAGGGTCACCGGTAATCTGCCCATCCAGCATCAACATCTCGGTATCAAAACTCTGCACCGCAGCACCGGCGGGCTTCGCGCCGCTGTGCGTGGTGCACTGCACCGGCAGTGAGATGACACGCCTTGGCAGGCTCACCGAACCATCCGTGCACGCCAGGGTGATGGACAGTGTTGAAGTGTAGGTCTGGTTCTCTCCGCCATCGGGGGTTGGCACTCGGACAATGCCATCAATTCCGTCTAATTCAAGGAACGCGTCGAACGCCATGAGATAGCCGGACCCTGAGGCCGGAGTCCCGTGCAGTTCCAGTTTCGTGGGACTCTGCATTACCATGGGACAGGGATAGGGAATCGGTACTGGACCCGGCGGCGAGCTTTCCGGGACAAGGCACACGGGCACGCCAGCCCGCAGAGGTGACACAATAGCTGCAATCAGGAGCGAGAGCAGGGGAATTTTCGACCAGGTCCGAATCCCTGATGGCGCTGGCAGGTGGCGGTTTGTTTTCATGTTCATGGTAGGCAGATTGTTAAATGATTTCAGTAGCCCTATCGGATTTGGGAAACGTCATTTTCAAAAATGTGAAAATAATTTCCAAGTTTGCTTCAGAGTGTCGGGAGATACCGGTAAATCTCGCCGAACGATCTCGTTTAGTATGAAGCAGACGTGAAATAAGTCCAGAGTTTAAACGGGTGGTCGGTCCGCTGAACTCCCAGCCTCCAAAGCTTGATTGAGCGGGCCAAATCCGCCGCGCGCCGGACCACTAATTGGGCGGTTTGATGGTTAACCGATCCCCCAGATCCTTGCGCATGACGTCGGCCCTGGCTTGGAGGGTTGTGACAATTTCGGGTTTCTCTGAAAGCAGATTTTTCGTTTCCCCAACATCCTTGCTGAGATCGTAAAGCTCCAGCCCGACCTCCAGCGGCTTGTATTTTCCAGGGGTGCCATCGCGTCCCGGATCAGAACCGATCATCGTGCGCGCCGTGTGCGGGAAGAGCAGTTTCCAGGGACCGCTGCGCATCGCCTGCAGTTCGCCGGAATTGTAATAGAAAAATAGCGCGTCGTGGGGGGACTTGGCCTCCGGCTGGTTTTCCAAAAGCGGCGCCAGATCGCGTCCGTCGAGGGCTGCATCGGGAAATTTTGCGCCTGCATAGCGGAGCAAGGTTGGCAGAATATCGATTGTCATGATGGGTTCATGACAGACGTGACCAGCGGGAAATTTCCCTGGCCAGCGGGCGAGAAAAGGCACCCGGATTCCGCCTTCGAAGCAGGTTCCCTTGCCCTCACGCAGAGGACCCGCGGAGCCGGCGTGATTCCCGTAGCTGAGCCAGGGACCGTTGTCGGAAGAGAACATCACGATGGTCTTGGAGGCCAGCCCCGTGTCATCCAGCGTCTGCAGGATTTGACCGACCGCCTGATCTATTTCCTGCACGACGTCCCCATACAAGCCGCTTTCGGCCTTCCCTGCGTTGGCATCCGAAACAAAGAGAGGAACGTGCGGCTGATTCGGGGCAAAATAGAAAAAGAACGGTTGCTGCTGGTGGGCTTTGATAAATTCCACCGCCCGTGCGGCATACCGCAGCGTGAAGGTCTTCTGATCCTCCGGCGTGACGTCCGCAATGATCGGCACGCCGCCATCGAACAATGGCAGCGGAGGATACCCCTTGGGTACTTCGGGATGATGCGGCCACATGTCGCCGGAATACGGAATGCCCAGATAGGAATCAAACCCCCGCGCCAGCGGCATCCATTGGGGTTGCGAGCCCAGATGCCACTTGCCAGCGATGGCCGAGGCATAGCCGGAAGCCTCGAGTAATTCAGGAATAATCCGGTGCTCCAATCCCAATCCCTGGTTGGATTTTGGCCCCAGCGCCCCGCGAATTCCCACGCGCTCATGGTAGCACCCCGTCATCAAGGCAGCCCGGGAGGCCGAACATACCGGGCTGGAAACATAGAAATCCGTGCACCTCACCCCCTCACGTGCCAGTCGATCCAAATTTGGAGTGGCATACCCCCGGGCTCCGGTGCAGCCCAGATCCGCATATCCGAGATCATCGGCATAGATTAATATGACGTTTGGCGGAGCCGCGAGCAGCGATGACGCCAGGAACAGCACAATGCAGAGAAGAATCAGATGGCGAAGCATGGAGGACACCGGATTGGATAACTTTTCATTGGACATCAGTCGCACCCTTTTTGGAACAAAAATCCGCCCTGATTCTCTGCTCCTCGACCCCGGCATCATAGCAGTGCCTCTTCGAAAGCCGCCGCTGCATGGTCCGCATGCTGTCGAATGTAGGTAGCATGGTCTCCTGGCACTTGTCTTGTTGTAATAGGGGCGTGGCAGTAGCGACTCCAGCCCAGAGTATCATCTGCCGCGGCACCCCGGAAGGCCTCGCTGGTGATAAGCTCGATTGGAAAATCAAACGGCTTCGGCTCCCAAGAGAACAGAAGCTCATAGTAACGGGCAAGGTGGCTGGGGATCAGTCCATGGTCAGCCTTAAACCCAATTTCGGACAAATGTACATTGGTTCGCACATCCAGCAGGATGACCTTCGTGGGTGCATCAGCTGGGTTTTCCTCGTGGAGTTGCCGGGCCATTTCCACGGCCAGCAGACCAGCCCCACATTCGCCGACCAAAATCCAGGGACCGGCAGGTCTGCTCTCCCGGCACAATTGGTTCATTTTACGAGCGATGTCAGAGAGAGAGTTCATTTCGAGGAAAGAATCATTCAATGCCGAGATTCTCAATCCATAGGCAGGGCGGGGCTGACGCAAGCGTGCCAGAACCTGCGCGAAGACAAGCATCTCCGTCTCTCTTCCCTGGCCTCCTGGTAATATGTACAGAGGCGTGGCCTCACCCCCCAATTTGAGCGGAACCACCGCCGGCACCTCAAGGGGAGTGAGTGATTCGGCAAAAGCCCGGTTGGATGATAGCTTGGTGCGCCACACCGGAATCCTCTCCGCCAGTTCCGCGATGCTTGGATAATGAAGCAGTGCATGACCGGGAAGTTCAAATCCAAAGTGCGAGGAGAGACTTGCAAGCAGATTCACGGCCGCCAGCGAATCGCCTCCCATTTCAAAAAAATGTGCATAAACGGAATCGACCTTCCTGCCCAGCACCCGTTCCCAAGACTCCGCCACCACCTGTTCCATGGGATGGCGCGGGGCTATTTCCAAAGCCCTTGCCACATGAACATCTGCCGCCGGGTGATCCAGATTGAGCGCCCGCCGATCGACCTTGCCATTGGCCAGAACAGGGAATTGAGTAAGGGAAATAAACCGCGCCGGAATGGCTTCAGGAGGGAGATGGCTGCGCAGCAAATGGCGGAGGGTTTCAGCGTTGACTGTCATGCCCTCGGTGGGAACAATCCATGCCAGCAACTGGGTCTGCCGCCCCTGTTCTGCAGACTTCCCGCGTCCGGCCAGTGTCACCACCGCTTCGCGCACCGCCGGATCCAGCAGTAAAACCGATTCAACTTCGGCGGGGCTCACCCTCAAGCCCCCGACTTTCAACTGTGCATCCATGCGACCAAGCCATTCGAGCGCTCCATCCTCCGGGCGGATTCGCCCGAGGTCACGCGTTAGCAGCCGCTTCATGCCACGCCGCCCCATGTCAAGATAGCGTTCGCTTGTTCTGGTCTGCTGCCCCAGGTAACCAGCTGACAGCAGGGCGCTTTCCACAGTGATTTCACCGGCCTCTCCAATCGGCATTTCCTGCCCTTCTGGATCAACAATTTTCACGGTCTTTCCCGGAACCGGGTAGCCAACAGGAACGCACTCACCAGCCAACCGGGTATGTTGATTTGCCAGATAGCTGCAGAGGATGCCGGCACCCTCGGTCATTCCCAGCACATTTTGAAAAATGCAATCGTCTGAAAAATGGCGCTGAAATGCCTCCAAATCAGACCGGAAGACAGCCTCACCTCCCAGTAGCACGAAACGAACTTCAGGGAGTCTCAATCCGTTTTCCATAACTTTGATCAGCCCGCGAAAGAGCGTTGGCACACTATGAAAAATGGTAATCTTGTGTCTGACCATGCATTCGGCCAGCAAGGGAACTCCCTGGGATCGGACATCAAAGGGCGCCAGACTGGCTCCATTCAGAAGCGCCCCAAAAATATCCATCGCTGCGGCCCCGGATGCCGGGGAAATGCATAGACTCATGCGATCCACCGAGCTGATCTTTGCCAGATTGGTCATGTTCCGGATGTTGGCCAGCAAGGCGCGATGTGAGCGCACAACTCCGGACGGCGTGCCGGTAGTTCCGGAGGTGTAGTTGATGCAGAGGGGAGTTTCGGGTTTCGAAGCCGAATGTTCGACATCCGTGACCTGCTCCTTCAATGCTTCGTCCAGATTTAACTTACCCAGGGAGTCACCAGCAATTGCCACGGCCAGCGCTTCGCGTTTCGGATCAAAAACCATCAGGGTCGCCCCGGAGTCTTTGATGAGAAAACGCAGTCGTTCCGGGGGCAGTGAGGAATCGAGAAAGACATAAGGCCGTCCAGCCTTCACCGCGCCAAGCAGTGCCGGCAGCATTTTCATCTCGTGACGCAGCAACATCGCCACAGGTTCGCAAGATTCAGGATCAACTTTCTGCAAGGCACGACCGACAGCGGAAGCCTTGCGCACCAGTTGCTTGTAGCTCCAGACGGAAGTGTCCCCCAGCACCGCGGGATGATCACCATGCCGCCTGGCCACATTGACAAAGCGCGCCCACACAGAATCCTCCAGCACTGCATCTCGAAAGGGCGTATAGGCCCGACTTCCCCTCACCCTGACTTCGCCCGGCATCGCCCGCCTCTCAAACCATCGTTGCAATTGAGTGAGCATTTCTGATTATTTTTCGTATTTAGGTTGCGAGGACAAAGGCCTTGAACCTATTACCGTCTCATGCGTTTTTTGAAACAATTTTTTATCAAAAACCAACCTCAAGCCGCACCCCAGGCAAGCAAAACATCCCCTGCCTTGTGTGAGCAGGCAGCGCGGGGATTTGAGGATGTCTATCATTCCCAACAACCCGAGCAGCTGCCCTGGTTTTGGCGCGACCTGGATCCCGATTTCATTTCCACACTCCAACAACTCGGACTGACGCAGGGGAGTGTCGTTGATCTCGGAGGCGGGAGTGGAACGCAGGCGGTCGCCATGGCCAAACTGGGCTTCACAGCCACCAGCACCGATTTCTCAGCCGCGGCTCTGGAAGGCGGACGTGAATTTGCCAGGCAGGCGAATGTGCAGGTGAATTTCCTTCTGGATGATGTTACCAACTCCCGGCTTACCACCAAATTTGATCTCGTTCTTGATCGCGGCTGCTACCACATCATAGCGCCCGCGCGCCGAGCGGATTACCTGAGGACAGTCCTGAGATGCCTTGCGCCCGAGGGATGGTTCCTTTTTAAATGCTTTAGTTCCGACGAACCCGCCCGCCCCGGACCCTTCCGGTTTTCAGAATCCGAAATCCGAGATTTTTTCGGAACCAGTCTCGACATCGTCGAATTACGCAAAACTGAATTTCCTGGCGCCAGGGAAATTTTCCCCAAGGCACTTTTCGCCCTGATGCGTCATCGGCCGGCCCATACATGAGCCACTTCCCCTTGCGCCCACCATCTGCCTACCTATGGATGCCCCACCATGAAATACCTTTTCCTTCTGCCTGCCGCCCTGGTCTTCGCAAGCTGCAGCATGACAGGGGCCAACAGCGCTCCTCCGGTCTCCCTCGGGGCCTCCGGAGGCCTGCCGCAGATCATCAATGTCTCCGCCTACGATCCCAAGGAAAAGCAGCGATCCGGGCAGGCCTACTCCGAACAT
Source organism: Akkermansia muciniphila (assembly GCA_943333275.1). GTDB lineage: Bacteria > Verrucomicrobiota > Verrucomicrobiia > Verrucomicrobiales > V1-33 > JAGNEJ01. The sequence goes on from CALQSQ010000012.1 coordinate 13,651, forward strand.
AATGTGGCTGCCCTGAAGGCCAATGGTGCCAGCGCGCTGATCGCACGCGCTGGCAAGGGCGGCAACCTCGATGAAAAATGCGCCGCCTTTCTCGCCTCGGCGGATCGGATCGGCTTGCTGCCGGGGGTTTACTACCGCCTGCAGACGCACGTGGATGCCGTGAAACAAGCGGATCAGTTTGTAAACCGGGCCGTCTCCCTGGCCCGCAGCCGCGGCTGGAACTCCCCATCGCTCCTGCTCTGCGGTGACTTCGATGCCAACTCCAGCCTCTCCAACATCCTGCGCTTTGCGGATCGCGTGGAGGCACGCACCGGGGTGGTGCCGGTGGCATATTTGGAAAACAGTCCGCAGTTGAAAATCCTCATCAGCAACGCCGATGCAGCCACCAAGGCCAGGCTGCGCCGCATGCCCTACTGGCTGGCACTCTATTCCCACGAAAGTGGGGCGGGCCCAATCTTTCCCGCACCCGGCAGTCCGCGGGGCCTGCTCGACCAATACAGCCTCTGGTCAAACTGGACGCTCTGGCAATACGGCGGCGTGGACTGGGAACGCGGTGGCTCAAGGCCCAAGGTCTATAACCACGGCTCCTGGCGCTTCAGCCCCTATTTCGGAAATATGGACCGGCCCGTGGAGCGCAATGTCTTCAATGGCTCCCAGGCCGCGCTGCAATCGTTCTGGCAGCAGCACGGGCTGCGCCTGAAATAAAGTCGGTAAAAATTCCCAATGGCGTGGGATTGAATGGGGTCGCCTGACCACTTGGCAGGCGGAACCATCGGTGCTAGTTTCCGGCCTGCCATGCCCACTACCTCCCCCACCCCCCAGGATCAACCCCTCATCAATGCCTGCCCATCGTGCGGCCAGCACATTGATGTCAGCGAGTTGGAGCCTTATTCGAAAATCCTCTGCGGCGGTTGCCAGGATACAATCCGCGTGCGCACCGGATTTCACCATTTCATGATTCGTGAGCAGATCGGCATCGGTGGCATGAGCCGGGTTTTCCGGGCCACCGACACCGCCCTGAAGCGCGATGTGGCGCTGAAAATTCTCAACCGTCACTGCTCCAACGATGCCCGCAGGGTCGAACAATTTGAGCGCGAAGCCCGCATTACCGCGGCGATCAGCCATCCCAATGTCGTAAAGGTTTACAGCGCCGGATGGGATCAGGGGTATTTCTACATCGCCATGGAACTGGTGCGCGGAGGCAGTCTGGAGGAAAAGATCCGCTCGGAGAAATCGCTTTCGGAAGCCCGCGTGCTGGCAATCGCGGTCGAGACCGCCCGTGGGCTGAAGGCCGCGCAGCAGGCGGGGCTGATTCACCGCGACATCAAGCCGGGCAATATTCTGTTTGCCGATGATGGCACGGCCAAAATTGTGGATTTCGGGCTCGCCCTCATGATCCAATCCACTCCCCAAGCCGACAAGGAACTCTGGGCGACCCCGTTCTACGTTCCTCCGGAAAAATTGGAAGGCGGAGTGGAGGACCACCGCAGCGACCTTTGCAGCCTCGGCGCGAGCCTTTTCCATGCCGCGCTCGGACGCCCACCCTGTTCCACGGATACCAACAGTCTGGTGGAGTTGCGGGCTTTGAAATCCATTACCGTCAAGCTGACCAATCAGGAGGCCACCCAGGTGTCGCCGGAACTCAAGGCCCTGCTGGAACGGACGCTGCGCAAAAATCCCGCGGACCGCTATGCCACCTACGACGAATTTATCAAACACTCGGAATACGCCCTCCAGCATCCTGGCAAGTCGCTCCCGCGCCTGGCCAGGCGCGACTCGCGCGCAGGGATGATCGCGGCCTCCGTGATTGGCGCGCTCATCATGGGTGGAGGCCTGACACTGTGGTTGAAAAAACCCGAGCCAAAATCCTCCGATGGTGGATTGCAAATCGTGAGCGACCCCACGGCCTCCGGGGATCAGTCGATTTCCGCGCAGTATTCAAAAGCGCGCGATGCCATGTTCCGCGGCGAACTGCCTGAGGCACGCGAGTCGTTTCTGAATCTCGCAAAACTGGCCCCCCAACCCACGAGCCATTGGAGCACGTTCAACGCCGGTCTCTGCGCGCTGCTGGAGGGCGATGAAACAAGGAGCCGGGAAATTTTCTCCCAACTCTCCTCCTATGGAAGCGATCCGCTTTCGAAATTCTTCGGCGAGATGCGCACGCTCTGTGGAGGCACCGCTCCCGTGCAGGCCGAACAACTGGTCTGGGTGCAGCCGGACTCGTATTCCACCATGGCCTGGCTCGCACTCGGATTGAAAAACTGGCAAATGGGCGAATGGCGCGGTGCCAAATCGCTCATGGAAAAATTTGCCAACTCCAAGCCCGCCCCCACCGCCTCCTGGGTCGGCAACTATCATGGCCTCATCTCTCCGCATCTCGAGGATCTGCACCAGCTGCAGGACTGGCCGGACATGTCGTTGGGAGGCGTAACGGGAGCCCAGGCCACGGCACGCTTGAAATCAGCGAAACTCGCCGTAGGGAAACTGCGGTTGTCCAGCCCCGTCAAGGCGGCCTGCGAACAGGAAATCGCACAATATTCCAAGGGCCTCGAACCCCTGCTGGAGCGTGAGAAATCAGCCGAGGAATTGGCCATGAAAGAACTGCTCGCGAAGGAAACACAGCAGATGCAGGATCTACTGCGGGAGGCGGCAGCCGATGCCAAAACCCTCAATTTCCCAGCTGCCATCACCCGCCTGCAGGGCCTCCAGGTGAAATCGGAGTCTTTGAAGGCGCAGTTGCAGGACGAACTCTCGCTCTGGCGCGATGCCGAGGATTTCGTCCAGCAGATGATCAAGGATTTTGCATCGACCTCCCAGGAAATCGAACTGGCGCGATTCGACTCCCCACCCCAGCGCGGCCGGGTGCTTTCAGCGAGCCGCGACGGCATCCATTTTCAAGTCTCGGGAGTTAGCGGCGATGCCTTGATCGCCTGGTCGCAGATTCAGCCGCTGCAACTCATTCGCATGGCGGAGGCACCTCTGGAGGATGAACGCATCACGGACTCGGATGAATATTACCACCGCCGCCAGATGATCGTGGCCTTTGCCCTGAAGGCAAATTTGCAGAACTATGGCTCCCTGCGCGGTGACGAACTGGCGCGGGAAAACCGGAATTTCTCCAAACTCTGGGAACGCATGCAATCGCACCTGCAGGGGGTTCCCAGATGATTTCCCACGCCATCTAAAGTGCCATGGATTCGAATTTGCCCAGCGCCTCGCGGCGCCCTGAAATGATCCTGCTGGCCCTGGCGTTAATCGCGGGGGCTCTGGGTTCGGCCGTCTTCTGGATGACCACCTTTTGGAAAATCAGCATGCCCTGGAATCAGGGCATGACGGTGCCCGACCATTTTGGACTCGCCTGCACGGTGTTGCTGCTGCTGGCAGTGGCGGGCGCATGGATTCGTCATGCGGTGGCCGGGCCCAGAGCCTGGCTGCTGCTGGTCATCGCGGCAGTGCTCTGTTTTACAGGATCAGCCGCACTGTCCACGCACGGGATTCAGTTCGATCCGTTGTCAGCCGCTCTCAGTCTACTGCTCGGCGGCGCACTGACCTCGTGGTGGAATGGCCGGGCCACCGGGCCACCACGGACCAGGCCCAAGCCCGCGACAGCGAAAACTGCCGAACCGGAAATGCTAATGCTCGCTGAAGATCTGGCGGAGCCTTCGCCCGTCTTTGCAGAGCGGCCGGTTTTTATTCTCACCTGCTGCCTGAAGGACACCGCACCCTTGCGCAAAAAACTTGGCCCCTTTGAATTTTTGAAGCTGACCAGCGAGTTTCGCCGTCTGACGAATGCCCTGTTGGAAACCCGCCGGGCCCTCGTGCTGCCGGGATCCGGCGAAACCGTGCAGGCGTGTTTCGGTTTCCCGGTGGCGGGAGATGATGATGGACCCTGGGCGGCGGAAACCGCGCGGTTGCTGGCATTCGCTTTAAAGGATTTTACGCCCACGGAAACTTCCGGCACCCTGCCCTGCGGCTTTTCCCTGCTGCGTGGTCTGGTCAATACTGGCATGGGGGAAACCGCCCATGAAGTGTCGGGCGCCCTGCTGGAAACCGCCCGAATCGCCGCAGAACAGGCCCCCGCAGATTTCATCGCCCGCGATGCCACGACGGCCGTCTGGCTGCCGGAACCGGAACCGGAGGCAGCCCCTCCTTCGGTTTCCAAAAAAACCGTCACGCCCCGGAAGAAACCCGCTGCACGCAAAGCCAAACCAGCGTCCGATGCGCCGACAAATACCATCCCTGCAAAAAAGCGCGTCCCAAGCAAATCCAAATCGGGCGGCGCCAAAGGAAGCAAGAAAAAACCCAGTGAAGAAAATTGATTATCCGCCGCAGCTTCGGACTCTGATCCAGCAGTTCAAAAAGTTGCCGGGCATTGGCCCGAAAAGCGCCGAACGCATCGTCATCTGGTTGCTGCGTGGAGGATCGCGCGAGGTTGCAGGGGGACTGGCCGCCACTCTGGCCGTGGCAAGCCAGGAGATCACGCTGTGCCCGCGCTGTGGATTTTTTGCCACGGAACACGCACAGTGCGAAATTTGCGCTTCGGACCATCGCGATGCCTCGCTGCTTTGTGTCGTGGAAAATGCCACCGACATTCTTCCGCTCGAAAGAACCGGCGCCTTCAAGGGCCATTACCATGTGCTCGGCGGTCGCATCAGCCCGCTCGACAATGTGGGACCTGAAGACCTGCGGATCGGCCTGCTGATGCAGCGGGTTGGCCAGGGTGAAATCCGCGAAATCATCATCGCGGTGGGATCGGATGTAGAGGGCGAGGCGACGGCCCATTTTCTTTCCGATCTGCTGCGCGGCAAAAACATCAGGATCAGCCGCATCGCCCAGGGACTGCCAGCAGGCGGGGGATTGGAGAGCGCGGATGAATTAACCCTCTACCGGGCATTGCATGGCCGCCGGGTTGTGGAATAAAAGACGCAGCCCATGGATTTATTTTCGTTCAATTTTCTCGATCCCGAGGAGGAGAAACCCGCCCCCAAACCCCGGGCCAAGCCCGCACCGGAGGAGGAACGCATCCGCACGGTGGGACAACTGCTGAAGGAAACACGCGAGACGCTGGAGCACGGATTCAGCCGCATCTGGGTCAAGGGGGAGATCAGCAATTTCAAAGCCCACCCCTCCGGCCATCAATATTTCACCCTCAAGGATGCCGCAGGGCAGTTGAGTTGTGTGGTCTGGCGCAGTGCCGTGGGCGGACTGGCGGTGAAAATGCGCGATGGCATGGAAGTGCAGGTCTGCGGTGATGTCACGGTTTATGAAGCACGCGGACAACTGCAGATGACCGTGCGCAAGGTGCAGCAGTCCGGCGAGGGCATGCTCCAGGCAAAATTTGAAGCGCTGAAACGCAAGCTCGCCGAGGAAGGACTCTTCGATTCGGCCCTTAAAAAATCACTTCCCGCCTATCCCGAAAACATTGCCATCATCACCGCCGCCAGCGGTGCCGCCCTTCGGGACATGCTCCACGTCCTGCAGCGCCGCGCGCCCTGGATTCATGTCTTCGTTTATTCGGTCGCCGTGCAGGGCGCAGGTTCCGCGGCTCAAATCGCTCAGGCGATCCGCTATCTCAGCGAACCGCGCACGGGGCTGCCACCTCTGGATGTCCTCGTCGTGGCGCGCGGCGGCGGCAGCCTGGAGGACCTTTGGAGTTTCAACGAGGAAGAGGTGGCCCGCGCCCTGGCCAACTGCCCGCTGCCCACGATTTCGGCCGTCGGGCACGAGGTGGATTTCACCATTGCAGATTTCGTCGCCGACCTCCGCGCCCCAACCCCGAGCGCCGCTGCCGAATTGCTGGCGCCGGATCGTGCGGAACTCTCCCTGACCCTGAGCCGCTGGCGTCAGACGTTGCAGCACCGCGTTCGGCAGGTGATCCTGCACCACACGCGCGTCTTGGAATTGCTGGGGGCAGCGCAGTTGCAAAAACTCGTGGAGCGGGCTCTGGGAGACCGTCAGCAGGCCATGGATGAAATGCGACAACAGTTGCAGCAGCAGGTCGCTCAACGCCTGCAAACCTCCCGCGCCGACCTGCAATCCCTGCGCTTCAGGCTGGAGCAGCATTCCCCCGCCGCTGAATTACAGCGCCGCCGCACGCAACTGGCCAACCTTGGTGAGAAACTCGAATCGCGCCGCCTCCAGCGTTTTTCCAAACTGCGTGAACGGCTGGTCCATCTTCACCAACTCATTGAAAGCCTCAGCCCACGGGCCACCATGGCCCGCGGTTACAGCCTGACAACCGGAGCCGATGGCCGCGTCCTCAAGAGCGTCCGGCAATTGAAGCAGGGCGACGAAATCATCACCAAACTCGCGGATGGTGCCGTGCACAGCCGTGTTACCGCCGCGGGCGGCAGGGAGTAAGAGCCGCCATCAGGAATGCTGTATTCCCATTCATTCAAATCGCCATGAAAATCCCTCCCAGCACCCTTTGCATCAGGCTGCTGCTCAGCCTACTCGTGTTCTCATCCTCCCCCGCTGCCGAACTTCCACAGGGAGGCGAGGATCTGCTGAAGCCAGCGCTCATCAAACCCTATGGCGCGGGTGCAAAATTCGAAATTGTCCCCGTCACGGAACGTTCCTTCAAGGAAGCGCAGCGCATCCAGTTGGATCGGGCAGCGGATCACCCATGGGATGTCGGCGCACAATCGAGATTGCCCAGGGGGCTTGCGAAGGAGGATGTCGGCATTGTCGTTTTCGAAGCCCGCGCCCAACCGTTTCCCGGTGAATCCGCCGAGAAGGCAATCGCGGAGGGAACCATTTACCTGCAGGACAACACGCCTCCCGACTACGCCAAGGCCGCCACCCTGCCGTTCCGATGCACGTCCGCATGGCAGACGTTCTACCTCGCGTTCAAACTGGATCGCGATCTCCCTGCAGCCACCGCCGCCCTGTCCGTTCAATTGGGTGCGAAACGGCAGATCCTGGAAATGGGTCCGCTGAACGTGATCCACTACGGCAAAAAAGTGGCCATGAAGGACCTTCCGCGCACCACCGTGACTTATGCGGGGCGGGAAGCAAACGCTCCCTGGCGGCAGGCAGCCCATGCCCGCATCGAAGCCTTCCGCATGGCCCCGCTTAGTTTGCGAATTCTCGACAGTCAGAAGCGGCCGGCGGTTGGTGCAAAGATTGGCGTGCGGCAACTTCGCAACGCCTTCGGATTTGGATCTGCCGTCACGGCGCAATGGATCACGGCCAAAGATGCGGATGGCGATCGATACCGGAAGGTGGTGGGCGAATGTTTCAGCCGGGTCGTTTTTGAGAATGATTTGAAGATGGAATTCTGGGAACAATCGCTGACCAATGCTCCGGGCTCCGGATGGAATTGGGAGCAGACGCAACAGGCCGCCGCCTGGTTGAAGCACCAGAACATTCCCATGCGCGGCCACTACCTCTCCTGGGCGCCGTGGGAACCATGGTCCGAAAAACTCCGCACCACGCCGGACAAAATCAAGGAGCGCATCCTCGCGCACATTCCCCGCATCACGGCTGCGGTGGGTGATCGCGTCTTCGAATGGGATGCCATCAACCATCTTGCCGGGTGGGATAAAAATATCGACGATGCCATGGGCGTGAAATTTTACAGTGAGATCATGCAGGCCGCGCGGGCCGCCACGAAGCAGGCGCTCTGGGTGAACGAGGATCAGGTCTTTCGTCCCGGCCGGCAGCAGGAGGATTATTACAAACGCATCAAATTGCTGATCGCCGATGGCTACAAGCCTGATGGCATCGGCAATCAGGGACATTTCGACAGCAGTTTCCTTCCCACGCCCATGGAGATGCTGGACAACAGCGATCGCTTTGCCTCGCTGGTTCCGGCGCTGCAGATCACCGAATTCGATGTCGAGACCGGGGGCGATGAGGAACTGCAGGCCGACTACCTGCGCGACTGCCTGCTGGTCTGCTACAGCCACCCGGCCTACACGGGATTTTTAAACTGGGGCTTCTGGGAGGGCGCGCATTGGAAACCTTCCACCGCGCTCTGGCGCAAGGATTGGAGCGAGAAACCAGCCGCCAAACTCTGGCGGTCCCTCGTCAACGGAACCTGGGCCACCAAGGCAAGCGGCAGAACCAGCGATCAGGGCGAATACGGAGTCACCGCCCATTTGGGGCTTTATGAAATCAGCGTGGAGTTCGGCGGCAAAACACAAATCTTCCTGGCCCCGCTGACCAAATCCAGCGTTCCGTTTATCTTCACCCTGAAGCCCTGACGTCAGGGATACGGATTAAATCACGCGGTCATTCCCGCCATCCACCGGAATCTGCGCACCCGTGGTCTTGGCAAACGCCGGTCCCGCCATGGTGCAGACCATTTCCGCAACATTGGCCGATTTAATTTCGGTCTTCATGAGGTTGCGAGTTTTGTATTCCTCCACCGTGATGCCATAGCGTGCGGCAGAGCGTTCGAGCGCCTCCGAAGTCCAGAGTTCCGTGTCAAAGACCGCATCGGGATGAATGATGTTCACTCGCACTCCATTCGGCGCCAGTTCCAACGCCGCCACCCGCACCAGTTGCGTGACGGCAGCCTTGGCGCAGGAATACGATCCCGCACCGGCTCCGGGGGCCGCGACATTGCGGCTGCCTACAAAGATGGCCGTGGGATCAAATCCCATTTTCAAATAGGGCACGCAAAACTGGAGCAGGCGCATGTGACTGGTGAGATTCACCTCCATGCTCTTGGCCCAGTTGACGGGATCCATGTCCTCGAAATTGGCACCTGCCGTAAAGATTCCGGCATTGCTGACGAGAATATCCAATCCCCCGCAGCGACGCACGATGTCCTCCACCGTCGCCTTCACCGCATCGTATTGGGTGAGGTTCACGACAATGCCCTCCAGTCCGGGAGCCTGCAGGCGTTCGGTCACGGCCGGATTTAAATCCAGGCCAAAGACGGTTGCCCCGTGCGCATGCAATGTCTCGGCGATGGCCCGTCCGATCCCCGCAGCCGCTCCGCTCACGATGGCTACCTTGCCTTCAAGCATCGCCGGTTTGCCGGACTTCCGCAGCTTGGCCTGCTCCAGTTCCCAGTATTCGATCGCAAACAAATCACCCGCGCCCAGCGCCGTCCATCCACCGGCGGCTTCGGCCTGCTGGTAGGTGCGAAACGTGTGCCCGGCGATATCTGAAATGATGCCGGTCTCGGTTCGGTTCGCCCCAAAGCTCACCACTCCCTTGCCCGGCCAGACGGCCCAGCGGGGCGCGCTGTCGAGTTTGGTTTCACCTTTTTGATTGGCCTGGAAATATTGCTCGTAGGACTCCGCGTAGGCATTCACGCTGCCGGCATCTTCCAGCCAGACCGGCAACCGCTTCGTGCGGATCGTATGATCGGGGGTTAGCGGTCCGCGACTGCTCAGGTCTTTCGCGTCAGCCCGCGAGGCAAACCCCGCAGCCTCCGGTGAGCAATCTGCCTTCGCCAGAGTCGCCCGTCCACGCTGTTTGCCAACAGCCTGACGATACCCCGCCAACGCCCGCAAATCGTCCGGCTCCAGGTGCACCTCCGCCCGCGCCCAGGCCGATTCCCCGCCACCCTTGGATTCCAGATACGCCTCGGCTTCACCGACGAGTTTGATCATTCTTTCGTAGCTCTCCCGCGCCGTGCTGCCGAAGGTGAATATCCCGTGCTGCAGCAGAATCAACCCTTCCAGCTCATTCCAATTGGCGTTCGCCGTCAGCTTGGCGATCATTTTCGCCAGTAAAAATCCCGGCATCACATACGGAATAATGATCACGCGGTCGCCATAAACCGCCCGCACCGCCGCCTCGCCCTGGGGCAGATTAGTGAGCGCCACCACGGCATTGGCATGGGTGTGATCCACAAACTTCGGCGCAATCACCGCATGCACGATGGCCTCAATGCTGGGCGTGGGGGCATCCGGATTGAGCATCGCCGCGCGAAGTTCGCGCACCATGTCGGTATCGCTCAGCGATGCCATTTCCCCCAATCGCAAGGCCGTCTCCAGCCGCACGGGCGAGAATCCGTCCGTGCCGATCGTCGCCAGATCGCCGCCGCTGCCCTTGACGTAGAGCACATCGATTTCCTCGCCGAGAAAAGTGGTCTGCCGGACCTTCACGGAAGTATTGCCACCGCCATGCAGGACGAGTTGCGGATCACGACCGAGCAATCGCGAGGAATAGACGCGGAGATTGAGCGCGTTGGTGGAAAACTCGGCGGCATCGGAATCGGACCAGTGGCTTGTCATGGAGGAAATAGGGAAAAAGTGAGATTCAGCATGCTGACGCCCGCCATCAAATCAACTCTAAATCCACGTTTCCAAAAATCCCGCCCCCTCTAGCCCAGGAAGGGCCCGGACAGGAGGTCGGTCAGTTCGTTCATGAGCCAGGCCCCGGACATGTAGGCATTCTTCACGAGCAGGGCCGGGCGGCTCGCCGTGCGGGTCATGTCCTCGCTGAAATGCCGCCAGTTCGGGCCATTGAGCGTGTTGATGGACACGGTGATGGAAGGTTCCGTCATCTTCGCGGTATGCCACCAGCGGCTGGGCACAAACAACATTTCCCCCGGATCAAGATGGAACTGGCAGCCTTTCGCCTGCCGGAAGAGCGGATATTTCTCAAAATCCGGCCGCTCGACATCGCCCAGCGGCGAAAGATTCACAAAGCCATCCGCCGTCCGCGGATAGAGGAACTCGGATTGATCCGGCCCCCAGGCCCAATACTGCTTGCGCCCATGAATCTGCATCAGAAAGGCATGGGTGGACTGACCATCCCAGTGCAGGATGGGAAAAGCTCCGCCCGCCCCGCCGATGTAGAGTTCAATCTCGGCACCCCGGTTGAGCGATTGCTGCATCCCTTTGTGCAGATACTTCCGCGCCGCCCAGTTGGGACCCGTGTGTTTGGGAAAGGGCTTGAGATCTTCCAGCAATTCGGGGAAAATTTGGCTGATGGGATTGTTCGTCCAGTAGGGCGCGGGGTTTCCCGGACGGGAGGCCAGCACCTGCGTGATGAATTCGCCCATCTGCATTTGCTTCACCGGATCTCGCATGAAATCGATCGTCCGCTCCCCATAGCGCTCGCGGAAAAATTCCGGCGTCCATTTGTCGAGCGCCCGCCAGCCTGAGAGGACATCGGTTAGGATCACCGGCCGATTCTTCGTCACATACTCCCGGAAAAATTCCTCCGGACTGACTCCGGAACGTCGCTCCACCATAGGCCCTCCCTGGGTGATCCACAGGGGAGCATCCAAGTCCACAGCACCAGTCTGCTCAGGGGAACTGTACATAATTTCCATATTCTAGGCAATTCGTCAGATTAAGCCAGTGTTTTTTCCATAACCCTGGCGTTCCCAAGACCCACACGGTGCGATCACCCACAATCGCCGATGGTCGTCATCCGCAGCTTGTAAAGCCAGCATAAGAGGTTAGAAATAAACCGCTAAAAACTCCATTCCACTCATCCATTTCATGCTTTCCTTCCTCCGTCTCAATTTCATTCCCGCCAGCATCGACCTCGGCTTGCTCATTCTCCGCCTAGCGTCGGCAGGGGCCATGTTGTGGCTGCATGGCAGGGGCAAGCTGATGGATTTGCGGGATTTCGACAAGGCTGCTCAAAAGTTTCATGCCGTCATGGGGACGGCAAATGTGAGCTTAAATGCTGCGAAGGTCAGCCTGGGGATGGCAGTGTTTGCCGAGGTCCTCTGCGCAGGGTTGCTGATCCTCGGATTGTTCGGACGCTTTGCCGCGCTGGCGCTGGCCGTCACCATGGGCGTGGCCTTCGTGATGGTTCACAAGATGGCGCTTACGGGGGCCGGTAACGGTGAAATGGCTTTTCTTTACCTGGTCCCCTTCGTCACCCTCTTCTTTACGGGACCGGGGAAATTTTCCGTGGATGGCGGCGCTGGAGGCAAATAGTCCATGCCCGACCTCCGTTCGCTATTTTCCGTCGATCACCTCCTGCCCACAAGCGGCGGGGGCATTCTTGCGGCCTTCATGATGCTGGCCTTCGTGCGGGGCATTGCCAAACAAATGCTCGGCATGGTCTGCCTGATCCTCGGCTTCATCGCCGGTTACATTGTCTTTAAAAATGCGCCGCCCTACCTCACCAATTGGTTCGGCACCGTGCCTCCGAATGCCGTGATCATTTCCAGCATCATCGGTGGCGGCATCGTGCATCATATTGCACGGCGGCTGCTGGCCAACGTCGTGCAGCCGGGCGCCGGAGCCCCCAGTTCGCAGGGCATGCGATTCCAGAGCGCGGGCCTGAGCATCATTCCCGCCAGCGTGCTGATTTGGGTGCTGGCCATGGGCGTGCGTTGGACGGGGGCCATGAGTCAGATGAAATTTATCGATGAAGGCATCCGCGCGGACAAGACATCGCTGTTGCAAGACTCCCCGCTCTTTGCCCGCCTCCAGCACAGCCTGACCACCGGCTGGATGGGAAATCTCCTCAACCGCACCGACCCCGTTTCCTCCACCGAAGCCAGCGCCCTCTGCAGCCTCCTGCTCATCCAGCGCGACGCCGATTCCTGGCAGCGCCTTCATCACGATCCCCAGGCCCGCGCCATTTTGCAGCACCCCGCCGTCCAGCGCCTCATGCGCGACAAGGACTGGAGCAAACCCGCGAGCTTCCAAAGCTACGCGGAACTCATCACCCTGCCCGATCTCGCCACCGCGCTCAAAGACCCCGCTCTCGTGGCGCAGCTTCAGAAAATCAACATCGAGCAAACCGCCCGCCAGGCCATCGGCGCGGTTCCGGCTGAGTAATCAGGGCGTGCGCTTCGGCCAGTGCAGCAGGACATTCGCCAGCGTCACCAGAAGCGATCCCACCAGCAGATTCATCGTCAGCGTTTCATTGGCATAATCCACGCCGCACAGACGGCTCAGCCAGACCGGCATGAACAGCGCGAAGGTCGAAGCGCAAACCGGTTCCAGGCAATAGATCAGCCCGGCCTCGGTTGCGGTAACAAATTTCTGCCAGCGATTCATCATCAGATAGGAAAACAGCGTGCACCCCAGCGTGATCGTTCCCATGATCACCAGGTCCGGCACCGTCATCCAACCCGCCAGATAATCGACAGGCCTCGGCGTGGCCCGAAGGGCAAAAAAGGCCGCCAGCAGACTCGTGCCCACCAGACTGAGAATCGTGATGGTTAAACTGCGATTCACGGAAAATTTTGGAACCTCCAACACCAGAATCTGTCCGGTGAAGCACGTGGCCGCCAGCAGCGTCAGCAACTCCCCGGTCCCAATATGCAGCGTCCGCAGATCAATCCCCGCCAGCAAGCCCATACCGATGAGCACCAGCGACGTGCAGATGACCACACGCCTCGATGGTCGCGTCCGCAGCGTCACACAAGCCCAGATCGGCAGGAGCACGCAGTAAAATTGCGTCAAAAATGCACTGACCGAGGCATCGGTCGTCGCCAGTCCCTGCCCCTGCAACAAAAGCCCCGGGCCGCCAAACGCCACCAGCCCCAGCGATTGCTGCCACTCCTTCCGAGTGATGTTCCGCAACGCCGATGGAATAAAGACCGCGAGAATCAATGCCCCAAAGAAACAGCGGATCACCAGCAGCCAGCACGACAACACCCACGTGTCTTCAGGATGCAGCAAATGCAGCGCCTTCACCAGCGGGAAACTCAGCCCCCAGACAGCGGTCGCGGCGATTAGCCAGAAAATGGCACGGGGGTGGTCCTTCATTTGCGTTTGGTTTTGGTCGGGGCGGTCGGCGGATTGAGTTTCTTTTTTAAATACCGCCCTGTGTAGCTCTGCGGACAAGCCGCCACCACTTCCGGAGGTCCGGCCACCACGATTTCCCCGCCCTCCTCCCCGCCTTCCGGGCCGAGATCAATCACCCAGTCGGCGCATTTGATGACATCCAGATTATGCTCGATCACGATGAGCGTGTTGCCCTGATCCCGCAATCCAAAGAGCACGCGCAGCAGGGTTTCGATGTCCGCGAAATGCAGGCCCGTGGTGGGTTCATCCAGCAGATAAAGCGTGCGCCCCGTGGATCGTTTCGCCAGTTCACCGGAGAGCTTGATGCGCTGCGCTTCGCCACCGGACAGCGTGTTGGCCGCCTGGCCGAGTTTCAGATACCCCAGCCCCACCTGGCAAAGCGTGCGCAGTTTATCACTCAGGCCGGGGATGGCGCGGAAGAACTCGGCCGCCTGATCGAGATTCATTTCCAGCACGTCCGCGATGCTCTGTCCCTTGTAGAGCACCTCCAGCACGTCCGGCTTGTAACGGCGCCCCTCGCAGGCATCGCACGTCACATAAACATCGGTCATGAAATGCATGTCGATCTGAATCTGCCCATCGCCCTCACAGACCTCGCAGCGCCCGCCCTTTGTATTGAAGGAAAACGTACCTGCATTGTAGCCCCGCACTTTCGCGCTCGGAAGCTTCGCATAGAGCTCGCGGATGCCCGTAAAAGCTCCCACAAATGTCGCCGGATTCGAACGCGGATTTCGCCCGATCGGCGATTGATCAATCACGATGGCCTTGTCGATCAGGCTCAGCCCGCTGATGCTCCGATGCGCCCCCGGCGGATCCTTGGCATGATAAAATTTCCGGAAAAGTTCCCGCCGCAGGATGTCATCCACCAGCGTGGACTTCCCGCTGCCGCTCACGCCCGTCACGCAGATGAAACAGCCCAGCGGAAACGCCACATCGATGTCCTTCAGCGTATGTTCCGTCGCCCCATGCACCGTGAGCCAATCCTTCCCCGGCAACATCCGCCTGGCCGGCGGCTTGATCGTTTCCTCTCCGCTGAGAAATCTCCCCGTCAGCGAATCCCCATTCTGCTCGATCTCCGCCGGCGTCCCTTGCGCCGTCAAATGTCCTCCGCGCGGACCGGCCCCCGGACCAAGATCCAGCACGTAATCCGCCGACCGGATCGTGTCCTCGTCATGCTCCACCACGATCACCGAATTCCCTCGATCCCGCAGGTCATGCAGTGTGGAAATGAGCCGGTCGTTGTCCCGCTGATGCAGCCCGATGCTTGGCTCATCCAGCACGTAGAGCACGCCGCTCAGCCGCGATCCCAACTGGCTGGCCAGACGGATGCGCTGCGCCTCACCGCCACTCAGCGTGCTGTTGGCCCGGTCCAGCGTCAGATACCCCAGACCCACATTTTCAAGAAATCCCAGCCTCTCATGCAACTCCCGCCGCACATCCGTGGCGATCGTCTGCTGCCGAGCCGTCAGTTCCAGTTCCCCCAGCCACCGCCGCGCCCCGGAGATCGTCAGCGCCGTGCAGCCAATGATCGACAGCGCCTGCCCCCCCGATGCAAGCGTCACCGCCAGAATCTCCTTCTTCAACCGCTGCCCACCGCACGCCGCGCACACCGTCGGATTCATGAAACGCCGCACATTGAGTTTCATAAACTCACTCTCACTCTCGTCCAGCAGCCGCGTCGCCTGCGGCACCAGCCCCTCCCACGCCTTCGCCTTGCCATTCACCTTCAACCCCGTCGGCAGCCCGTGAAACAAGGCCTCGCGGAACTCCTGCGGCAGCTCCGCAAACGCCGCCTTCTCATTCACCGAGAAATGCGCCGCCAGCGCCGCGATCATCCGGTCATGCAGCACCTTCAGCTTCGGATTCTTCCCCCACCACGTCTTCACCGCCCCCTCCGTCAGGGACTTCGTCGCATCCGGCACCAGCAGCGCCGGATCCCCATGCATCCGCACCCCCAGCCCCTGACACTCCGCACAGGCTCCGTGATGACTGTTGAACGAAAAATGCTTCGGCGTCAGCGGCGGCATCCGGAACCCCGTCACCGGATTTAAATACAGCGTCGTAAACTTCCTTTCCTCCCACCCCTCCTCCGTCTGCCGCAGCGCCACCACCATGCTTTGCGCACCACTCCACCGCAACGCCACCGTGACACTCTCCACCAGCCGGTTCCGGTTCTCCGCCCGCAGAACCAACCGATCAATCACAATCTCCACCCCCTCCCCCTCCTTCACCGCAGGCTGATCCTCGATTTCATAAATCTCCCCCCGCACCCGCACCCGCACGAACCCCTGCCGGCTCAGTTTCTCCCACAGCTTCTTCGGCTGCATCACCTCGCTCGCCTGCAAAGGAGCCAGTAGCAGCACCCTCGCATTCTCCGGCCACGCCAGCACCGCATCCACGATGCTCTGGGTCGTGTGCCGCTCCACCGGCTGACCCGTCGCCGGATCATGCGGCTGGCCACACGTCGCAAACAGCACCCGCAGGTAATCATAAATCTCCGTCGCCGTCGCGATCGTGCTCCGCGGATTCTGCTGCGCCGTCAGCTGCGCAATCGCAATCGCCGGCGACAACCCATCGATGAAATCCACATCCGGCTTCTCCATCTTCTCCAGATACTGCTGGGCCGAGGCACTCAGGCTCTCCACATACCGGCGCTGCCCTTCCGCATACAGCGTATTGAACGCCAGCGACGACTTCCCGCTCCCGCTCACCCCCGTCACCACGACCAACCGATGCCGGGGAAACTCCACCGTCAGATTCTGCAAATTGTGCTGCCGAGCGCCCACAATCTTGATCGTCGCCTCCTTCATCATCCCCCAGCCATCACGCCCCCACCCCGACTCCGCAACCCGGAAGCGAGGGAAATTGAATCACCAATTTTCAATCCCCATCCTCCCAGCCCAATTCGTCGGGGCAAACCCCGACTGCGGGGAATGCTTTTGGTCCTGCCCTGGCGCGGCGAGTTTGGCGTGGCAGGAACGCGCAGGGATGGCCTGGTAATGCTTGCGCATCCCCCCTCTCAGGTGGATGCTACCCGCATGAAAGAAGTCTATGTGCATTCCGATTCCATGCGGGTGGGACACGCCAAATCCTTATTGGAGGCGGAGGGCATGACCTGTTTCATCCAAAATGAACTTTCCCACAATCTGGTGGGAGGATCGCTGGTCGGGCCGTTGAAACTGTTCGATCCTGTCCTCTGCGTTGCAGACGAGGCCGACTACGCACGCGCCCTGGAATTGATTCAGGATTGGGATCGCCGTCTTTCCGAATCCACCCCCGGGGCCGACTGGACGTGTCCCAACTGCGGGCAGTCAGTCCCGGGAAATTTCCAGGAATGCTGGTCGTGCCAGCAATCCAAATTTGACGCGGAACCCAAGGCGGATTCCGTCTGAGTGTTCGCATGCCCGCCCCTTCATGAATCTCAAGTTTCTACCCATTGCATCGTCCATCAGCGTTGGCGCTGGACTGGCATTGATTGCCGCTTTTGCCAGTCCCCGGGCCACCTCCGCCCCTGCTGCATCGGGGGCGTGGGCTGCCTCGGTCCAGCATATCATCTTCATTTCCTGTGATGGACTGCGGGGTGATTTCCTGGAATCGCTGATCGCGAACCGTCCGGCCACGTTTCCAAATTTTAAGCGATTAAAAGAGGAGGGAGCCTTCACCTTTCAGGCACGGACGGATTATGATTTCAGCGAAACGATTCCGGATCATTCCTGCATGCTGACCGGACGCCCGGCCCTTGATCCGGCCGGCCAGCCGCCGGGCACCGGGCATGGGTTCATCTGGAACACGACCACCGAGGTCACGGACGTCACGAGCACGATTCACCAGCCCAAGTCCACCACGGTGATCCCCTACGCTTACAAAAGCAGTGTGTTCGATGTGGTGCACGAGGCCAATTTACCAACTGCCTTTTTCCACAGCAAGGATCGGATGGCCTTCTTTGACCGCAGCTACTACGGCACCTATGGAGCGGTGGGAGCCCCCGGGGTGGCCAATCCGGCGCGGGATAAGATTGATCGTGCTTCGGGAACGGTGACGGGCAGCACGTCAGCCGCCAGCGCGATGGCGGATTTCACGGCGGATTTAAATGCCAACCCCCTGGCCGCCTACACCTTTCTTCATTTCGTGGATGCAGACAAGACCGGTCACGCCAGCGGTTGGGCGCTGAGCGTGCCGCCGGCGAATATGACGGCCTGGGAGACGGCGGTGAGAAACTGTGATACCGCGCTCGGCAGCCTGTTCGCTTGGCTGGACACCCATCCTGCGGAAAAAGTCGCCACCACCATCATCCTGACATCCGACCACGGAGGTGGCAGCCCGCTCAAGACCCATGTGGATGAGTTGAAGCGGGAAAATTACACCATTCCTTTTTTTATCCAAGGACCGGGATTCAAGGGGGGCCGGGATGCCTATGAGTATTTCTCAAACCGCAGCAACCCTGGAACCATCCGCGTCGCCGACACGGTGGCCAATCCGCCCATCCGCAATGGTGACGCGGCCAATTTATCGCTTACCCTGCTGGGACTGCCGTGCGTGCCGGATTCGTTTTTCAAACCTGAGTTGATCAACCCCGACGCCACCACCCTGTTAACCATCACCGCCAATCAGGGCCACCTGCTGGAGGTGAAATGGCCGCTGTCGGCGACGAGTTACGTTCTGGAAACCACCCTCAGCCTGAATGCCGGTCCGTGGGTTCCCGTAACCACCTCCATCACTTCAGCCAACGGATGGAATATCCACACCACTGACAGCTCCCCGGGCAGGACCTTCTTCCGATTGAAGAAAATTTAGCGCCAGCCAACCGACCGGGAAATGAATGCCACCACCAGACCATTTGTGAAAGGCAGGAAGCAGGCAGCGAAAGGGTGAGCCCATGGGCGGTGCCATGGCGGAATTCCAAAACCGCGCCGGTTCCCCACTCCGCACTTACGGCATTGCCAGTTCCCGTGCGAACCCCGCACCATGGAGCCATGAAACTCATCCTTGCGCTCACTTCGGCATTTCTCGCATTTCAAATTTCATTGCGTGCCGAGGAGTCACTCATCACCGGGGTGGAGGCGCAGCCGTTGCTGGTGCATGTGCAGCGGTTGCAGGAGGCCATGGCCTTTCTGGGCGAACCTTTTTCAGCGGCTGAGCAGCAAACCCTGGGCGCGTTGAAGGCGGATGGCGGCGATGCCGTGGCGGCGAAGGTGCAGGAGGTGCTCGACCGGCATTGCCTGGCCTTTGCCAACATCAATCCGGAATCGCGCGTGAAGGTGGCGGCGGGTCCTGCTGCGCATGATCTGAGCGAAGGCGGATGGCGGCATTATCTGGTGAAGGTTCACAATGAAGCCGGGGTCACCGGCACCCTGGGGGTGGAGAGCGCGCAAGCCAGGCCCGTCGCCAATGCCAAAGCCGAACAGGTTGTCGATCTCTGGCTGGAGGCGTCGATGTTCGATGCCAGACCCCTGGAGAAAAATCTCAGCGGGCTGAAATTGGAATACCGCATCCTGCAACTCTACAGCCGCGACGCCGGCAAGCGCAGCGCCGTGCTGGCATTCAGCGCCGGCCAGGGCACTCAGGACCTTGGATTTCGCGCCGACCTGACGCTGACCTTTGATTGTGCAGCGGCCAAATCAGTCCCTCTGGTGCTCAAGGATGAACTGGGGTTGCCCACCACCGCCTGTCTAGAAATTCGCGATGCGGCCGGCCGCGTCTTCCCCAGCATGGCCAAGCGCCTCGCACCCGATTTCTTCTTCCATCCGCAAATTTACCGGGCGGATGGCGAATCGCTGAAACTCCCTCCCAAGCTACTCACCATTCGCTGCACGCGTGGGCCGGAATACACACTTCAGGAGCAGACCATCGATTTCAACACCAAGGAAACCACGCCGATTGTTTTCAATTTGAAACGCTGGATCGATCCCGCCGCCACCGGATGGTGGAGTGGCGACCACCACATTCACGCAGCGGGCTGCGCCCACTACACCAATCCGACCCAGGGCGTGCATGCGCCGGACATGCTGCTCCACTGCATGGGTGAGGATTTGAAAATTGGTGCGAACCTCACCTGGGGCCCATGTTTCGATTACCAGAAGCAATTTTTCACCGGCAAGGACGACAAGGTTTCCAAGCTTCCCTACCTGCTGCGCTACGATGTTGAAGTGAGCGGCTTTGGTTCCCACCAGAGCGGGCATTTGTGCCTCCTGCGCCTGAAGGAGCAAATGTTTCCCGGCGGTGATTCGGACAAGCACTGGCCGACTCTTTGCCTGAATACCCTGCGCTGGTCCCAGGCTCAGGGGGCCGTCTGTGGCCCTGCACACAGTGGTTGGGGACTGCAGATCAAGGATCGGAATCTGCCATCGGATGAAATCCCACCGTTCGATGGCATCGGTGCCTGCGAATACATCGTGGACGTCACCCATCAGGTGCCAGGTCCGGATGGAAAGCCGGTTCCGGCGGTCGATTTCCTCTCCACCGTGGACACCCCGTGGCCATGGGAATTGAACATCTGGTATCACACGCTCAACGCCGGCTACCGCACGCGCATCAGCGGCGAAACGGATTTCCCCTGCATCTATGGCGAACGCGTCGGCCTTGGCCGCAGCTATGTGAAAGTAAATCCACCGCTCACCTATGAGGCGTGGTGCCAGGGGATCAGCGAGGGCCGCAACTATGTGAGCGATGGCCACAGCCATCTGCTCGATTTCACCCTGGATGGCCACTCGCTCGGCGACGGTGACTGCGAAATCAAACTCGCCCAACCCCGCAAAGTCAAAGCCACCGTCAACACTGCGGCGATGCTGGCCGAACAGCCGATTCCCGGCATCCAAAATCTCCCCGTGGACCAGAAACCGTACTGGCACCTCGAACGCGCGCGCATCGGACAAGGCCGCGAAGTGAACGTGGAACTTCTGGTCAACGGATCGCCCGTCGCCTCGCAGAACATTGCCGCCGATGGCACGCTGCGGCCGCTCACGTTCGACGTGGATCTGCAACACAGCGCCTGGGTGGCCGTTCGCATCCTGCCCAGCTCGCACACCAATCCCATTTTCGTCACCATCGCCGACAAACCCATCCGCGAGAAACGCAGCATCGAATGGTGCATCAAGAGCGTGGAGCAATGCTGGAGCCAGAAGGAGCGGTTCATCGCCCCGGCTGAAAAGGACGATGGCGTGCGCGCCTACGATCACGCCAGAGCCGAATACAAACGGCTTCTGGGAGAGGCAAAATAAAGCCGGGACGCCTACTTCATTTCCAGCAGCTTTTCCAATGTCAGATATCCGCCGGAGGCACTCCAGGCTTTGATCTCTTCATCGTTGCCGTATTTGGCGGCACCCGGCATGAAGTCCGCGGCAAAAGGATCGGCGACATCATCGAATCGCAGGCCATTGAGATCACAGACCACGGCTGAGAGTGCCTTGCCGGTCACCTGACTGGCGGCGGCGACAAATTTCCTTCCGCCATTTCCGGCACAGAGAGCCAGCTTGTCCGTTTTGTAGTCTGGATGCGTTTGCACCATTTTCAGAACGGTGAGGACATCATGGACGCGCTGAGCGAAGAGCGGGTTGTTGTAACCATAAGTGAAACTGGGGGCCTCGCGGGGATTGGCGACGCGACGGTTCGTGGTGGCCCCGGGTTGGATGAGTTCAGGCACCGCCACCGCCCAGCCGGCGGCCAGAAGTTTGGCGACTTCAGGATCAAGTTTCGCATCCGCGACTTTTTTCACAGGATCCGTGGTCACCCAGACCGCCACGCGATGTTTCCAGTCCTTGGGGAAATAGAACTGGGTGTGGACCACCTCCTGATGCGTGTGATTGCGCACATCTCCAGAAATGGCGAAGAACGTTCCCAGATCGACCTTCTCCCCGTTCATTTCATAAATGACCTTTCCGGAGCCATCCAGATCGCGGCCGAGGATCACGCGCCATCCCTTGGTGTTCACCTCATGACGGCTTGCTGGATCGCCCTTGGCGGCCTCGCGCCATTTTTTGATGACATCGCGTTCGGCCTCCGGTCCCTTGCGGGGTGCAGGATGAGCGGTATCCCATACCGTCAGGTCCTCTGGCGTTTGCAGGGTGAAATGGCGCTCGGGTTCGACCTTCTCCGCTTTTAGCAGGTGACGCGCAAACCACTGTTCCATGGCGGCCCGGCTGGGATGGTTGTAGTTGTGGGGAAATTGCGTGAGTGAAGTCAGATGCACGTTGTCCGGCGCACCGAGCATCGTATAGAGTTGCTTCAACTCGGGCATTCCCTTGGTGGTCATTTCCTTGGTCCAGTCATCCGCCGCCGTCATGCCGAGAGGCTTGGGAGCAAAGATCGCCGCGATTTCGACATTGCCAGTGCCAATGCGCAGCAAACTGGCATTTTCACAGGTGCAACCGCCCTGCATGGCTGTGCAGACCATGACCGCTGGAAAGACCGCCGCAGGCCGGTCATCCACCGCCGCTAAAAGAAATGTCTGCGACCCCCCACCGCTTGCGCCGGTCACCCCGATGCGCTGCGGGTCCACCTCCGGGAGCGATTCCACAAAGTCCAATGCGCGAATGCTGTCCCAAGTCTGGAGGCCAAGAATGCTCTGAAGCTGCCCTTCCGCCTCCGCCGTATAAAATCCACCCGGCGTGGCGGCTTTTTGGGAACCGAATTTGTGCGTGGTATCGTAGGAAATCTGCTGACTGTCGGCATTTCCCAGCATGTCGTAATGAAAGACAACGAACCCCATGCGCGCCAGATGCACGCAACGCGCCTGCAACGGGCTGCGACCGGCCTCAATGAATTCCTCCGCACCAGCTTCAATCTGCTTCTTCGCCACCTCCTCACTTTCCATCATGAACCGTCCGTTGGTCCAATGTCCATGCGGACAGAGCACCGCCGGCACCCGACCCTTGATTTCCTTGGGAAGATACAAGCTGCCGGTCACGAAGAATCCCGGAAAGCTTTCAAAATAGACTTTCTCTATGAAGTAATCCCCCAGATCCTTCCGCCCATGGCGGATCGCATTGAGGGGGGCCCTGACCGGCATCGGGAAAAGTCCCGTGGCCACCAACACCTGCTCGCGAATCTGTGATCGGCGTGCCGCCCAACCCTCCTTGGTGGCCGGAACCTGAAACGGAAAATATCCGTCGAGATCCTTGGGCGGCGCGGTGCGTCGGTCGGTAAAACTCTCACCAGCCAGAAGATTGACGGCCAACAGAAAAGACAGGATGGTAGTGCGCATGCCGTGAGATTGCCGCCAGCGCACCCTTTGCGTCAAGCTGCAAATCCCTCGCGTCTGCGCAGTGAGAAGGGGAGAAAATGTCTCATAGGCGCACACCCTTTCACGGTGGTGCCAGTGTGGTTCAGCGTCCCCAGCCTCAGTGAAATCACTTTTCATGACGCCAGACGCTTTTTCCGCGAAAAGACATCAATGCTAATCTCAATCGGCGCGGTGCCGCGAATCTTGTCAAGAATCCTCTCCTGACCCATTCATGGAGGAAATGGGAATGCGTGGGAGGGCCATGGGGGGACACTGATCGAGGAAATAAGAAAGTCGATAACCCATTCTCTTAGATATTGTGGTTCGTGACTTGATTGCCGGGCGCGCTGATTCCGAAACGATCGATGCCGAGGACTTGGCTCGCAGTGCCGATGTCTTTCCTGAATAGCCTAAAAGGGGTTGCCCGCAAAAGGGGACGGCCTATTTCATGAGCCAGTGGAAGAGGCGGAGTTTGAGTTTTCCGTGGGGCGAGTAGCGGAGGCAGGGGTCGATCCAGGTGGTCTTGTCGACGATGCCTTTGAGGTGGGAGAAGGCGAGGAACCCAGTGTGGCCGTGGTAGGCCCCCAGGCCGCTGGCTCCGACGCCACCGAAGGGGAGGCGACTGTTGGTGATGTGCATGACGGCATCATTGATGGCTCCGCCTCCGAAGGACACCTCGTGGAGGATTTTTTCCTTGATGGCGGGGTCACGTGTGAAGACGTAACATGCCAGTGGTTTGGGGCGCGATTTGATGCAGGCAATGCTCTGGTCCATGTCGTCGAAGACGATGACAGGAAGGACGGGGCCGAAGATTTCTTCCTCCATGACTTTGTCATCGAAAGAGACGTTCTTGAGGATGGTGGGGTGAAGGACTCGTTCGTGCAGATCGTGTCCGCCGCCGAAGTGTAGGCGTTGTGGGTCTATGAGGTCGAGGAGTCGGAGCAGGTTGCGCTCATTGATGATGCGGGTGTAGTTTCCGTTTTCGACGCTGTATTGGGCACGCTGAATTTCCTGGACCGCTAGTGAGAGGAAGCGGTCGTGAAGCGAGCGGTGGACCATGACGTAATCCGGGGCGATGCAAGTTTGCCCGGCATTGAGAAATTTGGCCCAGACCAAACGTTTGACGGCGACTTCCAGGTGGCAGTCGGCTGTGAGAATGGCCGGGCTTTTGCCGCCAAGTTCAAGCGTGACAGGGGTGAGGTGCTTGGCGGCGGCTTGGTAAACGATTTTCCCAACCGGGCTGCTGCCGGTGAAAAAGATTTTGTCGAACTTTTCCTCGAGGAGGGCGGTTGTTTCAGGGATGCCGCCTTCGACCACGGTGAAGTAACGGGCATCGAAGGCGGAGTTGACCATGGCGGCCATGGCGTGGCTGGTTTGATCTGGTAGTTCGCTGGGTTTGAGAACAATAGTGTTACCAGCGGCCATGGCGGCTACGACCGGGGCCAGGGAAAGCTGGTAGGGGTAGTTCCAGGCACCGATGATCAGGGAGACCCCAAGGGGTTCCGGGCGGATGTGGCTGCGTCCTGGCTGGTTGATGAGGTCGGTGGGGACACGCCGGGGTTTGGCCCATTGAGGGACTTTGCGGATGGCCTCCCCGATGGCGTGGTAAATCAGGCCAAGCTCGGTGGTCCAGGTGTCGTAGGAGGATTTTCCGAAATCCGCATGGATGGCCTCCATGAGTGCGGACTCGTGGGTTTTGAGGGCCTGGCGGAAGGCTTTGAGTTGTTCCAGGCGGAAAGGGATACCCTTGGTTTCGTTGGCCAGGAAGTAACGGGATTGGGCTTCGACGATAGATTTCATGGGGTGAGCCGGAGCCATTGCGTAGAGGCCGCCGAGTTACAAATGGTCGGTAGCATCATTCAGCGGGTGAGGGCAAGGGCGAATTCGGAGGTTGGTCTTGACTCGCCGCTCCCGTGGCTCTGGCCTCGGCGCAGTTGCTGAGGGAATCCGCCGCGCTTGGAAAAAGAAGGGGTCGGTGGAAAAGCGGTCGGTGTGCGGATTCTGACATTTCATAATTCATCACGCATTTTTCACCGGGGGTGTTTTGCGCAGAAACTGCCGCTGGCCTTTTGGTAACAGCTCCCGGTGCTGCCCTCCCTCTGCTTCCGTGCGGCGCAGCAACCGACTGACTTTGGTGGCGTCGCGCAGGTGCAGATGCCCGGCTAGCCATCCTTGGAACGGGGGGCCGCGTGCGAATTCTCAAACGACCCGGGAAGATGCCGAGGAGGGATCGTCCAAATACAGGTTCGCAAATCTTCATGGTAACTTTTTATGGTCTCGGAGGAATTCGGTCAATGGTTATGCTGCACTCGGCCCACAGCCCGCATGGTCATTCGGTGGCATGCGAGGGATCGAAGTAAATTTTGACCTCGGCGTCCTTGCGACCCAGCAGTTGCTGGGCTCGCAGCAGGGCATTGCGGGTGCTGATGTTGGGATTTTGCGCGCTCCCGAGGAACAGGTTGTCGCGCCCGATGACTTCGACCATGCCTGAATCCTTGAGCACGCGATAGAGGCCTTTCATGGCACCGCTGATGATAAGGTGGCGGTTTTTGCTGCGCAGGAAGCGGATGAGTTCCTCAAGAGCCATGACACTGGTGGCATCGAGGTGGCGGGCATTTTTCATGCGCAAAATAATTACGCGGAGGTTGGGATCCGCCACGGTGCGCTGGATCTGCGTCCGGAAAAGTTCCGCGGCTCCGAAGAAGAGTTCGCCCTCCACGTGCACGATGGAAATCTGCGGAAAATCCCGGGGGGCATCGGCGTGTTTTTCCATCAGCGATCCCTCCTGATTGAAGGAATACTCCACCAGGCTGGGCCGCGCGGCCTTGCGCAGATAGAGGACGACGGAGATGGCGACGCCGATGAAAATGGCCACGTGCAGCGGCATGATGAGGGTGGCCACCACGGTTGTCACCAGGGTGATGGCGTCGGAGCGCGTGGCTCTGAAGCAAATGGTGAGATGCCTCCGGTTGAAGAGAGTCATTGAAATGGCGATGATCAGCACCGACAGGCAGCAGAGCGGAATAAAGTGAACCGCGCCACCCAGAAACAACACACCCAGCAGACAAAGGACGCCCGTGACCAGACTGGAATTCTGGGTGACCGCCCCGCTCTCCTGATTGAAAGTGGACCGGGTCAGACTTCCCGAGACCGGCATCTGACCGACGAACGCGGCGCTCAGATTCGCCACCCCCACCGCGAGCATGTCCTGATTGGGATCGGGTCGCTCGCCCGTGCGACTGGCCAGAGTCTTGGACATGACGGAATTTTCCAGTGCTGCGAGGAAAGCCACGGCAATGGCCGGGCCCATCAGCAGACTGATGTTGCCGAAGGTGGCGGCTTCCCGAAATTTCGGGAGCGACGGCACGATTTGCTCCAGGCTGAAGCCGCGGACCATCCGCAGTTCAAGAGGCACGCCCCACCATTGCAGCAGGGCCACGGCCACGCTCACCCCCACCAGGGTCATCGCAAAGCACGGCCAGCCCCGCAGGGTCCGGCGCAGCAAAACATAAATCGCCACCGTGACCACACTCACCACCAACGTCGGCCAATGGACGCGATCAAGATGCGGAGCCCAGTCTCCCAGCAAACTAAACAACCCGCGCGAGGCGGCTCCACTGTGGGTGGGCGGCGGGGCGATGCCGAGCGTTTCCCGCAATTGCCCGGCGATGATCAGGCAGCCCGCCCCGGTGATGTAACCGACCACCACGCTGCGACTGATGTACTGAATGAGATCGGCAGTTCGCAAATAGGCCCCCACGACCAGCAGCAATCCGGCAAGAAAAACCAGCACCGGCAGCAAATGCAGGCGCTCCGTGGCCGCAATTCCTGTGCCGGCCAGGGCGCTGAAAATCATCAGCGAGGTGGCGTTGGTCGGACCGAGGCTGGTGAGCCGGGAGCTGGCAAACCACGGGCCGACGAGACAGGCCACGGCATTGCACGTGATGCCATAGGCGACGTTATCGAGTCCGGCGATGAGGGCAAATGCCATGCTCTGCGGGATGGCCAGCAGGGCCACGTTGATGCCGGCGAAGACGTCCGCCCTGAGTTTGCGGGGGTTGTAGCGTGTCAGGGCCCGGCGCAGCGGGAAAAATTCCAGGGGGTTTTCCAGCAGAAATTTGACCGGGACACTCACCGCATGGGTAAAAGATCGAAGAAGGTTCCGCATGGAAACAAGGCGGAGCGTTAGCTTTTATTGAGCAGTTTGCGAACATCGCTCAGACTCCAGCTGGAATCCGCGTCCTTGCGGGGCTTGTCGCGGTCGTCCAGCATCAGGGGAGTGCGGTGAGCCGATGGCTTTTCGGCAGGCCAGTAGGTGGTATGCTTCACTTCATCCTTTTTGTTGGCAAAATCCGACGTGGCGAATTCGCGTTCCGCATCGCGCGAAGTTTGATCCGCGTCCCTGGCCTTACGATCCGCCTCGGCCGGAGTCGGCAGGGCGTTTTTGTAAGTGGTGTCCAGATGATTCTCCGGAGTGTTAAATTTCTTCGACCACGGCCAGGCAAAGCCTTTTTTCTTGGTGTTGCCGGCGTATTCCTTCTGGTAGTCGGATCGCTGATCCCAGCGGGCCGCCTTGGTGAAGATATCCTCCTTGCGGGTCTTGGCGACCTGCGATTCGAACGAGGATCGTTTGGACTCCTGGCGTTCCTTCCCCTTCTTTTTCTGATCGGTCTCCCCGGCGGCGGAATACCAGCTGGCATCCTCAGGCTTGAAGTTTCCGGCAAACTTTTTCAACAGCGCGCCTTCACCCTCCGCAATATTGGCACCGTGCATCCCTTCACCCGTGACCGAGCGCGTGCTCTGGCACTGGCAGAGCAGGAGGGAACAGAGGGGAAGCAGGAGCAGGGGGCGGCACATGCCGTGACGATACACCAGATGCCGGACTGGCATAGCGGGAAATTTTGCCGATGCCCCACCGGGACGGCCCGCTGCGCCTATTGAAAACGGAACGAGGCATCCACCCAGGTGCTCACGGGGGATCCATTGCGGATCGCGGGGAGATAGGACGAGGTGCGCGCACACTTCAGGGCGGCTTCGTCGAGAGCATTAAATCCGGAGCTTCCGGTGACCTCGACCTGCTCGGCGCGGCCCTGGGAATTGACATAGACCTTCACTTTCACCACACCCTTCTGGTGCTGGCTTCTGGCGCTGGCGGGGTAGACCAGATCCGCCTGCTGACGGTAGGAGGCCTTGCGGTCCCCCACCCCATTGCCGCGGCCTTTTCCATTCGTGGATCCCACCCCCGTCGATTTCTTGCCCATCGCGCCGCCGGAAGATTTTTTCACGGAAGTGGTCTGGCTGGCGACGGCGGGTGCGGAGGGAGGAGGCAGGGAAATGGGCACGCTCACCACAGGCTCCGGTGCCGGCAGCACGATCTCGCTGGGCTTGGCGACGACCAGTCGGCGCTCGGCGAAGGCTGGATTGGTCCTGGGCTGGCGGACGATTTTTGGGGCGGGCCGGACGATGTGAATGGTTTGCTCCTCCGCCCTGTCCTGACCGCCACCACCGCTGGAGATGTCGGGTAGCGCGACGGGCGGGGGCGGGGCAAGTTTCCAGAAGGCAAGCGCACCGAGGACACTGACGTGCAATCCGACAGAGGCCCAAAATGATCCTGCTCCCAGCAATTTCATGGTGGATTAGTTGCGCGCGCCCGAAACAGGCTGGTGGATTTTGTGGTCCGAAGACTTATGCCCGAAATCGAGATCGATTCCGAACACCACCCATCCTTCAAAATTGGGCGCGTCCTTGGTGACACCAAACAGCCCCACCAGATCGAGGTGCGTGTGCGCCCCAAGCCGCAGCTGGGCGGAGGGGCCGACCAATATCTTATGCTCGGGATCATTGCGCGCGCCCTCCACGGTCTCGTGGACGTATTTTGCTTCCAATCCGAGGCTGATGCGATCGCTGATCGTGCGGCTGAGACCACCGGTGACCTGCCATTCCGTGGTTTTTTCACCCGCCAGTTCCTGCTCCCAGACAAGGTTCACGCCGTATTGCCAGTCCTTGCCGATGTCATCGCCGAGGAGCAGTTTAAATTCCAGCACGTCCGGACCGTAGTCGGCATCGGTCCATTTGTATTCCGCATAGAGCGTGGGGTTGAGGGGGATCACATCCCAGTCCGCCAGGGCCCAGCGAAGTTCCAGGGCGAGATCCTTGAAGGAGGTTTCGTGCTTTTCATTGACCCAGTCGAAATAGAAATCCAACTGCATGCGGTAGGGCAGACCAATTTCAATCTCCTCAATGAAAAGGTGCTTCGCGGGTCCGCTGTCATAAGTCCGCACGCGCCACCATTGCTCGACTCCCACCTCCCAGGGATTGCGCTGTACAAAGACGCGGGTGGTGGCGAACCGGCGGTGCTTGGTCCATCCGGGATTGCCATAGACCCCGGCCTCGTTTCCAGAATCGCGCTCCGATACCATGGATGCAGTAACTTCAGGAAGGCTGCTATCCGCGGATGATGTCACGGCGGCGCTGGCCAGTGGAGAGAGGGCGAATAAGGTGAGGATGGCTTGGTATTTCATGGGTTTCATGGGTTTCATGGGTTTCTTGGATAGTGATAGATAGCGTAAAGCGCAATGCCGGATGATGGTTGGTGAGCGACATGCAGACAGGATTCGCTGGAGCACATGCTAGGATGATCAGGCCTCGAAGCAACTCTGGAGGAGGGTCAACTATTGCCCACCCCCCACAGGCGGCCGGCTTTTCATGAGCGATTTCCGCTCATCCCTTCAAGACCGCCGAAACAGCCCACCGCTGCGGCCCCTTTCGCCTGCCCACGACAAATTCCGCCATGACGACAATCCCTTGTCCCCATCGGACCGCTGTGCTATGGCCACGGATGCCCCGCCTGATCCGTCTGCTACTGACTGTCTCCCTGCCCCTGTTTCTGTTGGATTATCTGACCAAGGAGTGGACGGTCCGGCGATTTCCCGATCCCTCCGGCGGCTTTCACGAAGGCATCACCGTGGTGCCGGGCTTCTTTGACCTGGTCCGGGTTCACAACACCGGCGTGGCCTTCGGGACGGGAAATGGCGGGGAGCATTCGAATTACATCTTTGGCGGTATCAGCCTGCTCGCGCTGGGTTTCATAGGCTGGATGTGGAGGAAAAACGCGTTTCCCACCCGCCTCAGCCAGCTGGCGGTGGCCCTGCTCGTATCCGGTGTGCTGGGCAATCTGCTGGACCGTTTCCTACGCGGCTATGTGGTGGATTTCCTGCATTTTCACATCACGGTAAATGGCGAAATCCACTCGTGGCCGGCCTTCAATGTGGCGGACAGTTGCATCTGTATCGCCGCAGCCTTCCTGTTTATTTCCGCCTGGCAAAAACCCGTTTCCTCCGACCCAACTCCCCAGACCTGATGCGCTTCCTGTGCTTCCTTTTCCTGCCTGTCATCGCCACTCCGGCGCTCGCCCAGTTGTCGCCAGCCGCCCAGATGACGCGGGAGTATTCGCATCGCACCGTGGTGCTTTATAATTCCTCGCTGAAAAAGAGCCGCGAACTCGCCCAATATTACGCGAAACGCCGCTCCATCCCCCTCACCAATCTCGTGGGCCTGGAGTGTTCGGAGGCGGAAACCATTTCGCGTGAGGAGTATGAGAAAACCATCAACGCTCCGCTGCAGAAGGAGTTCGATAAACGCGAGTGGTGGAAGCTGGAGAAAAAACCGGACGGACGGGTCTGCACCCAGGTAGTTCCTCGCATCTTCGCCATCATGCAGGGGCTGCCGCTGCGGATCGATGAACAGGCGGTGCTCGGCGACCCCGATCCCAAAACCGGCGAGCGACCGGTCGTGCCTCCCGCTGCGGGGCAGTCGAATGCGGCCAGTGTCGATTCCGAACTCATGCTCTTTGGCATGCCGGATCATCCGATCGCCGGGCCGCTCAAGAATCCGTATTTCGATCAGAAAAATCATTTTATCACCCAGTCCCTCGCACCGCTGTTTCTGGTTGGTCGCATCGATGGACCCGATGAGGCGACCGCACGGAGGCTGATCGATGATGCCATCTCCGTGGAAGCCACCGGGCTGCTTGGCAGGGCCTACATTGATCTCGCCCGGAAGGATGGCGCCTATCAGGAAGGCGAGGACTGGCTCACTGCGTCCGCGAAAACCCTGGGCCTGAGTGGATTTCCACTCTTCGTGGACAGCCGGGCGGAGCGTTTTCCGGAAAATTATCCGATGACTGACTGCGCCGTTTATTTTGGCTGGTATACCATGCCTCCGGACGGTCCGTTTCTGAATCCCAACTTCCATTTCAAGCGCGGCGCGGTCGCGTGCCACCTGCACAGTTTCAGCGCCACGACCCTGAAAAATCCCAACGACATCTGGGTGGGAATTCTTCTCTCGAAAGGGGCCTGCGCCACCTGGGGAAACGTTTACGAACCTTTCCTGAGCCTGACCGTGCATTTCGATAAATTGATCGACCGCCTGCTGCGTGGGTTCACTCTGGCGGAAGCCACGAGCATGGCGACGCCGGGAGCATCTTGGATGGCGATCTCGCTGGGCGATCCGCTTTACCGGCCGTTTGCTGCGGATTTGGACCAGGAAAAAAGTGATGGAGATTACCGGCTGATCCGCACGACGATGCGCGACAATCCCATCGCGCAGGAGGGAGGCAAACCGCTGCGGGACGCACTGTTGAAGGCGGCGAGCGATCGCAAAAGCGGCATCCTTTATGAAACCCTCGCCCAGATCACCCAGGGCAGTTCCCCGGATGATTCCGAATCCATCAGCAGCTACTACCAATCCGCGGCAGATGCGTTTGCGGATCCGGCCGACAAGATCCGCGTCACTCAGCATTACGCCGAGTATCTCATCACCGACAATAAAAAGTCCGAGGCGCTCAAAATCGTCAAATCCGCAATGGCCACCTACGGCAAGCTCCCCGAAGCAAAGTCCCTGGCCACGCGCCTTGCGGAGTGGCAGGCCCAATAACGTACCTCCGCACCATGTCCGCCCTCGTTACCGCCTCGCCGCTGGCCCGTCGTTATGAGGCCATGCTCGTGGCGGCGTTCCCCACGCAGCCACGACTGCGCGAGCCAGAATCCTGGGGGCTGACGGGCGGCCCCATGAATGAACTGGCCTGGCAGAGCCGGTGGTTTGCGGGGGATTTCGGAAGGGATTTTGTCACCACCGATGGACGCAGCGTGGAGATCATCCAGCTGGGTTGGTGGAATCATGGGGCCGGTCCGGATTTTCGCGACTGCGCAGTCAGCATCGATGGCAAGGTGTCACGCGGCAGCATTGAACTGGATTGCGAGGCGCGCGACTGGGAGCGGCACGGTCATGCTGAAAATCCGGTTTATGAGGATGTCGTGCTGCATTTGTTTATCCATGCTCCAGAGACGGAATGGTTCACTCGCACACCGAGCCACCGGCAGGTGCCGCAGGTGAAAATCGTGCCACCGGAATCCGCTTCGCCGATGCTCCCGAATCAGCCCGCCGCAAAACCCGGACGATGCTCGGGAACCCTGGCGCATTGGTCGGACGAACGCATCACCAGCCTGCTGACGGCAGCGGCGCGATTCCGGCTGGAACTTAAATCCGCACGCTGGCAACGCATTGCCCAGGCCCACGGCTGGGAGCAGGCGATCTTTCAAGGGCTGGCGGAGGCGCTTGGCTACAGCCGCAATCGCCTGCCCATGACGATCCTGGCGCAGCGCTTTCCCCTGCAGCAATTGCAGAAACATCCCCGCGAGCAGGAAGCGTGGCTCTTTGGCGCGGCAGGGTATCTGGATGGCTTTGCCTTTGATCAGGCGGATGCACAGACGAGATCCTACCTGCGGACATTGTGGGAGGTGTGGTGGAAATACCGCGCGGAACGCCTCCCGGACGCCAGCCGACCGCTGCCCGCCTGGCAGTCCAGCGGCACGCGACCCGTGAACCACCCCCAGCGCCGGATCGCCGCCCTGAGCGCCATCGTCAGCCAGTGGTCGCGCCTGCGCACCTGCCTGAAACCAGCCGAAGCCTTTGTGGAAAAGGATTTTCGCGCCGTGTTGACGTCGTTGTCCCACCCTTACTGGGATCATCACTACACGCTGACCTCCCCGCCGCAGCCCCAGCGCATGGCTCTGCTGGGAGGAACGCGCATCACGGATATTCTGGCCAATGTCATTTACCCATGGCTGATTCCCGAACGCGAAATGCTCTGGAACAGCTACTGCCTGAAAACAGCCCCGCTCGACAATGAAAAGACCAGGCGGGCCGCCCTGCGGCTTTTCGGTCCCCGAACTGACCTGGCGGAGACCCACACCCGGACCATTTTCCAACAGCAGGCGCTCCTGCAGATTTATCAGGATTTTTGTTGTTGTGATGCGACCGATTGCGCAGCTTGTCCCTTTCCGGAACAACTGCATCAATGGGGTTAGGCTCACCATGCCCCTCACCACCATGGACATCTTTGACCTTCACTCCACGCCCAACCGCGCGATCCTCGATCTGCGGTGCCTGGGCATTAAGGACATGCCGGTGATTGGCCATTACACCTACCTGCGCGCCGCTCAGGGGCTGTCGACGGAGACGCATCGTGAACATTTTGAAATCACCTACCTCACCAAGGGAGTTCAGATCTATGAAGCCAATGGCCAGCGCAGCGTGCTGCAGGGTGGCGACCTTCATCTCACCCTGCCCGGCGAGTCGCACAGCACTGCAGGCCAGCCGGAGGAAAAGGGCGAGGCCTACTGGTTCTTCCTTCGCTCGCCCAAGCCCGCCAAAGGTGTCTTCGCTCTTACCCCTGCTGCGACCGCCGCACTTGTCAAAATCCTGCGCCAGGGCCGCCGGCAGGCCCGCGCCACCCCGGCACTCACTGCACACATCAAGGAAATTTTCCGCCTCTGGCCGACGGCTGCGGAGCATCCGCTGGACGCCGCAGCCTTGAAATCACGCGCCGAACTGCTCTGGATTGAGGTCGCGCATTCTTTCTCCACGGAGGTGGCTCAGAATATCGCAGGCCCGGTGGGGAATGCCATGGAGTTGCTCAAGCAGGACGGCAACTGGGATATTTCCATCACCGATCTCGCCAAGGCCGCCCACCTTTCCGAGGCCCGCTTCAAGGTCCGCTTCAAGGCGGAAACCGGTATTCCTCCCGGTGAGTATCTGATCCGGCGGCGATTGGAAAAGGCCAAATTCTGGCTGCGCAGGTCGCCCCACCCCATCATGCGCATCGCCGCCGAACTCCGATTCCCCACGGCGCAATATTTCGCCACCGTGTTCAAGCGCTACACGGGCATGCGTCCGCAGGACTACCGCGATGGCAAACGCTGATCCACGGCCAGGTTGAGCCGTTCCCGCAACTCATCGAGCACGGGCACATCCGCCGCCGCCCAATCCAACGTTTCCGCTTCGGCCATCGTGACCCAGCGCAATTCCTCATGTTCATGCGGATGGGGAATTCCCTCCACAATTTCCACCAGGAAGGGATGCAGTTCGATGGAAAATTCCTCGTAGGCATAAGAAACGACGGCAAGCGCCGGCCCGACGCTGGCAACGATGGATAACTCCTCGTGCAGTTCACGTTTCAGTGCCTCGGCAGCCGATTCACCAGCCTCCAGTTTGCCTCCGGGAAATTCCCATTTGCCGCCCAGACTCTTGCCGCGCGGCCGCAGGGCAGCCAGCACGCGCCCGGCAGCATCAACGATGACCGCGCAGGTCACGACCAAGGCGGGCCGCAATCCGGCATCAGCCATGATCGCGCGGCGGCTTCTTGCCGTAAGGTTTTTTGCCAAAGGGTGGCCGCCCGCCTCCGCCGCCATAGCCACCGGAACGATCTCCGCCGCGGCCAAAGGGTTTGCCGCCACTGCGCGGGAAACTCGGTTTGCGAGTGCCCCCGCCTTCGCCGAAATCCTGACGATCCGCCAGATCCATCCGCAAAGGACGCCCGCGCCATTTGGCCTGCCCCACGGTGCTCATGACCTGCTCGACGTGTTCCTCGGGGACTCCAACGTAACTGCAGCGTTCGAAAATTTCGATCCGTCCAAGGCATCCCGATGGCAGTGCGGCCTCGCGGTAAATCGCACCGGCAATATCGCCCGGACTCACATCATCCATGGCTCCCAGATTGAGGAAGAGACGTTTGAATCCATCCGTGGCGAATGGTTTTGTATCGCGCTTCGGACGGGGTTCCGTCTGCGCTCCATCATCGCGCCACTCCCTTTTATCCTTGCCCTCCTTGCGGTCGGGACGAGGACCGGAGTCGCGCTTCGGACGGTCTTCCATGATTTCCTCACGCTCCTTGGCCGTTTCCGCCATCCAAAGGTCCATCAGCCCGCTGGCCACATCCGTGAGCGAATGCCCGGCATCCAGCAGACGCTGGAGGATGGACTCATGATTGTGGAAGGATCCCTCCTCCATCTTCGCCTTGAGTTTTTCAAAAAAGGAATCGGCTCGTTTCCCGGCCAGTTCATCCTGGCTCGGAACGCTGAAGCGTTCGGCCTTCACTTTCGCGAAGCGCATGATGCGCTGGAACATGAAGATTTCGCGCCCGCTCAGGAAGCTGACGGCCTTGCCCTTGCGCCCGGCGCGGCCGGTCCGACCGATCCGGTGGATGTAATCCTCCTCGTCGTAGGGCAATTCCAGATTCACGACCAGATCGATGTTGTCCACATCCAGGCCGCGGGCCGCCACATCCGTCGCGATGAGAACTTCGACCGCTCCGTTGCGGAAATT
Organism: Akkermansia muciniphila; assembly: GCA_943333275.1. GTDB lineage: Bacteria > Verrucomicrobiota > Verrucomicrobiia > Verrucomicrobiales > V1-33 > JAGNEJ01. The sequence goes on from CALQSQ010000012.1 coordinate 49,219, forward strand.
TTTCAGGACCCGCTCCCGCATCGTCTGATTCAGGTCCCCGTGCAACCGGTCCACCGCATATCCGCGGGCCATCAGCGAATCCGTGGTCTCGTCAACCATGCGCTTGGTATTCGCAAAGACGATGGCCAGCCGCGGTTGTTCGATGTCCAGCACGCGCGTGAGCACCTCCACCTTCGAGCGATTCTGCACTTCATAATACCCCTGCTCGACAGTCGGCACGGTCATCGCCTTGTGCTCGATGGTGCAGACGGCGGCGTTTTTCGTGTATTTATCGATGAGATAACGGATCGGTCCGCTCAGCGTCGCCGAGAAGAAAAGCGTCTGGCGCTCCTTGGGAACTTTCGCCAGCACTTCATCGATCTCCTCACGGAAACCCATGTCCAGCATGGCATCCGCTTCATCGAAGACGAGAATTTTCACGTTCTCCAATTTCAAAATTTTACGGTTCACCATGTCCAGCACCCGACCGGGCGTGCCCACGATAATCTGCGCGCCGCCTTCGATGCCACGAATCTGACGGTCATAAGACGATCCTCCATAGACTGGCACCGCCTTCATACCCGGTTTGTGGGCCGCCAGTTTATGGACTTCCTCACAGACTTGATTCGCCAATTCACGGGTCGGGCAAAGAATGAGCGCCTGCATCCCCTTGATCTTGGGGTCCAGAAGTTGGACGACCGGCACGGCAAAGGCCATCGTCTTGCCGGAACCGGTTTGCGACTGCCCCACGACGTCCCTACCCTCCAAGGCAGGCGGAATCCCCGCCGCCTGAATCGGCGAGGGTTGTTCAAATCCCAATCCTTCAACAGCCTTGAGCAGTTCTGGGGAGAGGCCCAGTTCAGAAAATAATCCTTTGTCCATAATTGTATCTTTCCCCATGCCTGAAATTGGGCGGTTGGCAGCCTCGCACCAAAATCGATTCGTGGCAAACGTTGTTTTGCCGAGGGTCGGACTACCTCCCCTTCCCGCTTTGATTTGCGGGAAAGCCCGCTAGACTCGCCCCATCATGAAACGTTCCCAATTTCTCCGCATCGCCGGGGTCAGCCTTTGCCAACCTGCCTTGGACGCCAGTGCCGCAGCCCCGGAACCAGGAGAAAAGCCCGAACTAAGGATCGGCATCATTGCCGATTGCCAATACGCCGACTGCGACAACTCCCCCGACGGTAAACGCCTCTATCGCAAATCCATTCAGAAATTGGAGGCGGCGGTGGGTAAATTTAACGACATGGGCGACCTCGATTTCGTGGTGCATTTGGGGGATATGATCGATCGCGATTTTCCCAGTTACCAGGCCGTCATGCCCATCTACAACAAACTGAAGGCGACGCGTTATCAGGTGCTCGGGAATCATGATTTCAGTGTAAAGGACGAGGAGAAGGCGCGGGTGCCCGCCGCCCTCGGCATGCAGAAAACCTACTACTCGTGGACCAAGGGCAAATGGCGGTTCGCCGTGCTCGATGGCAGCGACCTGAGCACATACGGACACGCTTCGGGATCGGAAAAGCGGCTGGCCGCCGAAGCCTTTCTCAAGGCCTCCAAAAAGCCCCTGGCCGACTACAACGGCGGCCTAGGAACCGCGCAAATAGCGTGGCTCCGGGAACAACTCACCGCCGCCCGCGATGCCGGACAGCAGGTCATCCTTTTCTGCCACTATCCCATCCAGCCACCCAGTTCGCTCAATCTGTGGAATGCCGCGGAAGTCACCGATTTGCTGACCAGTTTCCACGACGTGGTCCGCCTCTGGGGCAATGGGCATGATCACGATGGCAACTATGCCGCGCAGGGAGGCATTCATTTCCTCAATTTCCGCGGCATGGTCGACACCGAGAACAACGCCCTAGCGGTCCTCGAAATTTACCCGGATAAAATCCGCGTCACCGGCCATGACCGTGAGCCAAATCGCACGCTCCCGTTCCCGGCACCCGATTGCCCGCCGGAGCGCACAGAGGCGAAAAAATAGGTTCGAACGATTTTTCATTTCCGGAGGAAATGGGTCCCGGTCTCACGATGACAACCAGGTTGTTTTGAGCTGCGAAGATGAGAATTTTTTCATCTTCTATTCATTTTGATAATTTTGAGTCCCATTCATGGGAATCATGAATCGAAATACCGCCAATTACTCTAATTTGGCACACACTTTGCGCGTTACTTTTGAACAAATTCGTCTATAGTTAAGTCGAATGCTTCACTACCATGAAAACAAACCTAAAAAAAGCGACCAACCAATCCAACCGAATTACCACCACCTCTAAGCTCAGTCGGAAACGGCGGGCTCTACTCGAGCATTATTTCACCAATGCCCTCGTCCTGGCGGCCTTGCTGGAATCCGCCCAGGCCAGCCTGAGAAGCTGATCCCTTATTTCTCTTCGATGCGATAGAGGTGAGTTCGCGTCCGAAGGTACAACTCATGCTCGACAGCTACCGGGCTGGCGAGCATGCCATCGTCGAGTTTTGACTGGGCGAGAATTTTGAATTCCGATTTGGGGTCCAGCCAGAGGCAGTTGCCGTTCTCGCCACAGCAGAGAATCTTTCCCTCCACCACGATAGGGCTGCCTGAAAAAAGATCCGGAAGTCTCTCACACCAAACAGGTTCACCAGATTTTAAATCAAGCCATGAGGCATGGCCGTCATCTGACAGGGTGAACAAATGATCATTGATGAACAAGGGCGAGCAGCGCAGAGGCATGCGCTTGGTTTGCGTCCAGAGGATGGTGGAAGTGAGGTCGCCCCTGCTTTCCGCGGTGATTGGAACGGCGAGAACATTGGCCTTGCCATAACCGGTATTGAGATAAACCACGCCATCTCCATAAACCGGGCTGCTGGCATTCGAATACCCATCGTATGCCACCCGCCAGAGTTCTTTCCCAGTGGCCGGATCGTAGGCCAGGGTGGCCTTGCTGCCGGTGCTGATGAGATGCTCGGCCCCTGAGGGAAATGTCACGAGCGTGGGCGTGGTGTAGGCCTTGCGCTCGTCGCCCTCCATGCGCGGTTTGCCGTCCGGTTGGAGGTCATTCCAGTTGGTGGTGCGATCCGTTTTCCAGACGGTCTTACCAGTCTCCTTGTCGAGCGCCACCAAATACTGAACATCCACGCCGTCCATGGTGAGGATCAATAGGTTCTTGTAGGAAAACACAGAGGAACCCGGTCCGCGGTAATGCCGGCAGGGAAGATCCCGACGCTCCCATTCCAGCTTGAAATTTCCCGTGTTCAAACAGCACGTTCCGTAGCTACCCCAGTGCAGCACCACATGATTCTGCCCCAGAATGCCGGTCGGCGATGCATAGCCATTCACCGGATTTCCCAGTGGTTCCGGCGCGTCGTTTTTGAAAAGCACGGCATCGAACAGGACCTTCCCGGTCGCCCGGCTCAGGCACAGGGCCGACATCGATTTCCCGTCCTCCGAGGCCGTCGTCACCCACACCTGGGTCTCCGAAACCAGCGGCGTGGACCATCCCTTGCCGTGTATCGGCGTCTTCCATGTGACGTTTTTCGTCTCACTCCACTCGTCCGGAATCCCGGCCGCCTTCGAAAATCCATCTGCCGTCGGTCCTCGAAAGTTCGACCAGGTCTCGGCCTGCGCGAACGCCGGCAGCATCATCAAGAGCAAGTATTTCCACATGGACTCCCCCTTGCCAAACTTCCCGCCCCATTTCAACCCAATTCCCTACGCTCATACGTCAATCACGCCACCCTCGTCCGCTTTTACCCCTTCCCCAGGCTCGCTCGGCCCCAGGAACCGCATACTCCGCGCCGTCCGCGGCAGATGGATCGTCACGGTAGTCCCCACACCCTCCTCGCTCTCCACCGACAACTCTCCGCCGTGATCCCGCACGATCCTCCGCACGATCAGCATTCCCAATCCCGTTCCGGTCTTCTTAGTTGTGAAATAAGGCTCGAAAATCTGCCCCACCGTGTCCGCCGACATCCCTTTTCCATTATCGCTGAACTGAATCCTCACCTCGTAATCCGTCAGTTCCGAACGGATCAACAAATTCCCCCCCTGCCCCATCGCCTGGCAGGCATTCTTGATCAGGTTATAGAACGTCTGCTTGATCTGATTTCCATCCAGCCGCAGCAACGGAATTTCCGTGCTCAACTGCAGGCGAGTCTGAATGCCCCGGTCCTTCAACTCCGGCGCCAGGAAATTCACCGCACTCTCCAGCGTCTTGTTCACATCCGTCAGCTCGAAGTTGGGCCGCGTGGGACGGATCGCACCCAGGAATTGCTCAATGATAAAATGCAGCCGCTGCACCTCCCCTCGCGCCACCTCCACCTGCTCCTTCACCTTCACATAGACATCCTTGTCGGCCTTTTTCAGCTTCCGCTCCAGCAGCTGCAGATGGATGTTCAGCGAATTCAGCGGATTGCCAATTTCGTGCGCCACCCCCGCCGCCATCAGCGTCAGCGCATTCATCCGCTCGGACTCGATCATCTCCTCCGTCAGCTTGCGCGACTGGGTGATGTCCCGCAGCAGCAGCACATAACCCGGCACCCCCGCCGAGGCCTCCTCATCATCCGCAATCGGCGAAAGGTAGAAATTCAAATACCGGTTCTCCGGGTAGAAAATTTCCAGATCCCGGCTCATCGCCGCCTTCCTCCCATGCGTCAGCAACCCCCAATCCAGCCCCCGCACCACCTCCCCCAGCATCTTTCCCGTCGCGCCCGCCGCCTCCACCCCAAACAACCGGCATGCCGCCCGGTTGATGAAATTGATATGACCCTGTTCATCGCAAATGATCACCCCCTCCTCCAGCGCCTCGAACACCCGCTCAAAGAACCCCTTCTCCCGCACCAGCCGCAGCAGATACTCCTGCACGTCCCCCGGAGCCACCCGGTCCAGCCGCGCCAGCAGTTTCTCCAAAAATCCCGATGTCATGTTCATCCCACACGTTCACGCAAATGCCGCCCACGCAACAGTGGAAATCACCGCCCCCACGCCGTAGATGGCCAAGCTAGGAGAACCCACCTACGACCAGCGCTTCGCAAACGAGCCAAAGCCAGCCAGCCCCACCTAATAACCACATCCCGAACCATAGCCATGTCCATACCCGTGGCCATGCCCATATCCGCCGTATCCGCCACCATGCCCATGGTAATACCCTCCACCATGCCAGCTTGGATAGCAGGGCCGCGGAGCCGGAGCCACATAACAGGCATCGGCGTAACCAATGGGATAAACTTCACAACTGGAAAGCACCAGACTGGACAGAAGACCCAGTGCCAGCAGGAGCAATGACGGGGATGTGCGATTGATTTTCATGAGTTGAATATGGGGTTGTGCACGTTCGACGGGGCTCCCAAAAAAATTATTCAACGCCACCTTTGGGGAATTTCCGCCCCACCCTCTCAGCCCCGCCCACCCCGCCTCATGACCACCAGCGCGTCCCCCGGCAGCAGAATTGCAGCTGGCTGGGGATTCATGTCCGTGGTCCCTTCCTGCCGGAGGATCGCCACGGCCAGCAACCGACCCGTCGCCTCCTTTTCCACTTCCCCCACTGTGCGCCGCGCCCAAGGCGACGACACTCCGATCTCGATCTCCTCCATGTCCAGCCCAAGCTCGCTGAGATGGTGCTCGAAATCGAGACTCGACTTCGTCCTGCCGCCCAGCAGTTCGCGCGCATTGGGATGCAGGATCAGGTGCGCGATCCGGTCCGCCCCGATGTGGGCGGGCAGCACCACGCGATTGGCTCCGGCCTGCATGAGTTTCCGCTCCGTGGACGGCACCTCCCCGCGCGCGATGATTTGAATGCCAGGGTTCATGTTGCGGGCGCTCAGCGTGATGAATACGTTCGCCGCATCGTTCGGCAGCACCGTGGCCAGCACCCGCGCCCGGGCAATCCCCGCCCCCTTGAGAACAGTTTCGTCTGTAGCCTCGCCCTGCAGCGTCAGCCAGCCGGATTCCCGCGCCTCCGCCACGCGGTCCGCCGCCTGATCCAGAATCACAAATGGGATCCCCCCCTGCTCAAGTTGACTGGCGATCATTCTGCCGATCCGACCGAAGCCGCAGATGATCGTGTGGTTTTTTAGTTTCTCGATTTCGTTTTCCATACGTTTGCCTCCTAATGCTCGTTGAATTTGCGACTCCGTCAGCCACTGAACCAATGTGCCAGTAATAAAAATGATCCCCGTGCACCCCAGGACGATCAGCGCCATCGTCCAAGCCCGCAGCGCGGGATCGGTCACGGGATGAATCTCACTAAAACCCACACTGAACGCCGTGATGACCACCATATAGATCGCATCACCCCACGACCACCCCGCCCAGCGATACCCGCAGGCAAACACCACCATCACCACGCCAACAAACGCGGCCGCATAAACCAGGTTTGCCCGGGGGTGACTGAGGGGATTCGGCATGATTGGGAGACCGGGAATTCACAAGCTGGAGTCGTGCCAACCGTTGCCTCCCTTTCCGCCAGGTTCCTGCCCCGCCTTGCCCCTTCTTTGACGGCTTCCGAGCCAGGAAACACCCAAGCCACCCACCCCAGCCTCCCGACCTCACTTCCCGTGAATTAGCTCGCACTTGCGCTTCTCCTTGCCGTCGCCCCTTTTCTACCAGAATGGGTGCTCCATGCTCTTCCTGATTCCAACCGACGTCGAGACCCTCGAGCGCCACCGGCCCTGGGCCAATTACGTTCTGATCGGACTCACGGTGGTGGTCTTTTTTTTGACGATCGGAGCGACCGAAGCCTCCTCGTTGGTGGACGCCCTCATCCTCCAAAGATCGCATACGGCAGGCATTATTGGACATGTGTTTTTGCATGCCAACCTGGGGCACTTGGTTGGCAATATGATTTTCCTCTGGACCTTCGGCAACGTCATCTGCCGCACCACCAGCAATGCGCTTTATCCCGTGCTCTATTTCGTTTGTGCCTTCGGCGCCGCCGCCACCCACCTGCTCACCAGCCGTTCTCCCGCCGTGGGCGCCAGCGGGGCCATCAACGGGATCGTTGGCATCGCGCTGGCCATGTTTCCCATGAACCGGGTGGACATGCGCTACCTCGTCATGACCACAGCGGGCACGTTTCAGATTCGGCTCTGGTTGCTGGCTTCCATCTGGTTCATCCTGGACTTGTGGGGAGCCAGCCGCGGCTCCGGCAACGTAGCCTACAGCGCCCACATCGGCGGCCTGCTCACCGGCATGGTCCTCGGCCTCTTCCTGCTGGCCACTGGCAAAGTCCAATTGTCCATCTACGATCATAAATCGCTCTACGAAATGCTCACCGGCCGCGAACTCGAGCGCCTGACAGATGAATTCGAGCCCGATGAGGAAACATAGGCCGGCCCATTTTCATCCGTCTCAGACCCTGATCCGCGGAAATGCCGCACCCGGCGGACGACATTGCTCTCGCCCTTGAAATCCCAGCCCCGCAGCCGCCGAGAACGCCAGCGACTCCCCTGGCAGCACTGTGCCCAGCGTCGTCTCCGCATCCAGTCTTCGCAACGCGTGGCGGAACTCTCGCAGGAGCTGGCGGGGTGAACGCAGGGGCTGGCGGAACTCTCGCAGGGGCTGGAGGGGGGAACGCAAAGGCTGAGGCCACGTTCGCAGCGCTGGAGGCAACTCTCGGAGTCACGGAGGCAAACTTTTCGATGGCTGACAAAACTCTCTCCGTCGCGGAGAAAACCTTTTCCATGACGGACAAAACTCTCTCAGTCACGGACAAAACCTTTTCCACGGCGGACAAAACTCTCTCAGTCACGAACAAAACCTTTTCCGTCCCGGACAAAACTCTCTCCGTTACGGACAAAACCTTTTCCATAACGGACAAAACTCTCTCCGTTACGGACAAAACTCTCTCCGTCGCAGACAAAACTCCCTCAGCGCCCCAAAACCGCCCTTCCAACCGGGAAACGCCCGTTTCCCGCCCGGAAATCCCCGCTTCCACCCGCCCGGCCCGGGCCACCGCCTCCACAAACCACCCACGCCCATGCCACAGCCACCGCTCACCTGGGACGGCACCAATGCCGCCGACCATTCCCTCCTCGACCAGACCGAGGAAATCCTCCTCGGCCTCTACGTCAGCCTCCTCTGGAACCCCGCTTGGGCCACCAGAATCCAACCCCCGGAACCCAAACCCACCCCATCCGCCGAATACCCAAATTCATCGACTGCAGGTGGACCGGGTTTTGTAGGCACGGGAACCCTTGCTGTAATCGTCGTTGATCCTTGCCATGGCTCGCACTAAATGCTGTCATGTCCAACCCAACTGCAATCCTGGTTGCTGTACTCACGCTTGCCGCGCTGTGGTGCATTTGGCGGTATTTTCCCGTTTGGCGTTTCAACGGTGAGGTGATCAGGCTTCACCAATGGCCAAGTTGGCGTTTGGTCTATAAACAAGAGAAACTCCGCCATGGAATAGATGCAGCCATGCGCCTGCATGGTTTGGCAAGGCTTGAAGCGTTGATCGCACTTGTTCCAGGAAGCTCTGGAAGGGTTGAGACGTGGCGGCTTTCCTCCGAAATTGTTGCGACAGGTCTTCCCGAGGCCCTGCCGTGGGCCGATCTTATGCTGGACCAGTGGGGCCAGGGCGATCAGGTATTGAAGGGGGTGCGTTTAGCGCTGAAGCGCAAGCTGGCGACGGAGGATTTCAGGATGAAAATATTCCAGCGACTCGTCCCCTGGCTGACTGCCGATGAAAGCAGGTGCAAGGCTCTGCCCGAAACCTTGCTGCTATTGGACCCTGATTGGGCTTTGCGTGTGCTTACCCAATCCGATGTCCTTACGCCGAAATCGCCCATTTTTAAGTCGGTCTGCGAGGCGCTGCGCAAGCATGGACATCAGTTTTCTGCCGATCAATACCGGGATTGGATGCGCTATCTCGAAGGTTTTCCGGATGATTATTCCAAAACGCAAAGCTATCTCGAAATTCTGAAAGCAGCAATGATTCACGACCGGGCCGACACAGAAAAACGCCTCTGGGTAATGATTCGTCGTAAAGACGGTTGGTGTGCTCGCCAGGCCGCAGAATTTCTCTTGGAATCGCACGGTCAACCGCTGCCCCGGGACAAGATTCTGACTCAGGTCGAACGTGATGGCCCTGCCTCTTTGTCAGATGTTCACCGGACCGTCTGGCTGGTGGATATGGGATATGTCTATCCAGTCATCGAATGTGCTGGGCTGGCTGATTATTTCGAACGAGATGAGGCGGATCGATGGCCAGAAGTGATCGAAGCGTTGAGGCTAGTGGGGGCCAATCACAACGCTGACATGCTGCAAGCCGCAGCCGCATTGTTTGGTCCAAATGGGCCATCTCTCAACAAAACCGAAAGACACCAACAGCAGATTTCTATGGGTTCGCAATTTCCAGATTTGGTTGAGAAGCTTGTAGAGAATCATCCTGCAGGGAAGGAGGACGTGGACCTCCTTATTCTAATTTATCTTCTAGAGAAGGAAGCACTGGCTTAACACCGTTCTCGAAGCAGGTGTGGGTAGAGGGGTGAAGGCGTGAAAAGGTGTCAGGAAAAGTTTCCTGACAGGAGTTCCCTGGGGAGAGGTCTTTAAGGGGTGTCTCAGCCTTTGTCAGTGCCGCCGCCGAGGGCTTCGAGGGCTTCCTGGGCTTTTTCCCAGGCGGCTTGGCGGGATTCGAGTTGCTGCTGGGTGGCGGCGATCTGGCGGTTGAGGTCGATGGCGCGGCTGCCGCTGGCGTAGGTCTCGGGCTTTTCCATTTCGATGGTGAGCTGGCGGAGTTTCTCCTCGAGTTTGCTGACTTCGCGTTCGATCAGATTCGTTTTCTCCTCCTGTTCCTTGCGGAGTTTGCTGCGGGCCTGGCGGGCTTCGGCTTCGGCGCGTTTCTGTTCCTTGGTCTTAAAGACGGAGACCTTGGGGGCGGCGGCGGTGACGGTGGATTCCCCGGCGCGGGAATCGGTCAGTTTCTCACCTGCGGTGAGGGCCTGGCGTTCGTTGCCAGCGTTGGCCTTGTCGAGGTAATACTGGTAGTTGCCGGCGTATGGAGTGAGCTTGCCCGCACTGATGTGGAGGACGGTGGTGGCCATGGCGCGGATGAAATAGACGTCGTGGCTGATGAAGATGAGGGTGCCTTCGTATTCTTTGAGAGCATTGGCCAGGGCATCGATGCTGCCGATGTCGAGGTGCGTGGTGGGCTCGTCCATGAGAAGGAGATTCGGCGGGGCGAGGAGCATTTTACACAGGGCGAGACGGGTCTTTTCCCCGCCGCTGAGAACGGCAACGGGCTTGAAGACATCATCGCCCCGGAAAAGGAAGGCGCCGAGAATGGAGCGGGCCATCTGTTCAGGCACGCGCTCGGGCAGGTCCATGGCTTCCTCGAGGACGGTGCGTTCCATGTTGAACATTTCATGGCGATACTGGCTGAAGTAGCCGGCCTTGACGTTGTGGCCGAGTTCCCGTGCGCCCTGCTGGGGCTGGAGGACGCCGGCGAGGAGTTTGAGCAGGGTGGACTTGCCCGCGCCGTTCGGGCCGACGAGCACGGTGCGCTGGCCACGCTCGAGTTCGTAGTCCATGCCCTCGTAAACGTGGACCTGATCGTAGGCGAAATGGATGTTCTTGAGCGCACAGACGCGCTGGCCGCTGCGGGGGGGCTGGGGAAAACGGAAGGCGATCTTTTTCTCGGACCCCAGCGGAGCTTCGATCTTCTCCATGCGGTCGATCTGCTTGAGCTTGCTCTGCGCCTGCGCGGCCTTGCTGGCCTTGGCACGGAAGCGGTCGGCGAAGTCCTGCAGCTTGCCGATTTCCTTCTGCTGGTTCTCGTAGGCCTGGGCGTGGATGACCTCGCGGGCTTCCTTTTCCAGGACGTAGTCGTCGTAGTTGCCACGGTAGCGGGTGAGCTTCTGGCGGCCGAGTTCGATAATGCCATCGATGAGGTAATTGAGAAATTCCCGGTCGTGGGAAATCATGAGGATCGCCCCGCCGTAACGGCGTTTGAGGTATTCCTGGAACCAGAGCAGGGATTCGAGGTCGAGGTGATTGGTGGGTTCGTCGAGGAGCAGGAGATCCGGCTCCATGACGAGCAGTCGAGCGAGGTGGGCGCGCATGACCCAGCCGCCGGAAAGTGTGCGGGCGGGGCGGTCGAAATCCGATTCACGGAAGGCGAGTCCGCGCAGGATCGTTTTGGCCTTGGGTTCGGTTTCCCAGTTCACTTCATCGGGCGGTCCGAGCGTGAGTTCGAGGACGGTCTGATCGCCCACGGGGGCACTTTCCTGCGGCAGGTAACCGAACGTCGCACCCTTTTCCCAGAGGACTTTGCCCTCGTCGGGTGAGGCTTCCCCTAGGATGATGGAGAGCAGGGTCGTCTTGCCAGCGCCATTGGGGCCGACGAGGCCGAGCCGGTCGCCACGGTTGAGTTGGAGCGTGACATCGGAAAACAAAACACGGCCGGCGAAGGCTTTGGAAACGGCGGAAAGACTGAGCATGGAAGGGAGGGAGGGAAAGGCGGTTCTCTCCGTGCCCTCATTTCCGGAGGGTGCAAGTAAACAATCCGCGCCGGGATGCCGCAGACCGGAGTTTCAATTGGCTCTCGACACGGCTGGCGGATGGATTTACCGAAGGTCCATGAATGACCTGCTGATCGCCGGAGGCCTGATCCTTGCCGGGTTCGCTTTGCGGACCTTCGCAAGCGTGTGGCTGGGTCGGATGGGCAATCTGTGCGTGCTCTGTGGAACTTACCTGGCCGCGATGGCTTTGTTCCATTCCGTGGGGCTGGCGGTGGCAGTGACGTCACTGTGGCTGGTGGTTCCGGCTGTCCGGGTGCTTTGGACGGCGCATCATTTTGAGCTGCCGTTGGACAAACGCTTCAGCCCCCGGCGTCCTCCCAGCCGCGAGGATTTCCCTCAGTTGGAGGAGCTGACGCGGGAGTTTACCGGCGAGGGATTTGTGGAGGTGGAGGACGTGGGTTGGCAGTCGGCGAAATGGGAGCAATTTTCACGGCTGCTCATCAACGAGGACCTGCAGGTGCAGGGGTCGATTCATTTTCACCGGCAGGGCACTGGCGCGATGGTTTATGTCTCCCTTGTCAGCAGAACCGCCGATGGCCGGCAGTGGACAACCTGGAATTACCCCTACCGCCTTGGTCTGACGGTTCCTCCGGAAATGGTGCTGAATTCCGAACCTGATGCGCAATCGCTCGCGGATCTGCTCGCGCGCCATGAAACATTTGTGGCCTGCAAAACCGCCGCTGCCGAAATCCTCACACCCGACCCCGAGCGGTTGGTGGAAATGACGCAGGACGAATTGTGCCGCCAGATCGATCACAATCTGGATGCCGGTCTGCTGCAACTTTCCGGCGCGGGAAAATTTACCTATTCCTGGCGCGGCACGCTTTACGTTTTGCGTCAATTTCTAATCGACCTCCTTCGTTACCCCTGATACTGCTCCCCATGAAAATCCTGCTCCTACTCCCCCTCCTGTTCACGCTTTGCACCAGTTGCAAATCGCACAAACCCAACACGCTCACCGCCGCCTATGCCGACACTTTCAAGCCGGACGTGAGCCTCGGCTCGCGTTATAAGACCAAGTCGTTCACGGCCTTTTATGACGAACAGCCGGATTCCCTGATTTCCAAAACACCGACGCACGTCTGGGCCACCAGCCATGTGGTGCAGCTCATGGATGCCAACTCCGGCCGTGGCTGGGCGCGGGTGCTCGATGAGGATGGGAAGTCGGGATTCGTGAAATTTTCCAACCTCAAAATCGTCCCCTTTGAACAACAACCCTCCGCCCCCAAACGCCGCAAGCCTCGCGACGACTATTGAGAGGGGCCACCCGCCGGGCATGACCATGGCCACCATCGCGCTGGGCTCCAACCTCGGGGACCGCGTTGCCAATCTGCAGGCGGCGCGTGACCGACTGCCCTGCGAACGGGCGTCGGCCATTTACGAAACGGCACCGGTCGATTGCCCGGAAGATTCTCCGCCATTTCTCAACTGTGTGCTGGAGGTGAAATGGGAGGGCACCGCGGAATCGTTGCACGCGCTGGGAAAATCCATCGAGGCCAGCCTCGGCCGGCCGGCGGTGCGCGGCTTCCATGAACCGCGGGCCATCGATGTGGACCTGCTGGCGTTTGGTGATCTGGTGCTGGATTCGCCATCGCTGATTTTACCCCATCCTCGCCTGCACCTGCGGAGATTCGTGCTGCAACCCTGGGCGGAAATTTCGCCGGACTTGCTCCTGCCGGGATTCGCGTTGAGCATTGGCGAAATGCTGGATCAATTGGAATCCCCCGAGCCCCCGCTCCGCAAACACCCCCGCCAATGGAAACTCCCCTGACGCTCGAAACCAAACTGGCAAACCTCGCCGCTCTCAAACCCTCCGGCCAAAAGGTCTGCGTACTCACTGCCGCGGATTACCCGACCGGCAGACTGCTCGATGAGGCGGGCGTCGACATCGTGCTCGTCGGCGATTCGCTCGGCATGGTGGTGCTGGGTTACCCCGATACCGTGGAGGTGACGCTCGCGGAAATGTTGCATCACACACGCGCCGTGCGCCGCGGAGTGCAGCGCGCCCTCATTGTGGGGGATTTGCCCTACCACACCTATCTCACGCCCGGCCAGGCGGTGGAATCGGCGCAGGCGCTGGTGGAGGCCGGGGCCGATGCCGTGAAACTGGAGGGAGGGGTGGCAATGCTGCCGCAAATCGAGGCGATTATCAAAGCAGGCATTCCCTTCGCCGGTCACATTGGCATGCTGCCGCAATCGGTGCGACTGGAAGGTGGCTACAAGAAGAAAGGCAAATCCGAGGCCGAGGCTGATCTGCTGCTGGCAGATGCGCTTGCACTGGATGAAGCGGGGTCGGTGGCCATCGTGCTTGAAGGCATGGTCCCGGCGGTGGCGGCTAATATTTCCCGCAGGGTCACATGCCCAACAATTGGAATTGGTTCCGGGCCGGATTGCGATGGCCAGGTGCTGGTGACGGCGGATCTCGTCGGGGCCTTTCCCTGGTTCCGCCCGCCCTTTGCCAAAGCCCGCGCTGACGTGGCGGGTGCCATCCGCTCGGCCGTCACCGAATTCCAGTCGGCGGTGCGGTCCTGAGTTGATTTTCCGTGAAAGTGGGGCGATGCGTAGTTGCCCAGCCCGACTTTTAACGAATACTTTCGATCTCAAGATCGTTCCTCACCCGTGAATTATTTTTGGTTATGAAAATCCAATCCCTCAGCCCCCTCCTTCTGACATCGCTCGCCAGCCTAGCCAGCGGTGCCTCCCCTGTCTTGAATTCGATCATGCCGCGCGGTGGACAGATCGGCACGGATGTCGCCATCACTCTGAGCGGTGCCCGGTTGGAAGACACCGAGGAAGTGGCCTCGGCCAGCCCCGAAGTGAAAGTCACCGGCTTCAAGGTGGAGGCGGGCGACAAGGTCACCTGCACCCTGCACTTGGAACCCAACTGCCCCCTCGGCGAACACCTCCTGCGGATTCGCACCAAATCCGGCCTCACCTACGCCCGAACATTCTGGGCCGGACAGTTTCCCGGCCTCGCCGAGGTCGAGCCGAACACACAGTTTGAAACCGCCCAGGTTGTCACCATGGGCACCACGCTGACAGGCGTCATTGAAAACGAGGACGTGGATTATTTCAAAGTCACCGCCAAGAAGGGCGAACGCATTAGCGTGGAGCTTGAAGGCATCCGCCTCGGCACCGTCAACATGGACCCCTACGTGGCCATTCTCGACAGCAAACGGTTCGAACTTGGCACGTGCGATGACTCATCGCTCCTCATGCAGGATCCCTTCGTGAGCGTGATCGCGCCTGAAGATGACACCTATTACATCGAAGTGCGCGATGCCTCCTACGTTGGCAATGGCGGCTACAACTACCGCGTCCATCTCGGCAATTTCCCACGTCCCAGCATGGTTTATCCACTGGGAGGAAAAGCGGGAACCGAGGTCACAGTGAAATATCTCGGAGACGTCTCCGGCCCCATCGAAGAAAAGGTCGCCGTCCCGGCCACCCCCGGCCAGAAGTTCCGGCTCTTCGCCAAACAGAACAACCTCAGCGCCCCATCGCCCAACTGGTTCCGCGTCAGCACGCTTGATAACGCACTGGAAGTTGAACCCAACAACAGTCTGGCCGAAGCGGCCGCCAAACCCGAATCCCCGGCCCTGCCCTATGCTTTCAACGGCATTATCGAAAAGGCCGCCGATGAGGACTGGCATAAATTTTCGGCCAAGAAGGATCAGAAATTTGATTTCGTTGTCTTCGCCCGCAGCCTCCGCAGTCCGCTGGATGCCGTGTTGGAAATTTTCAACAAGGACGGCGGCGCGCTGGGTGCCAACGATGACAACGGTGCCAGTCCGGATTGCAAGCTGCCCAACTGGACCTGCCCGGCCGACGGCGATTACTACCTGCGGGTTCGCGATCACTTGAGCCGTGGTGGTGCGGACTTTGTTTACCGCGTAGAGGTCAACGCCGCTCAGCCCGAAATCAACGCCTACGTCACCAGACAGGATCGCAATGACACCCAGCTGCGCACCATGATGATCGTGCCGCGCGGCAATACCATTGCCACTCCCGTCACCGTGGATCGCATCAATATCGGAGGCGATGTCGCTTTTGCCGCCGCCGATTTACCCGCCGGGGTCACGCTGAATCAGGTACCCCTGCCGGGAAACATCAACCAATACGTCCTCGCTTTCAGCGCCGCCGCCGATGCACCGCTGGGCGTGAAACTCACACACATCACCCCGCAACTGACCGACCCGAAGACGCCCTTCATCGGACGCTGGACACAGAACATCGAATGGGTGCAGGGCGAACCGAACAACACACCCTATTACAGCACGATGCAGGACACCATGCCCATCTGCGTCGTGGACGAAATGCCCTTCACCCTCGCCATCGTGCCCCCCTCCGTTCCAGCCGTGCAAAGTGGCAATATGGACCTCAAGGTCGTGGCCACTCGCAAAGCTGGCTTCACCAAACCCATCACGGTGCGCATGCTCTGGAATCCCAATGGCATTTCCAGCCCCGGCAATGTCGCCATCCCGGAAGGTGCCAATGAGTGCATTTACCAAATCAATGTCGGCGGTGGCACCGAAGCCAAGGTCTGGAACCTCGCCGTCACCGGAGACACGGACGCAGGCGCCGGCCCCATCGCCGTCAGCAGCCCCCTCTGTCCGGTCACTGTGGCCCCGCCCTACGTGACCATGAAGATTGAAATGGGTGCCGTGGAGCAGGGCAAAACCACCGAACTGCTCTGCAAACTCGAGCACCCCAAGCCCTTCACCGGCAAGGCCAAATTGACGCTCTACGGCCTGCCCAACAAGGCCACCAGCACCGATATCGAAATCGATCCCGGCCAGGCGGAAGTCCGCTTCCCTATCGCCACGGCTCCCGAAACTCCCGTCGGCAAACATCCCAACCTCTTCGTAAATCTCGTCGTCATGGAAAATGGCGCGCCCATCCCACACATCGTCGGTCAGGGCGGCGTCCTGCGCGTGGATGCCCCACCACCGGCGCCGCCGCCAGCCGTCGCGGCCGCTCCCGCCGCACCGGCAGCCGAAGCGGCACCTGCCGCCCCGGCTGCGCCCAAGGTTCTCAGCCGCCTGGAGCAATTGCGCCAGCAGGCAGCCGGTAAATAAACCGCAGCAGACTCGATCCCCATTCAAAGAGGGTGCTCGGCGTTTCAGGTCTCCGCATCGTCAAGATGCCCAGACGGCAGAAATCCCCGCCTTTTTCCTTTGCACACCTGCAAAGGCGGCTATTTTCCGCGCCCGACTTCATCCACCCCATCCACCACCCATTTCATGAGCACCGCCTTGTCCTCCCTCGACCAACTCAAACAATTCACCACCGTCGTGGCTGATACCGGGGATTTCGAATCGATGCGTCAATACAAGCCGCAGGACGCAACCACCAACCCCTCGCTCATTCTCGCCGCGGCCCAAAAGCCGGAATATAAGCACCTCATCGACAAGGCCGTCGCCGAGGGCAAGGCAGGCAATCTCACCGGAGCCAAGCGTGTGGAAGCCACCATCGACCGCATTCTCATTTTGTTCGGAACGGAAATCCTGAAAATCGTCCCCGGTCGCGTCAGCACGGAAGTCGATGCCCGCCTGTCGTTTGATTTCGACGGCACGCTCGCCAAGGCGCGCGAACTCATTGGCATGTATAAGGCAGCGGGATTTGAAAAGGAACGCATCCTGATCAAGATCGCCTCCACCTGGGAAGGAATTAAAGCAGCCGAAGTCCTTCAGAAGGAAGGGATCAACTGCAATCTTACACTCATGTTCAGCCTGTGCCAGGCGGTCGCATGCGCCGAAGGCAAGATCAAACTCATCTCCCCTTTTGTCGGCCGTATCTACGACTGGTTCAAGAAGGACACCGGCATCGGCTACCAGGGCGCGGACGATCCCGGCGTGAAGTCCGTGGATCAAATCTACACCTACTACAAGCATTTCGGGCACGCCACGGAAGTCATGGGCGCCAGTTTCCGCAACATCAGCCAGATCACCGAACTCGCCGGTTGCGACCTGCTCACCATCTCACCCGACCTCCTCAAGAAACTCCAGGAGTCCACCGCCCCCGTCACCCGCAAGCTCATTCCCGAGGCCTCCAAGGCTGCGAAGGTTGAGAAGGTGCATTGCGATGAAAAATCCTTCCGCTTCCTGCTCAATGAGGACGCCATGGCCACAGAAAAAACCGCCGAAGGCATTCGGAAGTTCGCCGCCGACATGGTGAAGCTCGAAAAACAAATCGCCGCTGCGTTAGGCTAATCCGTCCGCTGACCACGCTTTCAAAGACCCGGCACCAGCCTTCGCTTCCTTTCACCCCATCCCCCACCCCAAACCACGCTCCCTGTTATGGATATCCAATTAGCCACGCTCTGCGATTCAGCCATGGACTACAACGGCAAGTTGTGCGTTCTCGGCACCTTCGACACCATCGGTTCCCGCACCCTTCCCGTCGTTCACCAGAACTGCGTGCTGGCCCTGCGCATCTGCTTCCGTTCCGTCGATGAAGGCGAACATGACCTCGCCATCCGCATCATTGACAACGATGGACAGGACGCCGTCTCCCCACTTCCCGCAGTCAAATTCACCATCAACATCCCCCAGGAAGTGGACTTCGTGACCCGCAACATGATCTTTCATTTTCAGGCGCTCCAATTTACCAAGCCAGGAACCTTCAGTCTGGAAATTTCCGTCGATGACGATCACCTGATGTCGCTCCCGCTGCGCATCGTTTACGTCCCGCAACAAGGCTAACCCTCCCCTCCCATGAGATACCTGCTCCTCCCGCTCCTGATGCTTTTAAACACCTCCGGCTTCGGTCGGGAAAAGTGGACCGAGGCCCAAGCCAACGATTGGGGGAAAAAGCAGCCCTGGCTCGTCGGGGCCAATTTCACGCCCGCTTCCGCGATCAATCAGCTGGAAATGTGGCAGGCGGAGACGTTCGACTTCAAAGGGATCGATCAGGAACTGGGCTGGGCGCAAAGCCTCGGCATGAACACCATGCGGGTCTTCCTGCATGATCTGCTCTGGGAACAGGATGCCGAGGGATTCAAAAAACGCCTGAATCAATTCCTCGACGTATGTGCCAAACACAAAATTCGTCCCATGCTGGTGCTGTTCGATTCCTGCTGGGATCCTGCTCCCAAGCTCGGAAAACAGCACGACCCCGTGCCGGGAGTGCATAACTCCGGATGGGTCCAGAGCCCCGGTGCCGCCAAGTTAAAGGACGAATCCCAGTGGCCAAAACTCAAGGCCTACACGCAGGGAGTCATCGGTGCCTTCAAGGACGATGCCCGCATTCTCGCTTGGGACATCGTCAACGAGCCCGATAATTCCAACGACAACAGCTACGGCGGCAACCACCTCAAGCAGGAACCGGAAAACAAGGCCGCCCTCGGCACCAAGCTGGTCAAGGAAGCCCTGCAATGGGCCTTCGAAGCCAATCCCAGCCAACCCGTCACCTCCGCTCCGTGGCTGGGCGACTGGCAGGACGTGGAAAAAATGTCCGACCTGAACCGGCACCTGTTCACCCATTCGGACATCATCACCTTCCACAACTACGACCCCGCCCCGGAGTTCAGCAAACGGGTAGCCGCCCTCAAGAAATTCAACCGCCCCATCATCTGCACGGAATACATGGCGCGCCCGCAGGGCAGCACCTTCGAGACCATCCTCCCGCTGGGGAAGGAAACCAATGTCGGCATGATCAACTGGGGATTCGTCGCCGGCAAAACCAACACCATCCATCCCTGGGAAACCTGGCAGAAACCCACCAAAGGCCCCGAACCCGCCATCTGGTTCCACGACATCTTCCGCCCCGACGGCAAACCCTACCGCCCCGAGGAAACCAACCTCTTCAAAAAACTCACTCATCCGACCGCACCGTAGCGCGTAGAGTGCGAGGTAACGAGACCATCCACCGGACTCGCCACCCTTCACCGCAGCATCCGCTCCAGCACATTCCGCGTGATCCGCTGCGCCCAAGCATTCGGCCCCAGAGGCTCCGTGTAAACCTTCGGCCGCACATATCCCGGCGGCGCACTCAGCGAATCCGCCCACCAGCACGTCGCGGCATTGAAGACAAAATTGTTCTTCGGCCCCGGATAAACCGTAGCCGTGTAAACACCCCCGTTCGGTTTATCAGGCGCACTCTGCGTCGGACCGCTGGCCACGACCTCAAGCCCCGGAATCGGCGCAGGATCCCCATGCCATTCCCACCCGATCAGCCCGGGAATCCGATCCCCCGCTTTCATCTCCGTTCCCTCATAGATCCAGTGTCCCGGCAGCTTGCAGATCCAGTCCGCACCACCGGTCACCGGACCTGTGCTGTGTGCACCGAGGAGTTCGTTGGCGTAGGGTCGTTCATGTTTGAGCGTGCTCATTTTCACAAATTCCCCCAGACCCCCCGGCGGACCATACACCCCCACCCTTTCAAATCCCCTCTTGGCTTCATCCCAAAGCACCCGCCCGCAAACCGCGTTGCCCGAAAAGAATCCCAGACTCACCCCCTCCGCGAGTGCTGCCCTGACGTTATTAAACATTTCCATCGTCCAGTATTCATCATGTCCCACGCTCAGAAATCCCCTGGCCCGTCTCAGCCCGGCGGCATCGCGATGCGTGTCGAGATTTGAGATATAGGTCACATCATACCCGTGCTGCTCCATCCAGAACGCGAAGGGAAATTCCCATAGCAACCATTCGCCCGATCCCGTGGAGAGTGGTGCATCGAAAATCTGGCAGTATTTCCCATAGGGTCGCTGATACGACACCTGCACGTCTCCGCCCCAATACCATTGGTCCTTGCCGTCGTCATAGAGCGCGAACTGCGACGGCCAGCGGTTGTAGGCCTGCCAGGTGTTGTCGCTGCATTGAAAGAGAAAATCCGCCTTCCGCTCATCACGAACGATGAAGACCACATAACTTTGCGATCCATCCTTCTGCGCTGTGAGTTTTCCAAGATACACCCCACTCACCCAGTCGTCGGGAATCTTGAGTTCCGCACAGGCTTCCCATTTACAGAATCGCAACCGCTTCTCCTCCACCGGAGGATCCTCCTGCGTCCGGCCTTCAAACGGCCCCAATTGTATCATCAAGCGTCCTCCATTGCCTCCGTAGTAACCGGTGCGGTAAATATCCAGCGTAAACGGAGACGAGGGGTTCGTGCTTACGTGAAAGGTTATCGTCTCCCCCGCCTTTACACTCGCCTTGGAACAAAACCCCTCAATCGAGGGGCAGCGAAATTTCGTCGCCGGATCCACCGCCGTTTTGGTCAGCATCCAGTCCCTAGTCCCCGGCTTGGAATTTTCCGCCACAATCGCATTTCCCTCCGCCGCCTGCCCTCCCGTCGCAAAACCAGCCGCACCAAGCAGGGACATTTTCTTCAACGCGGCGCGCCGCGGGATGCCCTGCACATGCCGCGTCATCTCTCCCTCGTTGCCTGCACGTGATTTCGAATTTGGATCCAGGTTCATGAAACCCAGCATGCAGGAAATCCCCAACAAGTCGAGACTGGAACCATAACCGAATGCGGAAAACCCAGGCCTAATCCTTCGCCCCTTTGACATCCAGCGCATCGCGCAATCCATCGCCTGCAAAGTTCAGGCAGAAGAGACTCAGGGCAAAGAGGATCGCGGGGAAGACAAGCAGCCAGGGATAGGTCTCCATGGCGGCGGCTCCATCCTTAATGAGCAGTCCCCAGGAACTTTGCGGCGGCTCCACGCCAAGTCCAATAAAGCTGAGAACGGCTTCCGTCAGCATAACGGCCGGAACAGTCAGTGTGGAATAAACAATCACCGGACCCAGCGTGTTGGGAATGAGGTGCGCGAAAATGATGCGCCGCGATGAAAGCCCGAGCGAGCGCGCAGCTTCGGTGAATTCCATTTTGCTTAAGGTCAAAACCTGTCCCCGCACAATCCGCGCCATCGTCAGCCACTCCACCGCCCCAATCGCCAGAAACAACACCATGAGTTTCTGCCAGGGAGTATGCAGAATCGGGTCCATCACCACGCGCAGCAGGATGACGAAAATGATGAAGGGGATGCCGAAGAGCACGTCAACAATCCGCATGAGCGCCGCGTCGGTTTTACCGCCCAGGTATCCCGCAGTGGCACCATACGCCACGCCGATCAGAACCGACACCAGCGTAGCCGCAAGTCCAACCGCCAGGGAAATACGACCTCCCTCCATCACGCGCACCAGCAGATCGCGTCCGAGTTGGTCGGTCCCAAACCAATGCGCTTTGCTCGGACCCGTCGCCTTAAGATTGAGATCGGTCTGGGATTCGGAATACGGAGACAGCCACGGGCCCACGATACAAAGCACGGCGATGAACACGAAAATAATCAGGCAAAGGACCGCCAGTTTGTTCTGCTGCAGACGGTGAAAGGCATCCTTCCAGAGGGAGGAACCACGTTCAAGAGCCATGGAGGAAGTCGGAGTCATGAGGCGGCGAACCGAAGCCGTGGGTTGAGAAGGACTTGGAGAACGTCCACAAGGAGATTGGCGACCACCAGAATCGCGCAGTAGAACGCAGCAGTGCCGAGCACGAGAGCACTGTCCTTGTTCAGTGCGGCTTCGGTGAAATGCTGACCGAGCCCCGGAATTTGAAACACGCGTTCAACCACAAATGATCCCACCACGATGCCGGCCATGGCGGGCCCCAGGAACGATAGCAACGGCAGCAGTCCTCCGCGCAACGCATGAAAAATAACGATGCGCCAACCTGGCACCCCCTTGGCCTTGGCCGTGCGGATAAAATCCTGGGAGAGAGTTTCTAACATTCCCGCGCGCGCCAACCGCGCAAAGTAGGCCGCATAGAACAGTCCCATGGTCGTGGCAGGCAGCACCCAGTCCGACCACTCGCTGAGACCGGCCACGTTGAACCATCCCAATTTCAAACCAAAGACAATCGCCAGCAGCGGACCCATCACGAAAGTCGGAAGGCAAATGCCAATCATCGCCAGCGACATGGGAATGTAATCGGACAGTGAGTTCTGACGCACCGCCGCAATCACCCCGATGGGTGTGCCAATCACCACCGCGATGGCCAGCGCCAGCAAACCCAGCCGCATCGATGTCGGGAACGATTCCGCAATGATTTCCCGGACGGAACGCCCCTCAGCCTTGAACGACCAACCCATCTCACCCTGCAGCGAATTCTTCAGATAAATGCCATACTGAACAAGGAGCGGCTTATCCAATCCGAAGACTTTGTTGTTCTGTTCGATGACATATTTCGAAGCCGCCTTCTCCGAGGCGAACGGATCTCCCGGAGTGGCCTTGACCATAAAAAAGATGGCCGTCACCACCACCCAGAGGACCAGGAGGGATTGGAGAAAACGCGAGAGCAGGTAGCGGAACATGGGCTGAAGTCAGTGAATCGCAGGCAGGGTTTCGTCGCCAAGGTCCATGGCGGTGAAGGGGTGGTTGTCGAGCACCTTGACGTGCCAGCCCTTCACGGCGGGATGAACCAGAATCTGGCGGTTATACCAATAGATGGGCACAATCACGAAATCGTTCATGAAGAGAGTTTCCGCCTCCTCCATGATTTTCCCACGGGCCGCCGGATCAGTCGCGGTGTAGGAATCGGCAATAAGTTTGTCGAACTGGGCATTCTCCCATCCAGTCATGTTGTTTTGATTCCCCTTGGTCCACATGTCGAGAAAGGAAATCGGCTCCACAAAATCCGCGATCCATCCGGCCCGGGCGATGTCATAATCAAGCCGGTTCTGGGTGTCATAGAAGACGCTGCTGGATTCGGTGCGAATGCCCACATCCACTCCCAAATTGCGTTTCCACATGTCCTGCACCACCTGGGCAATGAGGATGTGCGTCTCCACATCGTTGACGAGAATGCTGAATTTCGGCAACCCCTTGCCGCCGGGATATCCCGCCTCCGCGAGCAGCTGACGCCCTTTTTCAGGATCGTACGTCAGCGGACGAGGCAGCGTGTAGGAGGCCTTCATGGGGGGCGTGAGCCCATAGGCGGGAGCGTGGGTGCCATGCAGCGTTTGATTGACGAGCGTGTCACGATCCAACGCCAGATTCAGCGCCTGCCGCACCCGCACATCCTTGAACACTGGCAGAGTCCCATTCATGCGGTAGAAATAAACTCCAAGGTAGGGATAGACCCGCAGGACTTCGGGGAAATTTTCCTTGTAAAAAGGAATGCGATCCAACCCCAGCGTCTCCGTCATGTGCAGCCTGCCATTGCGAAAGAGTCGTTCCTCTGTGGCCACATCAGGCACCACCACAAACCTCACGCCGTTGAGTTTGACGTTCTTCGTATCCCAGTAGTGTGGATTGCGCTCGGTCTCGATGTAATCCTTAAATTTCCATTCCTTGAGTTTGAAGGGCCCGTTGCTCACCATGTTGCCCGGCCGCGTCCACTGATTGAAACGGCTCTCCAACTCGCCGTACTTCTCAATGACCTGGATCGGAACTGGAAACCAAGTGAAGTGCAGCAGCACCGAAAGGAAATAGGGAATCGGGCCATTCAGCGTCAACTCCAGCGTGTGGTCGTCCAATGCCTTCGCTCCCACTTGGTTGAAATCCTTGGTCTCCCCTTTGTGGAAGGACTCGGCGTTCTTCAATTTGTAGAGCATCTCCGGATAAAGCGCTCCAAACGAGGGGGAAAGCTGGCGTTTGTAGGACTTCACGAAATCCGCCGCCACCAGGGGAGTTCCATCCGACCACTTGGCATCGGGCCGAAGATGGAAGACCCATCGGGAAAAGTTATCGAGCGATTCCCATGTCTCAGCCACGCCCGGATGAATGGTGGTGTCGTCAGCAGCATCTTCATTTACCAATCCTTCGAACAGCGCCATCATGATGTGATGTTCGGTCGTGGTCTGGATGAGATGCAGATCGAGACTGCGGGGTTCGGTGCCGTTGCCTTTTAATAAAATTTTCTCCCGAGAAAACTGCGTGACCATGGACTCCCGTCGCTCGCAGGCCATGGCCGCGAACATTATCAGTCCAACCAAAATGTGACGGACAAATCCCATAAGTCGCAGAGCATGGCGACAATGGCGGAAAATGCAATCATTGCCGCAATCTTACCGCAAAATCATTGTTTCAGTGTGGTTCAGGACCTCCTGAAACGGCACCGCCCCTAGGCAGCCAAAATGGTGATGCCGGGTCAGCTTGTCCCGCAGGATGGCGGGGCTGGTGATGCCGCAGAGGAATCGGGTCAGAGCGCGCGCGGAACTCAGGGCGGGCTGTTTCTCGGCAATGATTTCCTGGATGCCGGCCACATCGGCGGTCGTAATGCCGGGAATGGGAGAACTGGGAATCCGCCGGGGTTTGCGGCCGGGATGGAGGCAACTGCTGCAGGTGCCGCAGGGCTTGGCTAGTTTTTCGCCAAAATACCCGACCAGCCGTTTGGTCAGGCACCGGGGATCAGCCGCGAAATCAACCACCTGTTGCAGTCGCTCGCGGTCGCGTGCCTCACGATTGGCAAAAAGAGTTTGCAAGCCGGTCACCACACTCTCAACCTCCACCCCGGTCTCCCCACGCTGATACAGTTGCTGGACCCGGCGGGGTTGAAGGGAAATCTCCCCCGCCGCAGCCAACTCCTGCAGCGTCTCCACAATCCGCTGCCGCCTGACCCCGGTCGCCTCCATGGCGTCCGCGACGGACAATCGCAGGCCATACCATTTCTGGTCGCCGCTGGCGAATAGCTTGCGGAGGAAGGATCGTTGTTTGATGGGAAATCCACTCAGCGTGGAATCGGCACTGCGGGAAAATTTCACCAGGAACTCGGAATGCTGAGGCCCCTGGGGCAGGAGGATGCCGGCGATTTCCAGGTAGGTGAAAACGGTTTCCAGCACCGCCGTGCGAACATCATTGGCCCGGGAGAGATCGTAGTGACTGACCTCAAATTCCGTTCCCAGGCGCAACAACGCATCCACCAACTGGCGCAGCGCTTGCGGCGTGGGCGTATCTCCGTGGATGAAATTGCGCAGCACGGTCAGGTCATCACCGCAGGCGAACATTTCACAATGCGCCGGATTTCCATCCCTTCCGGATCGGCCGATTTCCTGCTGATAATTTTCCAGGGTCTTCGGCAGATTGAAATGATACACCGCGCGGATGTTGGCTTTGTCGATACCCATGCCGAAGGCAATCGTGGCCACGATGATGTCCGTGCGTCCCTGCATGAACGCGTCCTGCACCTCGCTGCGGTGTTCGGCCGGCAGGCCGGCATGGTAGGCCTGCGCGGAAAATCCGGAACGTTGCAGATGCGTACCCACCATTTCCGCCGTCAGTTGCTGGGTCACATAAAC
>CALQSQ010000013.1 GCA_943333275.1 Akkermansia muciniphila
CAGGAAATCGGCCGCCGCATCACCCATGCCATCACCGACACGCTCGACGTCGCCCGCGCAGACATCCGCACAGACACCCCCTTCGCCCACCACATCCAAGACCTCCAGCTCCCTCCGCGCCAGATCCTCCCCCGCGAATACGAGGACGCCAAGACAGACATCGCCCAATACAGCCTCATCCAGCAACCCGACAACCACATCACCACCATGCTCAACATCCAGCGCGGCGTCCTCCACCGCTACGAGCACCCCGACCAAGTCCCCCCCTACACCATGGAACTCCATGTCCTGCGCATCGGCGACGTCGCCATCGCCAGCAACACTTTCGAACTCTACCTCGACTACGGCATCCAGATGAAGTCCCGCAGCCCCGCCCAGCAGACCCTCCTCCTCCAGCTCACCAACGGCTGCGGCATGTACCTCCCCACCACCGAAGCCATCGCCGGCGGCAGCTACAGCGCCCTACCCTACGTCAACACCGTCGGCCCCGAAGGCGGCCAAATCCTCGTCGACGAAACCGTCCGTGCCATTCAGGCCTTGTTTCCGGAGACGCCGAGGCGAAAGGGCACTACTGCTGGTGAGTAATCAGTCCGCCATTCCCTCGCAGCTCATGAAAATAATCTCAGCCTTCCTCGCAGCAGCGTTCTTTCCGGTCCTCGCATTCGCCGAAGATGCGCTTGTGGAGGGAGGGCGTTCACCAGATGGCCGTTACGAGGTGCGACTGGTTCGGACACCAAATTACGATGGCAACAAGGACGGCTCGGAATATCTGTTTCATATCACCTCCAAGAACACCAAAAAACCGTTGCTTAAGCTCGGAGGCAGCGGATTTCGCCCTTACACATCCGCCCAGAAATATTGCAAGGCGCTCTGGGACAAGTCTGGTCGCTTCGTGGCGATTATGGACCGCGATACCCGGCATAGCACGGACATTCACGTGATCGTTGTCACACCCAGCCGCGCTACCAACCTGGAGATTCCAGATTATGCCCAAAACGCGCTCGGGCGCGTTGATGCCACTGAAGTTGACTTTGCTTGCATCTCGAACCCCAAGCATTGGGATGGAGACGATCTTATCCTCCAGCTTTATTTCACCGCTAACGGACGACACTCCTACACCTGCGATGTGACATTACGAGTCACTAACCAGGAGCGCTCATCTCCATGGCTCAGACTCACGGCTGTCACGCAGCCTGAGGTAGATGCTCCAGCAGCAGAGTGAAGTGATAGGATCAAAAGGCCCCAGCACTGAAGCATCGCAACCGGTAAGTTCCCCACACACCCCATGTCCAACACCATCGCCCACACACCCCAGCCTCCGTATTACGCGGTCATCTTCACCTCACTGCGCACGGAGGGTGACCGGGGTTACGACCACATGGCCGAGCGGATGGTTGAACTGGCGGCAGAGCAGCCTGGATTCCTCGGGGTGGAAAGCGCACGCACGCCGGATGGCCTTGGCATCACGGTGTCCTATTGGTCGGGCGAGGAGGCGATCGCGGCTTGGAAGTCTCACACCGAACACAAGGTTGCCCAGGAAACGGGGCAACGCGTTTGGTATTCCAACTACCAGCTCAGAGTGGCCAGAGTCGAGCGGGAAGCTGGGGCGCACGCTCACTCCCCAAGCACGCGCCACGAGGGTTGACGATCCCCATTCTTTTCCCTTAAATCCCCCCATGACGCCAGCGCCAAATGCGCTCAACGTCCGACTCTTGTTTCGTCAGTCCACACGAAAGCATCCACAACCCACTAACCTATGATGATCCGACTGGTTCCCAAAGTGTTCTTCAACCATATGGAGGAAGGGCTCGATTTGTTCGTCAATGGCCTGGGCTTCACCGTCCTTTACCAGGACAGCGGACTGGCCGTTGTGGGCCGGGACGGTGCCAAGGCCTATGTCGTCGTCTACCCCGAAGGCGCGGCCTTGGAACGACCGGAGATCGCCATCGAAACAGACACCATCGAGGAAATGCACGCGGAGATCGCCGCCAAACGGCCGGAAATGCTGCATCCCAACCTGCCTCGCGTTACCCAGAGGCCCTGGGGAGCGCTGGAGTTCTCCGTGCTCGACAAGACCGGCGTTTGCATCGTCTTCCGGCAGTGGCCGGCCTGACCAACACAAAAAGGCCTCAGCGAAAATGAGTTTAAGAAAACACCCAACATGAAAAACACCAAGGCCTGCCCCAAATGTGGATCGCATGACATCCTTGTCGTTTCGATGAGAAAGTCAAAAAGCAGCCTTATTCCACTTGGCTTGACCATGGCCGGTTGTGTCGGATTGGCCCGGCATGTGTGTGGCTCATGCGGTTATACCGAAGAATGGATTCTCAAAAAGGAGGACATCGAAAAAGTCCGGGCCAAGTTTCCAAACGGGAACACTTAGCACCCATTGTCCGCCACCCCATGATGTCATGCTACCCTCTGCATGATGTCATGTGCCCCCGTCCATGAAGTCATGGTACCCCTCCAGTTAAGTCATGGCACCCCTCCCATGAGTTGAAAAAGCCAAAATCGCGTCACTTTGTCCCACTTTCACCTCTCGTCTGAACAGTTTCCCAAACCCAACTCCGCATCCTCCCCCTCATTTCCTTGGATTTTCCTGAAATGGGAGGTCTTGGAAGAGCGTCTTGGGGTTGACGTGTGGGTGATTTCCCGGAAAATCCTACGCTTTCACTAATGAACTCCGCTCCCAATCCCCTCCCCGGTCTTCAGTCCCTTTATTGGATGGATTTCACGATCCAAAGGGCGGTGCTGCCGGGGGCGCTGGGGCTGATGCTGGCAGCGGGGATGTGGTGGATGACACGACCGATTCCCAATGCGGGGCCGCAGGGGGAGGTGACGCCGGAGGTGGAGTATGCGCCGTGGGTGGCGGCGGCGGGGCTGGCGCTGACGGCGGTGGCGTGGGGGGTGCTGGCGCGGCGCTACGTTCTGGTGAGGAAGATCCTGAGCCAGGGCACGCCCATCAAAGGCACGGCGGTGGTGGTGGACCGTTATGACATGAATTCGCACAGCGATAGTGATACGGCTCCGATGCAGTTCACGCCCACGTATGTTTATTATGTCACCCTCCGCTACGTCGTGGAGGGTGTGGAGCGGAAGGTGCGCCTGCGGCTGCCCTATTCACCGGGCACTTACGGCATCAAAGAGGAGGGGGAGGTGGAGTTGCTCGTGCTGGCGGAGGCGCCGCGCAAGCCGCTCATCCGCGCGGTCTATCTGGGGGGCATTGGCCCGAGCCGCCGCCGGCGTTTCTTCTGGTGAAGGGGGGATGGGCGGTGGTCTCACTGCGGGACGGCTTTGTAGAATGTCCGCGCGGGCGGGTTGGTGTCGAGGAAGGACAGCAGGCCGTCCGGATCGGCGTTGGCCTGGTGCAGGGGGGTCCAGATGTGCAGATCGGTACTGCGCTGGATGGTGGAGGGCTGGCCGGGGAGGACTTGGAAGAGCAGGGCGATGTGGCCGTTGGGCTGGCGGACCATCTGGGCGGTGTTGGGCGCCAGCGGGTCATGGTCGCTGATGAATAAGGTGAC
This sequence comes from Akkermansia muciniphila, assembly GCA_943333275.1. GTDB lineage: Bacteria > Verrucomicrobiota > Verrucomicrobiia > Verrucomicrobiales > V1-33 > JAGNEJ01. Next base: position 3,525 of record CALQSQ010000013.1, read on the forward strand.
GGTGCCGTCCACCGTTCCGCCCTGGCCGTCGGCAATGGTGACGGCAAAGGAGTCCAATCCGCCAAAGTCCGTGGGCGGGGTGTAAGTGAGACTGCCTCCGCCGGAAGTGAGGGTGCCGCCCATGCTGCAGAGCGGGGAGAAGGAGGAGAGGGACAGGGTGCCGCCGTCGGTATCCGCAGCGCGGACGAGGATGGAGGCCACGGGAATGATGAGGGGGGTGTTCCGGAGCCCCCGGAAAATGCATCCGGCAAACGTGGGGGAAACGTTTTCAAAGACATCGGTGATCGCGATGAGGAATGGTTTCTCGAAAATCAATCCGCCGTTGTCCGTGACGCGCACGCGCACCGCATAGTTTGATTTCGCTTCAAAATCAGCTGATGGCGTGAGGCACAGGGAGGTGCCGCTGATCGTGAAACTCGCGTTGTCGGTGTCGCCTGATCCCGTGGCCAGCGAGAAGGTGTGCGTTCCTCCGGAATCGGGGTCCATGAATCCGAGGGTGCCGATGATGGCATTGAGTGCGTTGTTTTCCGCGATGCTTGTGTCGCTGAGGATGATGTCTGAGGGGACTTCATTGACATCGGTCACGGTGATGAGAAAACTTTGCTCATACGTCAGCCCTGGCGTGCCGCTGTCCGTGGCCCGCAGGCGGATGCTGTAACTGGCCTGCGCTTCAAAGTTGGCGCTGGGGGTGAGTTTCAATGCGCTCCCGACAATGGTGAAACTGGCATTGTCCATGCTCCCGGTTCCGCTGACCAGGCTGAAGGCCAGCGTCGCGGATTGCCCGGCATCGGGATCCGTGCCCGTGAGGGTGGCAACCGTGGCATTCGGCGCATTGTTCTCCACGATGGTGGTGGCGCTGAGGGCGATGCCGGTGGGTGCCGAATTGGTGCCGGTGCCCTGGATGGCGAAATCGTAGGGGTTCTCGTTGGTGTCGTCATTGGCGATCGTAAGCGTGGCGGAACGCAGGCCGATGGCGGTGGGATCAAAGGTGATTTGGAAGGTGGTGGTGCCGCCGGGAGCCACCGGTGAAGCGGGCTGGGTGCTCAAGGTAAAATCCGCTCCGTTCGGGCCGCTGAGGCTCACCTTGGGCGTGCCGGTGATGCCCAGGTTGCTGGTTCCTAGATTTTCGATGGTGAAAGTGCGGACCATCGTGCCGGTGGCGGCGGGCACGCTACCGAAATCCGTGAAGTCTGCAGAAGACGGCGTGATGTCGCCATCCACGATGTCAATCCCATTGCCTAGGATGTTGATCTCCCCCACGGCTCCGGTGCCGCGGATGGCAAAGGTGTAGGGATTTTCATTGCTGTCGTCGTTGGCGATCGAAAGGGTGGCATTGCGCGTCCCGGTGGTGGTCGGATCGAAGGTGACATCAAAGGTTGTGGAACTTCCCACCGCGACGATAGAGGCGGGCTGCTGGCTGATGAAGAAATCGTTTGGATCGGTGCCAGTCACGCTCACAGGCGCGGTGAGATTTAGGGGGGCGCTTCCGGTATTTTCAACGGTAAAGGTCTTGATAATGGTGCCCCCAGTCACGCTGGTGGTGCCAAAACTTGTGGAATCCCCGGTGCGCGGAGTGGTGTCGCCATCCGAGATATTTGTTCCGTTGCCCCTTACGTTGATCTCGGGAGAGGCACCGGTTCCGCGAATGGCAAAGGTGTAGGGATTCTCGTCGCTGTCATCATTGGCAATGGTGAGGGTGGCCGCCAGAGTCCCGCCGGTGCTGGGATCGAAAGTCACCTGAAAAGACGCAGATCCCCCTGCCGCGACCGGGGAAGCGGGTTGTGCTGTCACCGTAAAATCTGCGGCATCGGTGCCGCTCACCGTCACCTTGGGGGTGCCGGTGAGGCTCAGCGGGCCGGTGCCGAGATTTTGAAGGACGAACGTGTGCACGACTGTGCCACCGGTGATGGCGGCGGTTCCGAAATCGGTGAAATCCGCCGTGGTCGGCGTGGTATCGCCGTCCACAATGCTGACCCCGTTGCCAGTGATGTCGATTTCCGGAACGGATGTGTCGAACGCCAGATTGAACGTCATGGTCGCACCGGAGGCGCTGATGCCACTGATCACATTTCCGGAGGAGGTGATAACGCCGCCCTTGTAGGACTTGGTGTCCGGGACCGTGGTGGAATTGATCTGGCTCACCCCGCCACTGCGGTAAACGTCACCGCCGTCGCCACGGTTGTTTTTCTTTTCCATGTTGTAAAGACCATCCGCCTGCAGCAGGGCGATTTTATAATGGCTGCCGTTGCCTGGCCACCCCACCTGCCCGGGATAGCCTTCCGTCGTGTTGTTCGCCTTGGATTCATCGATGTGCCAGATAGCGAGGCCTCCCTGGGGCATGGCTGATTCCATGCCGTAGGGCTGGCGGTTTTCCACTAGCAAATATTCTCCAGACGGAAATCCGGTGGTGATCTTGAGGACGGAGGCGGTGGTTTCAACGCGCTGGGCAGTTTGCGGTCCGGCACCGATGACGGTGGGCGCTACCCAGCCGAGCTGGATTTTGCACCAGGCGGAGAAATGGGGTGGGTGAAGCTGGGAGTTATCGAACCCCCAGGAGTTGGCCATCAGACACCACGAGCCAATGCCCTCGCTGGTGCCATCTGTGTCGTAGAGGTCCGGAAGGCCGAAAAAATGGCCCGTCTCGTGGCAGATGACGCCGATACGCACCGGGGAAGTGCCGCTCGTCCCCCAGAGTGCGGGCTCCGTGTGGTAATCGCGCACCTTCACTTTCACACCTAGTCCGTTGTTGTCGGCGCTTGTCCAGTTGGTCGGCAGCGCCCAACGGTGCGACCAGATCCAGTTTCCCCCACCGCCGCCCGTTTCCGCTCCATAGCCGGAATGGATGACAGAAATGGCATCGATAAATCCATCATTGTCCTGGTCAAACTGCCCAAAATTCACCGTGGCATCCGCTAATGCGAGGGCGTCCTCCACCATCTTCTGGGCGTTCTGCGGATAGGAGCCCGTGCCATCCGCGCCGTTGGCGTAGTAGGCCTCGGTTTGAGGCAGGGTGACCCAGACCGTGACGGAACTTTGCAACGTCATTACGCCGTAGGAATTTTCGGTGTAATAGTCCCGCACACTACCGGTGGGGGCAAGGGTGGGATTACCGCCGACGGCATTGAAGATCGTATCGTAGTCAGTTTCCGCCCGGGTGTGCACGCCGAGGGTGTGGTCGGCAAACCGGCAGAGCACGACGAGATTTTTCACCGTGCCTGAAGGAGGTACCAGGGCCGGAGGTGCCGAAGCCGCGTCCGCCGCACCTCCGCCCTGCACCAGGGCGGGACCCATTTTCCGTCTCTCGCGTTTGGCTGGTTCCGGCAGCAGGTGCTTGGGAACCCCCAGGGATGCCGCAGAGCCTTTTGCGGCCCGCACGTCGCTCGCCACCAACTTCCCTGCCGCATCCAACCGCCCATAGAAATATTCACCTCCCTGCCGGACCACCGTGTAGCCCGCCTCGTCCTCAAACCAATTGAACGACTCATCCCCCCGAATGTGCAGCTTCACCACCGATCCATCCGCCTGCGTCACCTCCACCGGCTGTGGGCTGGCATTGATGGCCGCAGCCTCACGCAGGCCACCGAGAAAAAGGATGGCCATGGTGCCGCCCTGGAGAACACGGCTGAGGGAGAGGTGGCGGATCATGCGGGCATTCGGAAGTTGGAGGGGATGATATTCCAGCGCACTTCATTTTACGGATCCTCCACCGTTTTGCCAAGCCAGAATATGGCGGCGCGCGCTCACACCTCACGCCACTCGTGCTTGGGGTAGCGGCGTTTGAGTTCCTTGGCGATGGCGGGGTAGCTGTTCAGCCAAAAGCTGGCGAGGTCCTTGGTGACCTGAATGGGCCGCATGTTGGGGGCGAGGAGTTGGATGAGCAGGGGGACGCGGCCGGCGGCGATGCGGGGAGTTTCCTTCTGTCCATAGAAATCCTGGATGCGCGAGGCGATGGTGGGCTCGGTGCCGTGAGCGTAATTGATCTTGGCTTTGCGTCCGGCGGCGAGGTCAATGCGCTCGGGGGCGTGGCGCTGGAGGGCCTGGTTCTGGGTGTGGCTGAGCCAGGCCTGGAGGGCGGGGGCGGGGTTGAGTTCCTTGATTTCCTTGTAGCTTTTGCAGCCGTGGAAAAGTTCCTCGTAAACGAGGCGGCGGTCGGACTCGGTGAACTCGGGGAGTTCGAGTTCGGGCATGTGCTGGCGGAGAAAATTCAGCCGCGCGAGCCATTGTTGGGCGTTGTCGTCCCATCCGGTGAAGACGAGCGAGCCGTCGAAGACCATTTCGGCAAGGAGGGTGGCGGCGGCGGAATCCGTGGGTTCGCCGGACTGGCGTTCGCGAAGGATGAGATCACGGAAACGGACGGTTTCCTTCTGCTGGACGCGCCGTTGGAGCGTATCCCAAGTGGGGCCGACGGTGCGTGCGAAATCGTCCGGAAACATTTCCTGAAGCCAGGTCTCCTCGATTTCGGTATTGAGGCTGAGGAGGACTTGAATGTCGCGGCCCTGGACTTCGGTCATCTCGGCGGCGACGAGGAGTTCGTGGCCTTTGATAATGCTTTCCTTGGCGACGGTGCCGCGGCGTTTGCCGACGACTTCGCAGGCGGTGCTGGCGACATTGGAGCGTTTGGCGACGTGGTCGGAATAGCCGGCGAGGAGGACTTTGGCGAGGGTCTCGTGCTCGGGGAGTTCAACCGGGCCCTGCGTGCGGACGAGTCTGGCGGCGAGGCGCGAGGCTTCGCTGGCGGCCCGGCCATTGATGCCGAGTCGGCCGCAGGCATCGGGGTGGAAATTTTCCGCTGCGGCGGCCTGCCAGGCGCGGAGCAGTGGGTAGAAATCGCTGCGGTCGTCCGGGTCATGGAAACGCTGGGCGGAGCCGCCCTGGGATTTCATAAAAATGCTGCGTCCCTGAAGCAGGGCCATCAGGAGCGCGAGCGCGGGCAGGCAGTCGCGCTGGGAGGCCTCCTCCAGCACGCGGGCCTGGCGGGGATGAAGCGGGTGGCGCGTGAGCCGCCCGCCGAGCGGGGTGAGGTGGCCGTGGGCGTCGATGGCACCGAGTTGGTGCAGCAAATTTTCCGCGAGGACGAGAGATTTGGCATCGGGGGGATCGAACCATCGGAAGGCGCTGAGGTCCTCGACCTCGGCGGCGTGGAGACCAAGGGCGACTTCCGCGAGATCCATGCGGCGGATCTCCGGGACTTCCGCAGCGGGACGTTTGCCATGATGCGATTCGCTCCACAGCCGAATGCAAACGCCTGGACCGGTGCGGCCTGCGCGCCCGGCACGCTGATCGGCGCTGGCGCGGGAAATGGATTGGATCGTGAGCGTGTTCAGACCGCGGTTGGGATCATAGGCGGCGGTCCTCGCCTGGCCGCCATCGATGACCAGCTGCACGCCATCAATGGTGAGCGATGTCTCCGCGACATTTGTGGCGACGACAATGCGCCGCGCTCCGCCGCTGGCCACGGCAGCGTCCTGCTGCTGGGGTGGCAGCTCGCCATGGAGCGGTAAAATTTCCATGCCCTTGAGCGCCTTCTCGCGCCCGAGGGCTTCCATGGTCTTGCGAATCTCAAAGGCCCCGGGCATGAAGATGAGCGCGTGGCCATCGGGCATGCGGCTCATGGTCTCAGCACAGATGCGGGCGGCATGCTCCGGAAGATCATCGCCCGTGGCGGTGCGCGGCGCAGCGTAGCGGATTTCCACCGGGAAGGTGCGACCTTCTGAAATGAGGTGTTCGCACGGCTGGAGGAATTGTTTCAACTCAGCGGTCTGAAGCGTGGCGGACATGACGAGGATGGCGAGGTCCGGGCGGAGTTTCTCCTGCAAGTCGAGCGCGCGCGCCAGCGTGACATCGCCATAGAGGTGGCGTTCGTGAAATTCGTCGAAGACAACAGCGGAGACGCCACGCAACTCGGGATCATCCAGCATCCGACGCAGCAGGATGCCCTCCGTGACATAACGGATGCGCGTCTTCGCGCTGATGGCGCTTTCCAGTCGCACTTGGTAACCGACCTCCGCACCGAGTTGCACCTGCATTTCCTCCGCCACCCGCCGCGCGAGCATTCTTGCGGCAATGCGGCGGGGCTGGAGGATGACGACTTCCCCGCCGTTGAGAACGCCGTTGGAGAATAGCATCTGGGGAATCTGGGTGGATTTCCCCGAGCCGGTTGGAGCCTCGATGACGACGCGTTTGTTCGGCAGGCCCGAGCGAAACATCCGCAACAGGGCGGGTTCCAGTTCGTAGATGGGAAGACGGTCGGGGGCGGGCATGGGCAGGGAGATTCTACCATGACCCAGCCTTTTTCGCAGTGACAACGAAATCTCCACCCCAGCGTAGAGGGCCAGGTCACGAGACCCCCTGGTGGCAGGAGGGGAATCTGCGGTTGGAGGTTTGGGTCTCGTGACCTCGCCCTCTACGGTGTTGGGATGGACGTCTTTACGTAGAAGGCAGCAGGGTAATCTCTGCTACAGATGCCGCGTCCCTCAGGACATCCTTTCCTCAACATCAAAACACTCCCACCCATGAAATTTATCACCCTCATCAGCGCCCTGCTGCTCACCGTCACCGTCGCCCAGGAGAAATCCGCCGACGGCTTCGTCTCCCTCTTCGATGGAAAATCCCTCGATGGCTGGAAGGCCAATGAGGAGGACAAGGACAAGAATGTTTTCTCCGCGAAGGATGGCGAACTCATCGTCAAGGGAGGCCGCGCCCACCTGTTTTATCAAGGCAAGGACGGCAAGGCGACGTTCAACAATTTCATCTTCAAGGCCAAGGTCCTCACCAAGGCTAACGCCAACTCCGGCCTCTACCTTCACACCGAATACCAAAAGGACGGCTGGCCCTCCAAAGGCTATGAGTGCCAGGTAAACAACAGTTTCGACAAGGATCCCCGCCGCACCGGCAGCCTTTATGCGGTGCAGGATTTCAAGGACGTCATTGTGAAGGACGACGTGTGGTTCGATTACGAAATCAAAGTCGAGGGCAAACACATCACCGTTTCCATCAACGGCAAGGTGACCGCCGATTACACTGAAAAAGAAGGCGATCCCCGCGCTCCCGACCAGGCTGCTCGCTGGCTCAAAGGCGGCACCTTCGCCATCCAGGCCCACGATCCCGGCTGCGAAGTTCACTACAAGGATCTGAAGGTCAAAGTCCTTCCATAACTTTGAACGATACCATTCATGCGAACCAGCCCGCGGATCACTCTGCGGGCTGGTTTGTTTTACAAACATCTTACATCGGCCCCCTTGCGCACGCCGCGCCCATTCTTTAAGCTCCACTCATCATGAAAACACTCCTCTGCTGCAGCCTGTTCGCCCTGGGTTTCACTCAAGCCTCTCCGACGGATGCGGAATTGCTGAGCATCGTGAAGGACCGGGCCAAACTTGAACGTCTGACGCCAAAGCCCAAGGAGGTGAATTCCCGTTTCGCCGAATTGTGCAGAACGCTCACGCCTGCAGAGGCGGATGAACAAGCCAAACTTCGACTGGTCCCGGGCCATGATGCTTCCTCGATCCACGCCTTTGCCAGCCCGGCGGCGGCCCAGTCGTATTTCGATCCTTGGGGGAAATTTTCCGAAGGCAGTCTGGTGCTGAAGGAAAAGCTCGCTACGACGGAGAATAAAACTCAGGGCTTCACTGGAATGCTGAAACGCGAAGCCGGATACTTTCCGGAGGGTGGTGATTGGGAATATTTTACGGTGGATGGGAGCGCGGCGAAAATCATTGAGCGTGGAAAAATGGCATCCTGTGCGGAGTGTCACGGCTCCTATGCCCAGAGCGATTTTATCACCAAGCTCTCCGCTTCCGCTGCGCAGCTCAGCGGTGGGCGAATCATGCTGCATTCCAGCAAGGCCGCGCCGCACGGGGAGAAACTTCAATACGAGCCCCTCGAAAAGAAAAACACACTGGGATTCTGGGTCAATGCCGCCGACTGGGCGGATTGGAAATTCAACGTTCAAAAACCCGGCACCTATGTCATCCATATCTGGCAGGGATGCGGCACGGGGAGCGGTGGCGCTGAGGTGGAGGTGAGTTGTGCCGGGCAGTCGAGTAAATTTATCGTCAAGGACACCGGGCATTTCCAAAATTTCGAAGAGCGGGAAATCGGCGAAATCACCTTCAAGGAGGCCGGTGAACAGACGCTGGAACTGCGCGCCAAATCAAAACCCGGTGGAGCCGTGATGGATTGCCGCCAGATCATTCTGGTGCCGAAGGTCGCGAAATAGTCCTACGCATGCGCTCATGCGGAGCGATTGGCCATTGCCATGCCCGGGCCGTCTCTGGCATGATTCCGGCATGGATCACAAATATACGCCCAACACTGTTGCCTCCACCCGCCGTCAATTTCTGCGCACGTCAGCGCTTACAACCGCTGCCCTGGGATTTCCCGCAGTGGTTCGTGCCCAGAACTTGAACAGCAAATTAAACATCGCAGTGATCGGATGTGGGGGACGCGGGGGAAGCAATCTGGCCGATGTGGCAGCAGCCGGGGAGCACATCGTGGCGCTCTGCGATGTGAACGAAAACAATCTGAATTCGGCGGCGGCCAAATATGCGGAGGCTAAGAAATTTATCGATTTCCGGCAACTCTATGCCGAACTGAAGGATTACGATGCCGTGGTGGTGAGCACCGCGGAACACACGCACGCGCTGGCCACGCTCCCTGCACTCAAGGCTGGCAAGCACGTCTACTGTGAAAAACCCCTCACCCACAATGTCTGGGAAACGCGGATCATTCGTGAGGCCGCCAAGAAGGCGAAAGTGGCGACGCAGATGGGCACGCAGATTCATGCCGGGACAAATTATCGTCGTGTGGTGGAACTGATCCAGGGCGGGGCGATTGGTCCGGTGACGGAAGCCCACGTCTGGGTTTCGCGGGCCTGGGGATTGCAGAGTCCTGAGGCGGCGGCGAAGTTTGGCGATATTCTGGCGGTGCAGGATCGCCCTAAGGAAGCGCAAACGCCGCCGGCGTATTTCCATTGGGATTTGTTTCTCGGACCAGCAGCGGACCGGCCATTTCACAGCGATTATTTCCCAGGGCCGAAATGGTATCGGTGGTGGGATTTCGGCAGCGGGACTATGAGCGATCTGGGGTCGCATTGGAATGATCTTCCCTTCTGGGCGCTAAAACTCGATGCCCCGCTTACCGTTGAAGCCTCCGGTCCTCCGCCGCATCCCGAGCTGGCCCCGGCATCGATGTCCGCCCACTACGAATATGGTCCGCGTGGTGACATGCCGGCCGTGAAACTCACCTGGTATCAGGGTGAAATGAAACCTCAAATATGGAAGGACAAACAAATCCCCCAGTGGGATTCCGCCTGCCTGTTCATCGGCAGCAAGGGCATGCTGCTGGCGGATTACGACAAGCATGTGCTTCTGCCAGAGGAAAAATTTAAGGATTTCGTGGCCCCGGCGCCGACGATCCCGAACAGCATCGGGCACCATGCAGAATGGCTGCATGCCTGCAAAAACGGCGGGCCAACGACTTGTAATTTTGATTACAGCGGCGGGCTCACCGAGGCCAACCACCTGGGAAATGTGGCGTATCGCGTCGGAAAGAAAATCGTCTGGGACGCTGCCAAACTTCAGGTGACGAATGTTCCGGAGGCGGCGGCGTTTGTGAAACGGACGTATCGCAAGGGGTGGGAGTTCAATGCGTAGGGGAGGCGGACGTCAGACGCTTTTCAATTGGGTCGCGTGAAGTGACTCAGCCAGTGAAGGGCCTCGTGAGTGGGTGGGCTCTCGTGACCCCGCCCTCTACCGCTGTGGCTGAATGAAAGGTTTTGAGGTGGGGCGAGGCTGCGTCCGAGCCTGTCGTGAGGGAGGCTGGGGAGTTGGGGTGCTGCTGGTCCTGCGAAGATTGACTGGCGCACAGCTCTGCTGCGCAAGGCTGGGGTGTTATGAATCCTTGGAATTTGTGACACGAATGGGCTCGGGCACAGCCTCGCCCCACCTTGGAAGACCCGCTTGGTTAAAGCTTGTCGAAGGCGGACTGGTTAGGGTCGTGGGCACCGGTTCCGCCGGTGGCGGGGGCGGCTCCGGGGACGGGCATCTTGCTTTTCTCGGCCTTTTGTTTGGAAAGGACGGAGGCGGCGTAAGGGATGGCGTCGGTGGTGGGAATGGTCACCAGTTGTTTGTCCTTGTCGAAAGCGTATTTGGTGGCCTCAGCCTCCTGATCCGTGTCCACAAGGGCCTTTCTGGCGAGGCGATCTGCGCCGACTCCGCCGTCGAGGGGATCGGTGGAATCCGGACCGAAGAGGCCTTTGACGAGGTAAATGAGGATGCCGAATGCCAGCACGGCGGCAATGGTTCCCCAGAAGGCGAGGAATCGTTTACCGAGGGTATCTCCGGGATGTTCGTCCATGTTGTTGAGAGAGTGAGTGGAGTGGGAGAGTTGGAAAGTGAGGAATTAGTTCATCAAGTTCACAGACTCCTCGAGGCGGGGATCGCCGCAGGGATAGATGCTGGCAGTGGCGAGGCGTTTGAGGAAGAAGTAGCCGAAGAGTCCGGCGAAAGTCACGAGCGCCAGGGCATCGAGACCGAAGTCGACGGCGAGGCGGCCGAATTTCGGGGCGGCACTGGCATCATAGAGGACCGGTCCGCGCTGGGGGATCACCCACCAGTAAACTTCCAGCAGGTGGATGAAAATGACATAGACGGCGATGCCCATGATGACGTTGAGGTTCTTCTTGGCATCGCGTTTCAACAGGGCCAGGAACGGCACCACGAAGTGCAGGAAGGTCAGCGCGATGCTGAAGAACCACCAGCCGCCCGTGTTCCGAATGGCGTAAAACTGCGTTTCCTCAGGAATGTTTGCATACCAGATGAGGAAGTATTGGCTGAAACAGATGTAGGCCCAGAAGATGATGAAGGCATGCATCAGTTTCCCCATGATGTGAAAATGCTCGGCGGAAACAATGTGCTTGAAGTGCCCGGTCCGGCGCAGCATGCCCACCACCAGGATGATCAATGCCATGGAACTCAGGGCCGAGGCGGCGAACACGTTGACCGGCCACATGGTGCTGAACCATTTGTAGTTCAATCCCTCGATCCAGTCGATCGCCGCAAAGCTGGAGAAAACGGCCATGACAGGCAACCAGCCTGCGGCGAAACGGCGTGCGCTGAAGGTGGTTTGCACGTCGCCCGTGGTGTCCTGGCTGACGCTGTAAACGCGCATTTTCCAGGCTCCAAATCCGAGGAGCGCAAAGAAGATGATGTAGCGCATGTCCCAGCCGGGAATCACTCCCCAGCCAAGGTGCAGGTAGCCGTATTTGTGCGCCAGGAGATGCGTGGCATGGCCACCCGCATGAATCTGGGCTGGCAGCGAGGCCTCCACGCCTTCGGGAAGCGCCACCGTATCTGCGATGTAGGCGTGATGCCCAATCCAAGTCCAGACCGTTTCCCTGACATTAGGAATCAGAATCAACGGCAGGCCGAGAATGAAGATGAGCAGGAAGTTGTTGGAAAGCGTCTCCGGAATCCGGCGGATAGCGACGCCCCAGCCGGAGTTGGAGGCATTGTGGAGGAGGACCCAAAACAGAGCACCGACGGTGATGGTGAAGAAGACCTCGAAGGCGAAGAGCCAGGAGAAGGAAAAGGAACGTCCGAGGGAATCGCGCGCCCCTTCGCTGAAGATTTGCGGAAGCAGGAGGAAGGCCGAAATGACCGCGCCCACACCGCCCACCAAAAGGCAGAGGGATTTGAGCGAGGCGATTTTATCCACGCGGAGGTTCTCTCCTCCTGCGGGGATCTCGGTGACTGCGATGTGATGGTGGCTCATCGATGGAAAGGTGGGTCGGGAATCTTGGTTATTCTTTGGCTTTGCCTGCTTGCTTGGCGGCGTCCCAGGCTTTGGCGACGGCGGGGTCGCTCAGCGGAGCAGAGCGGCTCAGGCCGAAGGTGCGGACGTAAGCGATGACCGCCCAGCGGTCAGGCACGTTGATTTTGTCGCCATAGCGGCCCATGAGGCCCTGGCCGTAGGTGATCGTATTGAAGATGGACCCGTTGGGTTTGTAGGTGGCGTTCTCCTTGTCCGTGAAGGCGGCGCTGGTGAAGTCGGCAATATTGGCAATCCCGTAGGCGGCCTTGGGGGTGTCCTGGCGCATGGCGAGGGCTCCCTTGCCATTGCCAGCCTTGCCGTGGCAGATGGCGCAATGTATGTTGTAAACCTGCTGGCCGCGGCGGATCGAGACCTCGTTGATTTCCACACCGTCGGGAAATCCATCGCCCCAGAACGTGCCGTCTTCCATTTTACCGGAGCTGTAATAATCGGAACCCCCGGAGGAGAATCCGTAGGGATCACGATATCCGTCAGCCGCCAGTTTATCCGGAAGTGTGGCTCCCATGGGCGTGGCTCCGATCACCGGCTGGCGGGCACCCTGGCCATCGGCGAAGAAATAGTTTGAGGCTTGCGGACGGACTTTGCCCTGATGGGCCATGTCGTCGAAGATTTCGATCGGAGGTTTGGAAAACTTATCACCGCGGAACCCGGCGACGCCGACGACGGTGACGCAGATGAGGAGGAAGGCTAGAAAGAAGTGGCGCATGATTTCGGGAAATTAAATTTCGTCCTCCACGATTTCGAGATTTTTGCCGCCGAGTTCCTTGAGAAACGCCTGGGTTTTCTCGATGGAAAAACTTGGGTCGCGGGCTTCGATGCACAGGAAGAAGCCATCATCGGAGAATTTGAGAAAATTCTGGGAGTTGAAGAGCGGGTGGTTTAACCGGGGCAATTTCATGAGAGCCAGACCACCGAACAGACAGGTAAAGGCCGAGAAAAGGATTGTCAGTTCGAACATGACCGGGAAGAACGCCGGAATGGTGAAAATGTTCGCGGGCTTGGATTGAACCACAGTCGGATAGATGACAACCTGAGTGATGTATTGCAGCAGAAACGCGGTGGTGGTGCCGGTGGCACCGCCGATGAGCACGAAGAGCGACAGGATGCTCTTGGGCAGGCCCATGGCATCGTCCATGCCGTGGATGGGGAACGGGCTGTGGACATCCCAGTGTTTGAATCCGGCATCGCGCACTTTTTCAGCGGCACGATAAAGGTCCTGAACGTTGGAGAATTCCGCGAGGGCTCCGTGGACGCGCTTCAATGGGGTGGATTGGGCCATGATGTCAGCAGAAAAGTTGGGTCGCGTGGCAATGATTGAAAATTAGGCCCCGCCGGGGATACCATCAGGGGCGAGAGTCGGCTGCGTATCCGAACTGGGGTTGTCCACTTCCTTGAGGTAGGGGCGGACGACGGTTTTGCGCTTGGAGCGGGTGGGGTCGTAATGCGGGTCAGCCTCGGGCAGCACGCCTTTGACTTCGCTCATGGCGATGACTGGCAGGAAGCGCAGGAAAAGCAGGAAGAGCATTGTGAAGAGACCGATGGTGCCAATGAACGACCAGATTTCCACCCAGGTGGGATGGTAGTCGTCCCACTGACCGGGCAGGAAGTCCCGCGCCAAGGTGGTGACGATGATCACGAAACGCTCATACCACATCCCGGCATTGACGAACATACAGACGGTCATGACGATCCACAGTTTCTCCCGGCAGTATTTAAACCAGAAGGCCTGCGGGGCGATCACGTTGCAGAAGAACATGGCGTAGTAAGTCCAGGTGTAGGGACCATACATGATCCGGATCTTGAAGGCATCGAACTCGTAGTTGCTGCCCGAATACCAGGCGACAAACAGCTCCATGAGGTAAGCAAAGCCGACGATGGATCCCGTCAGCGCGATGATCTTGGTCATGTTGTCGATGTGCTTTGCGGTGAGCAGATCATGCAGTCCGTAGATGCTGCGGCAGGGGATCATGAGCGTGAGCACCATGGCGAATCCGCCGAAGATCGCGCCCGCCACGAAGTAGGGAGGGAAAATGGTGGTGTGCCAGCCGGGAACGACGGAGGTGGCGAAGTCGAAGGACACGACCGTGTGCACGGAGAGCACGAGCGGCGTGGAAAGCGCGGCCAGGAGGAGATAGGCCATTTCATAATGCCGCCACTGGCGGTTGCCGCCACGCCATCCGAGGGCGAAGATGCCGTAGGCCAGCTTTTTGATGCTGCTCTTGGCGCGATCCCGCATCGTAGCCAGGTCAGGAACGAGGCCTAGATACCAGAAGATGACGGAGACCGTGAAATACGTCGAAACAGCGAACACGTCCCAGAGCAGCGGGGATTTGAAATTCTGCCAGATGGCATTGCTGTTGGGGATGGGTGCCAGGAAGTAAACCATCCAAACCCGGCCCACGTGCAGGGCGGGGAAAATACCCGCGCAGACGACCGCGAAGAGTGTCATCGCTTCCGCAGCACGGTTCACGCCTGTCCGCCATTTCTGACGCGTCAGGAAAAGAATGGCCGAAATCAGCGTTCCAGCGTGACCGATCCCGATCCAGAACACGAAATTCGTAATGTCCCAGCACCAGGCGACCGGGTGATTCGTCCCCCAGACTCCGATACCGGTGGCAATGAGGTAGGTGAAACACGAAACCAGCACAATCGTCAGGAGGAAACATGGGACGATGAGATACCACCAGAGTTTGGGCTGCGGTTTCTCCACGATGCCGGAGACTTTTTCCGTAATCCAGTGCATGGAGCGGTTGTTGAGAACCAGCGGTTCCCGCGTCAGCACTTGGGCGACGCTGTTTCCGCCTCCGGCGGGAGCGTGGCTGTGATCGTGTGTGTCAGTAGCAGATGCCATGAGCGATGGATTCAATAAAATAGTGACGGCCCGCCCGTGATCCGGGTAGTCCTGTCACCCGATATAGGCGCTTGTGAAAAATTTCACAAGCGGGAAATCATAAAAAAAGTCACACCCGGCACGGGTCGTGGTTCTTTGGTGCAGGAACAGGCGCGGATGGAGGGACGGGAGGCCCGGACTCCGCGTTTCGAAGGCCGATTTTCGAGGGGCTTATTTCAGCAGATCCGCCGGGATATTGGCGTCCTTGACCTTGACCTCGGCGTTGGCTCCGGCGTCGATCCACCATTTGATGAGGGCGAGTTCCTTGTCGGTGAGCTGGGGCTTTTTATCGGGGGGCATGTGGTCCTCGTTATCGGCGGGAAGCTGGGCGCGTAGGACGACGTGGCTCTCGGCGCTTTTGCCAGCGACGACGGCGGGGGCCTTTTCCTGATTTTCACCACCTTTGAGGAGGCTGGCGAAATCGTGCATCTGAAGTTTGCCCTTCTGCTTTTCGGTGCCGTGGCAGCCGGTACATTTTTCCTTGAAAATGGGAAGAATCACTGCGGTAAACGCGGCGGCCTCGGGGTCTGCTGGAGCGGCAGCGGTGGGTGCCGCGGGAGCCGGAGCGGGTGGGGGCACGGGAGCACCAATGACATTTTCCCATCCGAGGTTGATCATGAGCTTGGGGAGCTTGGTGTGCAGGGCTTCGGCGGCGGGCTTGGTGACGCCGGTTTGCCATGCATAGAGGGATTTGAGGTTGGCGAGTTTCTCCAGCTTGGCGAGGCCGGCATCGGTGATTTTTGTGCCGTAGAGGTTGAGGTATTCGAGTTTTTCCAGACCAAGGAGGGCATCGATTCCCGCGTCGGAAACAGCCGTATTTTCCAGGCGCAGGCGGGTGAGGTTTTTCATTCCGGCCAGGCTCTGCAGGCCGGCGTCGGTGACTTTGCTGCGGCCGAGATTGAGATCGGCGAAACGATCCGCGATGCCGGCAAATTTGGCGAGGGCGACATCATCGAATTTGTCCGCCACGTTGATGACGTTGAAGGTAAGTCCGGCGTCATTCTGGGCAACCTGGAGGATGGGGCTGCCGATTTCCTTTTCGAGGGCGATGACTTTTTCATCGCGGGCATTGACGGGCGGGGCGGCGGCGGCGGCGATGGAGGCGGGGGCGGCGGCGATGACGTAGGTTTCCTTGGCTTTGGCGAGGACGAGGTCCTTGAGTTCGGCGGGGGGATTGGAGTCCTTGACGAGAACTTTGGCGTCGGCTCCAGCGGCAACCCACCATTTGAGAAGGTTCGTTTCCTCAGGGGTGAGCTGGGGTTTGTCCTTGGGCGGCATGTGATCGTCATGCTCGGGAGGAAGAGCGGTGCGGACGAGGGATTCACTGGTGGCAGGGTCCTTGGGGATGATGGATGGCTTGTTATTTTCGCCGCCCTTGAGCATGGCCTCATAAGTGTCCAGACGCAGCTTGCCTTTTTGTTTGGCGGGGCCGTGGCAGCCGATGCATTTGCCGTTGAAGATATTCAAGACGACGGCTTCGAGGACAGTCTTGTCCTCGGGCGCAGTCTCCGCCCAGGCGGAAAATGGCAGGGAGGCGGCGGCGAGGAGGAGGAGTGAACGCATCATAGTTTTGGTAAATTTAGCGAAGGCAGGAACGCCGCGATTGACCGTGGCGTCAAGTTACGCGGGTTCGTGGAGGATTAAATACCCGCCGGAGCCTTGGGTGGATTGGCGGCAAGCGCCTGAAGCTGGGTCTTAATGGGAGCAGGCGCGGGAGCTTCGGAAAGTTTCAGTTTGGCATCGGCGCCTGCCAGCACCCACCATTCTAGCACTGCAAGTTCGTTTGGTTCGAGCTGCGGCTTCTTCTCGGGCGGCATGTGGTCCTCTTCAGCAAGGGGAAGTTTAACGCGCACCAGCGATTCACTTTCCGCAGGGTTGGCGGCGACGAAGGAATGCTTTTCACTTTCTCCGGCGGCCATCATCGCCTCGTAACTGTCCAGGCGCAGGTTCCCCTTTTGCTTATCCGGCCCGTGACAACTCACGCAGCGCGACTGTAAAATGGGTAAAATAACCGCACCCAAAACCGTGCGTTCGGATTCCGGCACATTCGTGGTCAAGATCTTCGAGCTTTCCATGGGCTTTTTGGCCCAGGGCGCCTTGTCCAGCAATTCACCATGCGTCAGGGTAGCCCCGAAATGTCCGGCCAAGGTCACCGAAACCACGGTCCCCAGAATTGCCACCCGATACGGCCAGGGATTCCCACCCGGGCGCCGTGCCAGAAAGGTGAGCAACGCCAGCCATGAAAAAATCCCGACGGCAAATCCCGTATACAAATGCCGTGTCAGCACGACTCCCTGGGAGCGGTCCATCGCACAGGCCTGACCGGCCACGAGGGACACGGCGCACGTTAAAAGGTTGAGCCAGAGCAAAATTTTCATGGCTCCCGCGTGCCGCTCGGAATCCAGAAATCCCAGAATAAAGATGGCCATCACCCAGCCCACGGGAAAATGAACAAAGAGCGGATGCATTTCTCCAAGAAAGGACACCCACGGGACCAGCGCCCCGGGAACCGTGCCCAGATTCAGCCATGCCAGGGCTCCGGCGGTCAGGGCAGCCACGGTGGTGGCAAGAAGCAACGGACCGACGGGAAATTTGCCGGTGGCCGTGGCGGAAGCGGGTTCGGTGGGAGGAATCATAGGTTGGGTGGTTTGTCCGTCTGGTCGTCGGGTTGGGGATTCGGCCACCGCGATGACAAATTTCGCCCCGCAGGTGGAGCATCGTCCGGTTTGTCCTATGAGAGCCTCGGTCACATCGAAGGAGGTTCGACAAATAGGGCATTCGGTCCGCATCGTGGTAGGAGAGGAGGGGTATGGAAGGGTATGGGGGAAGGTAGGCCGGGGTATGGCTGCGGCAAGATGCAGAGGCCTACGTGATCTTTCTAGCGCGAAATTACGCGCAGGCCACCATTTTCATCGCATTCGTACGTTCTTCCACGCTGGCAACAGTGGCACCGGAGCACGACGCGTCTGCGACGTCCTGCGAATTGCCGCAGCGAACAGAGCGATGGCCGCATTCTCATCCTCCAGCGCACTGTTTAATCCATTGAAGGCCGTCAGTGCCTGTCCGCAGGCCTTGGCGATCTCCGCCTGCCTGGTATATTCCTCCACGATCTCGAAATCCGCCGGCCATTCCCGAACCATCGACAGAAGCATTTGCGCCACCTCCAGAGCCGGTTCCCGCAGGCCTGACTCCAGCGGTTGATGCCGGTGATCGTAGCGGTCGCAGAGATCCACCTGGCAGACGGCACTTGCAGGCAGCAATTCATGCACCTCCGCAAGCATCGCCGTTTCCAGTCCCCATCCCGCATGCACGCGCAGGCTCCGGGCCACCTCCGCAGTCATCGCCACCTCCCCCGCCAGCGGATAACGGAACGCCCGCAGGAAATTCCATCGTGAGTCCAATGGAAACCGCTCCCGCAACGCCTGCACCAGCGGCTGGAAAAGCAACCGCGTCAGCCGTCCGTGCAGCCGATCCGAGAACCTGGCGTAGTAACCCTTGCTGAATTCCATGCCATATCCCGGCCGCGCCACCGGATACACCAAACGCGCCAGCAACTCCGCATCGTATGTCTCGATATCACAATCGTGCATCGCAATCACCTCCGTCTGCGAATCTTCCAAAACATACCCCATCGAAAGCCAGACATTCCGCCCCTTCCCCGACGGCGGTATTTCAAAAGGAAGTTCCGCCACCCGTCGTTTCCACTCCGGCCCATCCAGCCACAGCACCTCCGCCAGACCCGCACAACGCTCCTGCAGCCATGCGTTTTCAGACTCCCCCGCCTGATCCAATCCCATCACGATCCGGTGCAGCCATTTCATTTCCCGCAGGGCCGCCAGCACTCTTGCAAACGCCTCCGTGCCCAGCTCCCGCGCATGGCACGGCAGCAGCAGCGTCACCCGCCGCGCCCCGCTCCCAGGCCCCAAGCCAGCCGCCAGCCGCCCCGGCGGACCGCTCACCAACCGTTGCAATGTGGTTATCTCACCAGACCAGAAATCTCCCATAGGCGCGCACTAAAGCATGCCTGTCTTGGAATGCACCGGGGAAATGCCATTGACGCCGCAACCGCACGCTCTAGTGTCGCGCCCAACATGAACATCCACGAATACCAAGCCAAAGAACTTTTCCTCAAATACGGCGTCCCCACCCCCGGCGGCTCCGTTGCCAGCACCAGCGAGGAAGCCGCCGCTGCCGCCACCGCGCTTGGCGGCAAAGGCCTCGTCGTCAAAGCCCAGGTCCATGCAGGCGGACGCGGCAAGGGGACTTTTATGAATGGCTTCAAGGGCGGCGTGCATTTGGTGAACACCGCCGAGGAAGCTGCGGACATCGCCGGCAAAATGATTGGCCAGACGCTCGTCACCCATCAGACCGGCCCCGAAGGCAAACTCGTCAGCAAGGTCCTCATCGCCCAGGGCGTGGATATTAAAAAAGAATACTACCTCGCCATCCTCCTCGACCGCGCCACCGAGCGCCCCGTCATCGTCCTCAGCAGCGAAGGCGGCGTCAACATCGAGGAAGTCGCCGAACACACGCCCGAGAAAATCATCAACGAACCCATCAACCCCGCCCTCGGCCTCCAGTCCTTCCAGTGCAAGAAACTCGGCAAAGCCGTCGGCCTCTCCTCGGACAAACTCCGCGCCTTCGAGAAAGTCCTCACCTCCCTCTACAAACTCTTCATGGCCTGCGACTGCTCCATGGTCGAGATCAACCCCCTCGTCGAGACCCCCACCGGCGAAATCCTCGCCCTCGACGCCAAGTTCAACTTCGACGACAACGCCCTCTTCCGCCACCCCGACATCGTCGCCTACCGCGACCTCACCGAAGAAGACCCCCGCGAAGTCGAAGCCGGGAAATTTGATCTCAACTACATCGGCCTTGATGGCAACATCGCCTGCATGGTCAACGGCGCCGGCCTCGCCATGGCCACCATGGACATCATCAAACAATGTGGCGGAGACCCCGCCAACTTCCTCGACGTCGGCGGCGGTGCCAAAGAGGAACAAGTCCGCGAAGCCTTCCGCATCCTCTGCGCCGACCCCAAAGTCGAGGCCATCTTGGTAAACATCTTCGGCGGCATCATGAAATGCGATATCATCGCCCAAGGCATCATCAACGCCGCCAAGACCATCGAACTCCGCGTCCCCCTCGTCGTCCGCCTCGAAGGCACCAACGTCGAACTCGGCCGTAAGATGCTCCTCGAAAGCGGCCTCCCCATCATCACCGCCACCGACCTCGCAGACGCCGCCGCCAAGGCTGTGAAAGCCGCCAAGGCCGCGTAGCACCCATCCCCACCCCCCAGGTGGGGCGAGGCTGCGCCCGAGCCATTCGTCACTCCGGCCCCAGCGTCCGGAAAGCGTTTGGCTAGCGCCGCAAAGCCCATCGATGGTCAATCTTCGCAAGAAAGGGCTGCACTGAACTCTCTGGCATCCATCACGGATGGCTCGGGCGCAGCCTCGCCCCACCTGGGTGAGATTGAAGAGGCATTTTTCAGTGTTCTAATGGCCCTTCTTTGAAGTGAATGGTTACATTGTTCAATCTTGGAGCAAATTGGTAATTCCTTTTCGCTCCCGGGAAACCCTGATGCCTTTAAAATGTGACGCGTTCGTTTGGGCAACTAACGCGGGACCTATAGAAACTGACGCGGGACCTCGAACAACTAACGCGGGACCTCGAGCAACTAACGCGGTCCTTCAAGAATGTGACGCGGTCCCTCTAGAGACTCACGCGGTCCCTCAAGAATGTGACGCGGTCCCTCTAGCAACTCACGCGGTTGCTCAAGAATGTGACGCGTGACCTCTAGCATGTGACGCTGGATCTCAATCAACTCCAATGTTTGCTTAATCTCTTTTTGTCCGATTTCTCACCATTTACGTTTGGACTCTAGAATTTTCCGTAATTCTAGAAATAGCTCCTGTTTTTGCGGAAGGAAGTTATTTCCCGGCTGAGGAATCCACGGTGGGCTTCGCCTCCTCCAGCCATTGCGCCTTTGTTTCCTCTGGGACGTCCGCTTTCTGCAAGGCCTGGGCTGCTGCTGCGTAATCTTTCCGCAACCACATATCGAATACGTCGTGGCAGACTGCTTCCCGCGTGCCGACGTTTTGAACCTGGCCGACCCATACGACCGCCGCCTCGGGATCGTTGTGCTGGAGCTTGTCCACCAAGTTCAGGACTATCCAGTCTTTGTCTTCACTGGCCGTCAGGGTATTGATCCACGCGCTGGCGGCGATGGGGTCACTGTTTGTCCATGATTCAGCCAGCGCCTCCGTGCTGACAGAGCGCAATCTACCTTCCGGCAGTCGCCCAAGCCATGCCGCTCCCGCCGCAGGGTCCTTATGACTCCAGAACCGTCCAATGCTGCCACCTAACTGGTTGGCCGCTTTTAAATCCTCCTCCACGTTGGAACGCGCCAACGTCATCAGGTAGTCCATTCCTCCGTCCCCGCTTTCGTTAAGTTTCTGCGTCAGCAAGTAGGATTGCAGCTCAATGCGAGCTGGCCCCGTGGATTGTGGCAGCATCCGTTGCACAGCCTCTTGATCATCCTTGGCCCAAAAGGGAATGATCTTCTGGAGCGCCAACTTTTGCATCTCCGGATCTGCGATACCCAAGGCAATTTGAAACGCAGTCGGCGCATCTATCGCGGCCGAGGCGTGAGCCACGTTCTGAACCACATAGCTTCGCGTGTTTAGGTCGGTGATGAGCAGGGCCTTCTGCATGGCACCCGGAGCATCCGTGGCAGTCATCTGGACCAACACCGACTTGATGGCGTCAAGCTGCAACCCTTCGGGAACCTGGGTGGCCCAGGTGTAGGCCGCGGCAAGGTCTCTCTGAGCATAGGCACCCGCGACTTTCTCCACGCATCCATTCCTTGCGGAATCCGGCATCTGGGCAATCCACGCCAAGGCCGCCTCGGGATCGAGTTGCGTTAGAAACCCGCTGTCCTTCTCGATCACCTTCACCGTTTGCTCAGGCGTCAGGTTGGCGAGGATGGCCGTGATGAGTTCCGGGTTGTCTTTGACACTGGAGAGTAGGTTCTCGAAGAACGCGAGCCGCTGGGGTCCTTCCGGCAACATTTCCGCCATCGCCAACACCTTGTCCCGGCTGGGGCGTTTGTCTTTGGGCAACGCGGGATGGGTGTTTCCCTGCTGGGAGGGCATCGCCGGTTCCTGTGCGCTGGGGGGCTTGGGTGCGGGGGCGTCCGGGTTGGAGGGGAGATATTTCCCGATGATGATTCCGAGCACCAGGGTGGTGGCGGGAATGACAACGGGAAGGAGCGGGCGCATGGGGGTGTTTTAATCGAAGCCGATGGCGCCGAGGTTTTTCATGAAGGGGCCGGCCATGATGAAGGCGATGGCGGGGATGCGTTCCTCGGGGGTGAGCTTGCCGTCGTGGTCGAGATCGAGGGCGAGGAGGGGGAGGCGGGCGGCTTCGAGGGCTTTGGCGGCGGACTTGCCGCGCCGGCCGCCGACGAGGTCCATGATGCTTTCCTTGCCTTCAAGGAGGCGGTCGATCATTTGATTGGCGAGGAAGTCGCGGAGGGCTTGGTGGGTGGTGTCTTTTTGCTCCTTGGTGTTGAACATGACCTGGATGGTGATGACGCCCATTTCATCGGTGGTGGAGGTGCCCCAGATGACGCGCTTGGGTGGGTGGGTGGGGTTGCGGGGGTTCTCAGCGGAGTTGTCGTAGGAGAGAGTGACATCGAGCCGGGTGCCTGCGGGGAGCTTGATGGGTTGTTTGAAGGTGTAGTCTTCCTGCCACTGGAAATCCCAGTTGGAGGTCTTGAGCATCCAGTGGGTGGTGCCGTCGGGGAGGGTGGCGGTCATTTCCATGCGCTTGCCGAGGTAGTGGGCGTGGGCATTGACGGCGAAGGCTTCGCAGTCCGTGGGGATGGTGAAGGTGGCCTTTTCGATGTGCTCCTTTTCACCTGCGTCGATTTCGATACCCTGCAACATGCCGAAGTGCGGAGGGACGGGGATGATGGACCAGGGGCGGGCGGTGGGCTCCTCGGAGTAGTAGAAGCCGACGGAGGATTGGTCGGTGGTTTCCTTGCCGTTGGGATGGTAGTGGATCTGCACGACGAGGTCTGAGCCCTTGGGAACGAACCAGCGCAGTCCGTGGGGCAGGAGGTTGGGTTGGGAACCTACATCCCAGCCGCCGATGTAGCGCATTTCTCCATTGGAGGGGCCATTGCCGCCGAAGCCGGGGGAGGGGTCGGCAGCGTCGGCCTGCCGGCCTTTACCCGTGCTGTCGAGATAGTAGAGGATGTGGTGGACGACCTTGGGATCGCCCGGATGAAACTCCACGCCGCTCACCCAGGTATCGTGATCGAGATTGAGGGGCATGACGAACTTGCGGTAAATGTCATTGCCTTCGGCGGGCACGGTGAAGGGTTCGGGCATGGTGACGATCTGGCTGGGTTTCCCCAATTGCCAGCCTTCTGGAATCACAGGCAGGGCAGGGAGCTTGGCGGGATCTCCCTCCGGCGTCCCGGCGGCGAGCCAATCGGAGAAAAGGGCGATCTGGTCCTTGGAAAGGGAGCGGTCGTTGGCGTATTCGATGAAGCCAGGGTCGGCGTGCCAGGGGGGCATGGTGCGGTCGCCCGTGACTTCGACCATTTGCTTGGCGTGCTTTTTCACAGAGGCATAGTCGGTCAACGCAAAGGGGGCGATCTGTCCTTCGCGGTGGCAGGTGGCGCAATTGTTGAAGACGATGGGGGCGATGTGTTCGCTGAAGTTCACTTCTGCCTGCGCCGAGGCGGAGAGAATGAGGGAGAGGAGGAGGATTCGGGTGGACGAGGTCATTTGGATTTCGGGGAGGTGGGGAGGTAGCAACCTATGGCTTTGGTGAATTTTTCCGCCACTTTTTTGTTGGCGAGAACCGCGTCCAGAGCCAGCCGCAGGTCGCGCTGGCGTGGTTCGGTGCGGACGGTGCCGAGTTTGACGGCGCGGTCATCAATACGCCCGCGGTAGAGCAATTGTCCGTCAGGACTGAGCAGGCAGGCCTCGGGAGTGATGGTGGCGCCGGTGAGGGTGGCGAGCTGCAAACGGGGATCGAGCAGGGCGGTGAGAGGGAGTTTGTATTCGCGCAGGTGGCGGGTAATTTCCTTCGCCGGTTCATCGGCGTAAATGGCGTAGCTCTGGACGCCCTGTTTCTCGTATTCGCCAACGATGCGGGCGATTTCAGGAGCGTAGGAATTGCAGAGAGGACAGTCCGGCGTGAGGAAAAAAAGCAGCGTGGCCTTTTGCCCGTGATTTTTCAGCGGCTGAACTTTCCGGCCCGCAGGATCAGTGAGTTGCACGGAGGCCACCGCCTTGTCCTCGCGCTCAGCCCATGCGTCATGGACCGGCGCAATGGCGATCAGTAAAACGGCAAGGGTTCGGAGGTTCATGGAGGGGCGGAGTGCATAGCCAATTCAAAGGCCTGATGCAACCGGTGATTGGGCACGCAACGCAGGGGATGGGCGCGGTTTCCCTGATCGCGGAGCGGGTCCCAGCCCAGGGAAAATCACTCGACGCCCCGGGGAAGATACCGTATCGCATGGGCAATGCGTTCCCTGCTTTCAGCTTTGCTCTTTGTTGCCATGACCTCAGCCCCGGCTCAGGACACCAACCTTTATCGTGGAACGCAGGTGCCCCCGGAAGTGGAACGCATTTACAGCAAGGGGCTGAAGTATCTGGTGCAAAATCAGGGCGAGGATGGTTCGTACCCGGGAAATTACGGAGGTGAACCCGCCATCGCCGGGCTGGGAATTCTGGCCATGCTCGCGCACGGGGAGGATCCGAATTTCGGACCGTATGCCAAGTCGATCAAGAAGGGGCTCGACAAAATTTTCAATCAAACCAAGGCCGACAATGGCTACATCGGAAGCTCGATGTACAATCATGGATTCTCCACCCTGGCACTGGCAGAGTGCTACGGGGCCGTGAATGACGAACGCATCGCCCCGGCGCTGCAGAAGGCGGTGGACCTGATTCTGGCATCGCAATCCAAGAATCCGACGAAGGCCTGGCGCTACATGCCGGAGTCTCAAGATGGGGATTCGACGGTGAGCGGGGCGTGCTTCGTGGCCCTGGTGGCGGCGCGCAACGCGGGGCTGAAGGTGCCTGACAAGGCGATCGATGATGCGCTGAAATTTTACGCCGACTGCCAGACGCCGACGGACGGGAGCATCGGTTACGTGCCGCGTTCCGGCAGCCATGGAGGCTGCACGACGGCGATCGGAGTGGCGGTGTACGCGTATGCCAGGAAGAAGGATGCCCCCGTCTTTCAAAAAGCCTTCAAGGCGATGCTGGCGCAGGAGGATCAGGGCACTAGCTATCCGTTTTATTTCGAGTACTACGCAGCGCAGGCTTATTTCCA
This sequence comes from Akkermansia muciniphila, assembly GCA_943333275.1. GTDB lineage: Bacteria > Verrucomicrobiota > Verrucomicrobiia > Verrucomicrobiales > V1-33 > JAGNEJ01. Next base: position 28,603 of record CALQSQ010000013.1, read on the forward strand.
AGGGGACGTCAAACAATGGCAGGCGTGGAATCAGAAGCTGATCAAAAAACTCGGCGACAGCCAGTCGGAGGATGGAAGCTGGGAAGGCGGCATGGGACCGGGGATGAGCACGACCATGGGGCTGCTGTCGCTGGCCCTGAACTACCGGTATCTGCCGATTTATGAGCGTTAATGGATTTCATTGGCGGCGTGGGTATGGCCTGCTCGCCTGCATCATCCTGACGGGATTGGCGCAGGCAAAAAATTTCCCGCAGGGGCCGGCGATCAAGCCGCCGTCACCGCCTGATGATCCGGCGGGCGTGCATGCGGTGGAGTTCACGGATGACTCAGTGCTGCATGGCACGGTGCAGTCGTTGTCGCCGGAGGAAATGCTGCTTTTCCGAACGGACATGAAGGATCCGATCCCTTTTCCCACGGGCACGGTCACTCGCATCGGATTCAAGGCGGAGGCGGATTTGACCGGCGGTCCGCATTCGACGGTGCAATTTCACTCCGGTGACTGGATGGCGGCGGACGTGCTGATGCTGCGCGATGGCAAGGCGCAGTTGCGCATCTCCGAAACGCAGCGGCTCACGGTGGATCAGGACCGGATCAGCTTTGTGTGCTTTGCCGCAGGCGCGGCTCCGGATATTTTCCATGGACCGGAATCGCTGGAAGGCTGGGAAACCAATGGGGCCTGGACCCATGACCAGGGTGTGCTGCGCTGCCGGCAGATGGGCAACCTTTCGAGAATTATTCCGGTGGTGGCGGATCGCATGGATCTCGCATTCGTGATGGACAAGGGCGAGGTGCAGAAAAATTTCATGCTGAGTATGATGTTTAACCGTGATGCCAATGAAAAGGAATCCGGGCCGACGAATGCCTGGATGCAGGTGCGCTTCAACGAGGGCCAGCTCTACCTCTATGCCGCGGCGGGCGACACGAACCGCAACTCCAGCAACACGCTGCCGCGCGCGGCTTTGAAGCCGGCGGAGGACGGGAAATTTCATTACCGCGTGATGTATGATCGGATCGGTGGTCGCATCGTGGTGATGGTGAACGGTCGCAAGGTGGCGGAACAGCCCACCCCGCCCATGCCCGCCGATACCTGGCAGGGGCAGCTGACATTCCAACCCATGCGCTGGGGCAGCGAAGCGGACTGGGCGATTTCCGACATTCACCTGACTCCGTGGGACGGGCAGGTGCCCACGGCGGCGGGAGGAGGCACGCCGGAGCAGCTCGATTCCGTAACCATGAATGATGGCGAGGTAAAAATCGGCCGCTTCGAATCGATGCAGGGCACGGTGGTGAAATTCCGCTCTGCGGCGGGCAGCGAGACACTGGCGCGGCAGAACATCTACCTGATCAGGCTGCATCGTGAAGCGGCTCCCAACCTGCCTGAACCTGCGGGTCCGAAGGTCATGCTGGCACAGCGCGGGGAGATTCACTTGGGTTCGCTGCGGATGGGCGAGAACGGATTTACACTGGGCACGACCTTTGCTGGAGAGATCAATCTGCCACGCGGAGCCCTGAGCGCGGTTGTTTATCCCAATAAGCCGCAGAAGGATCTGCCCGTGGCCGACTGGCTTCAATTTAGAAATGGTGACCGCCTGCGCGGCACGCTCGTGGCTGCGGGCCAGACGGCGGAGCTGCAATGGAAGCTCAGCACCGAAACGCTCGTGGAGCTGCAAACCAAACACCTCAACGGAGCGCGCCTGGCTCAGCGCGGCGAGCCCAGAGATTCAGCCCCCTCGGGCAGCTGTGTGGCCAAGTTTCGCAATGGCGACTGGCTCAGCGGTGAAATGCAGGCGCTGAATGCGGAGCACCTGCGAATGACGAGCCTCACCGGCCAGGAGTTCACCCTGCCACGGCCGAACATCCAGGCGCTCTATCTGGCTGCCAACGGTCAGCGTCCGATCTGGGAGGGCGCGGCGGAATCGACTGCGTGGCTGCAGGGAGTGCGCGGAAAAGTGGGCGAGCAGGTGGACGGGGCTGCGGCTGCCGAAACAAATCCCGGCCGCACGCTCAGCACCCATCTGGACGGGGCCTTTCTGCTGAGCGGCAAGGGAGGTGCGCCATCCGGAATCGGCCAGATCATTGAAGGGGCTCCGGAGCGGATGGAGTTGAGTTTCGACACGGTGTCAGACCACGATGCCCTGTCACTCAACGTGGAGTTATTTTACGACAAGGACAGCAATGAGGGCATGCTGCTGCGATTCTGGCCGGGCGGGCTTTATCTGCAGGATCTGGGCCGCGGGCCCCGTGCGGGCCGCGGGCGCCAGCCAGTGCAGTTGCAGTGGGGCGAAAAAGTCAGCCGCACCTCCAACCGCCACCATTTTCAAATCTTCGCTGATCGCAAAAAACACCAGCTGCAAATTTTCATCGATGGCATCTTCATCGCCCGTCATCAGCAGGCGGAGGGAGAAGTGCGCGAAGGCATGTGGGGACGGGGCGTGGCGCTCAGCTGCATGGCTGGCCAGTCCCATGCGCCCATGCTGATCAGCCAGCTCTGGATCACCCCGTGGAATGGACGCACACCCGATTCCCTGGAGATGGCTGCCGGCCAATCCTCGCTGGCATTGGCCAATGGTGATGAATCCGCCGCGCCGATCGTTTCCGCCACGCCGGAGGCATTCACGCTCGATTTTGTGGGGGAACCACTCGTCATCCCCAGGTCCAAGGTGCTCGCGGTGAACTTCGGCACACCCTCCACGACAACGGAGGAAGTCGAGGCACTGACACTCACCTCCGCCGCCCTGCAGCCACGCCTCCGCCTCGTTACCGGCGGCGCGTTGACCGTGGAAAAATTGCATTTGGAAAACAATCTCGTCACCGGAGCCAACCCGAGCATCGGTCCGCTCTCCCTCCCACTGAGCGCGCTGAGCGAAATAGTCTGGAGAACACTTGATCGCGATGTAACCCCGCCGCAGAAATCCGTCAAACCGCGCGGTCCCAAACGAGCGGATCACGATTGATCAGGGCGCGCTTCCCGGGGACGATTTCAAAACGCAACGGTGAGCGAGAGAAAGGCGAAGTCGGCATCGGCATCCGCCCCCGTGTCGGCGAGGTATTGACCCGCGAAAAAATGGCTGTAGCCGCCCTGCAATTCGAGATGCTGCGTAGCCTTCCACGCAAGCACGAAATCGATCTCACTGCCTGCATGGCTGTCCGCTCCGGGAGTGACCGGGCGCACCATCGTCGTCTGATTGCTGCGATACCAGGCGTCCTTTGTGTCAGCCAGCCAGAAGCAATGGTAGTCGAGCGATACGGTGAGCGACTGGGCGGGTTTCATGCTGAAGCGCACCGCCGGGTTGCTGATGTTCCGCCATGAAAACTCATCCATCAAACCATAGAATGGATGATTCGTGGGGAAGAGATTTTGAAAGGTTTTCACCCTGCCGTCGTTGGGATTTGGGTCGCCGCTCGCAAACGCATATTCCAAACCAAGGCGTGGCTTCCAGGCGAGATCCTGCCACTGATAACCAACGCCCCAGTGACCAGCAAAGGCGGACAAATCCCGGTCGCCCACGGTGCCCGCCTGAGCGGCCATCTCGAGATCATAATCCCAGCCTGCGAGCTGCTTTGAGTCGCCTTTCCAGCGCGTTCCCAGGGTGAGGAAATCAGAACGGCGATCGTGCAACTCGAAGGCATAAAGTTCGGTCGCCTGGAATTTCAGAGCCGTGGTGTGGAAGTAGAGACCGCTGAAGGTCTGTTCCCCTCCTTCCAGCCATGAACTCTGGTTGAAGCCACCGGATTTAAACTTCACCACGCTGGATGCGAAGGCATCCAGCCACCAATCATCCCCTGCCACCCGCATTTTCACGGCATCAAAGCTCTGTCCCACATTCTTCCAGGGAGCGCGGCTCACAAGCCGGCCATCCCCATAATCCAGTTCCATACGCCCAAGGCTCAGGGCAAGGTGTTTGGGATCACCCAACTCCAAATAGCCCTGGCGCAAGTCCATGGCATCATCACCTTCGGCCCCGAGTTGGCCGACGACATTCGGTCGATCGCTGAAAAATTCCCGGGCATCCTGTCCTTCCAAATGCACGCGCAGCCACGACTCAGGCTTCCAGTCCATGCCCAGCCGCAGGCGGGTCAGCAACCAACTGTCATCCGTAAGCGCCCGGTTCCCGGAGTCGAAATCAAAGTTGTTTTCGCGCCATTCGCCACGCGTGCGGGCTTCGATTGAAAAAGTTAGGTTTTCCTCAGGCACAGGCATCAGCGGCATGGGACTGGCCCCTGCCTGAACGCCGCCGAGTGAGACTACCATCAACATCAGATGGCGAATGCAGTGGTTTTGAATTGAATTCATGGAGATTTGGATGTGTTGATAAATATGCCATTGGCTCCGGCAGCAGAACCTGTATCACAAGGATTCCCGGGAGCATTGCTGCCGAGAAATAGCGGAACCAGTTTGAAAAACGAAGGAAGCATTATCCAAGCTGCTCCCAATTTGCACCAGTTGCATGATTTGAAAGCCCCCTAAAAAGGGATCAACGGCTCCGTTCAAGGGTCTAAAGGCACATCATCTGTCGATTCCTGATTCGCAAAAATTCCCGATTTTCCTTCCAAGACGATGGCGACTGCCTGTGCTATGGAATCATCCCCTCCCTCTATTCAATCCCATGTTTTCCCTCCGCAGCGATTTCTCCCCACAGGGCGATCAGGCGCAAGCCATCGCCAAACTGGTGAAATCCATCCAGGCCGGAAACCGTCACCAGACACTGCTGGGCGTGACGGGCAGCGGAAAGACCTTCACGATGGCAAACGTCATTCAGCAGGTCGGCAAACCGACGCTGATCATGAGTCACAACAAGACGCTGGCCGCGCAACTCTATTCCGAATTCAAGGCGTTCTTCCCCGACAATGCCGTGGAGTATTTCGTGAGCTATTTCGATTACTACCAGCCGGAGGCCTACATTCCCCGTTCGGATACCTACATTGAAAAGGATTCCGCGATCAATGAGGACATCGAGCGGCTGCGGCTCAGCACCATGAGTTCGCTCCTGACGCGCGAGGATGTGATCGTGATCGCCAGCGTCAGCTGCATCTACGGCCTGGGATCGCCGGACGATTACCAGCAGAGCATGTTTCCCATCCGCGTCGGGATGGAAATGGCGCGGGAGCATTGCCTGACCCGCTTGATCGAAATGCTCTACGAGCGCAACGACATCGCCTTCCAGCGCGGACGGTTCCGGGCGCGCGGGGACGTGGTGGAAATCCATCCGGCCAACCTCGAGGACGAAGCCGTGCGGGTGGAATTTTTCGGCGATGAGATCGACCGCATTACCCTGATCGAGCCGCTGACCGGTCACACGATCCGCAAGGTCGACAGCTACACCTTTTATCCCGCCAAGCAGTTCGTGACCGCCGCGGACAAGATGAAAACAGCTCTGGGTCACATCCGCACGGAGATGGAGGGAAGGGTCGCGGAATTTGAATCGCAGAGCAAATACCTTGAGGCCCAGCGCATCCGCCAGCGCACCGATTATGATCTGGAAATGATGCGTGAAATGGGCTTCTGCCAAGGAATTGAAAACTACAGCCGCCACCTCACGGGGCGCGAACCCGGCGCGACGCCTTACACGCTGATGGATTTCTTTCCGGAGAATTTCCTGCTCATGATCGATGAAAGTCACGCCACGATTCCGCAGATCGGCGGCATGTACGAGGGGGACCGCAGCCGGAAGGATACACTGGTCAATTATGGATTCCGTCTGCCGAGTGCGATGGATAACCGGCCGCTCCGTTTTGAGGAATTCATGGGCAAGACCTACCAGCGACTCTACGTGAGCGCTACTCCCGCCAGATTCGAATTGGAAAACAGCGTGGTTGGAAATACCAGTTTCATCGCGCGACAAAAAACCGGCGCCGGTTTCCCGGAACCCACTCCCGCCAAGCTTCCACGCATTTCCCCAAGTTCCGAATCCATCGCTGCCTTTGATGTCACCACGAAGGGGAAATCGCTCATCGCCGAGCAGATCATCCGTCCCACGGGGCTCCTCGATCCGGTCATTGTCCTCAAAAAGTTGAAGGGCCAGATCGACGAAACCATTGAACTTTGCCGGCAGCGGGTGGAAATCGGGGAGCGGGTGCTCGTCACCACGCTGACCAAACGCACCGCGGAGGACCTGACGGATTACCTGCGGGAAGCCGGACTGAAAGTGCGGTATCTGCACAGCGACATCGATGCCATCGAGCGGGTGGAAATTTTGCGGGCGCTCCGTGCCGCAGAATTTGATATTTTAATCGGCATCAACCTGCTGCGGGAGGGCCTGGACCTGCCCGAAGTCAGTCTGGTGTGCATTCTCGACGCCGACAAGGAGGGCTACCTGCGCAGCGAAACGAGTTTGATCCAAACCGCCGGCCGCGCCGCCCGCCACAGCAACGGTCAGGTCGTGCTCTTCTGCGACGTCGAAACCAAGAGTATCCGGGCGCTGCTGGGCATCACGGAGTATCGCCGCGAACGGCAAATCGCCTACAACGAGGAGCACGGCATCGTGCCGCGCAGTGTCATCCGTCCCGTTCAGGAGAGCCTGCAGGGGGGATTCAAGGATTCCGGATTCAGCGAAAACGTGCTGCGTGAAGGCCCGGCGGACATGGATGTGGCCACGGTCATCGCCCAGCTCGAGGTGGAAATGCACGAGGCAAGCATCGCCTTGGAATTCGAACGCGCCGCCCTCCTGCGCGACCAGATCAAGGAACTCAAAGGCCAGCCGACCACCCGCTCCTACACGCTGAGCCCGATGATGCGAAAATCGGTCAAATTCAAGGCGGGATCGAAACGGTCGAAGTGAGTTTCTAATGGGAAAAGGCCCTTTCCCCACTCTTTCCGAATCTTTCGGCCAAATCCCCCTTCCCTCTCCCCCCCCCTCGCCATCCTCTGCTTTACATCCGGCGGGGGCTGCGCCATATCCCGCCAGCCTCTGCATTGTTGCCCCAGATTTTCCCATGCCCAAAGACACCTCCATCTCCAAAATTCTCGTGATTGGCTCCGGCCCGATTGTCATCGGTCAGGGCTGTGAATTTGATTATTCCGGCGTGCAGGCTTGCAAGGCGCTGCTGGAGGAGGGCTACCAGGTGGTCCTCGTGAATTCCAATCCGGCTACGATCATGACCGATCCAGAATTCGCCACCCGCACTTACATTGAGCCGATCACGCCGGAGATCGTCGAAAAAATCATCGAACGCGAAAAGCCGGATGCCCTGCTCCCCACCCTCGGCGGCCAGACCGCCCTCAATACGAGCATGACGCTCTGGCACAGTGGTGTTTTGAAGAAACACAATGTGCGCATGATCGGCGCGAAGGCGGATGCCATCGAGAAAGGCGAAAACCGCATGAAATTTAAGGATGCCATGATCAAGATCGGCCTCGACATGCCCAAGAGCGGCATTGCCCATAACCTGGAGGAGGCGCGCGCCGTGGCGGCGGAGATCGGGACGTTTCCGCTCATCATCCGGCCCGGATTTACGCTCGGCGGCACGGGCGGCGGCATCGCCTACAATAAGGAGGAATTTGAAACGATCTGCGCCCGGGGGATTGATTTATCGCCCGTGGATGAAGTGCTGATCGATGAGAGCCTGCTCGGCTGGAAGGAATTTGAAATGGAAGTCATGCGCGATCGTGCCGACAACTGCGTTGTCATTTGCTCCATTGAAAATCTCGACCCCATGGGCGTCCACACCGGCGACTCCATCACCGTCGCCCCCATCCAGACGCTGACGGATCGCGAGTATCAAATCATGCGCGATGCCTCATTCGCAGTCATCCGCGAGATCGGCGTGGAAACGGGCGGATCGAACATTCAGTTTGCCACCCATCCGGAAACCGGCCGGATGATTGTCATCGAAATGAACCCGCGCGTCAGCCGCAGTTCCGCGCTGGCCTCGAAAGCCACCGGATTCCCCATCGCCAAGCTCGCAGCCAAACTCGCCGTTGGCTACACGCTGGATGAAATCAAAAACGACATCACCCGCGAGACGCCCGCCAGTTTCGAGCCCACCATCGATTACTGCGTCGTCAAAGTCCCGCGGTTCACGTTTGAAAAATTCCCCACTGCGGACGCCACGCTGACGACGCAAATGAAGTCGGTGGGCGAAGCCATGGCCATCGGACGCACGTTCAAGGAGGCCCTGCAAAAAGCCCTGCGCTCGCTGGAAACCGGCCGCGCCGGCCTGGGTGCGGATGGCAAGGATCCCGTCAATCCTTCCCGCGATGAAATCGTCAGGAAACTCACCATCCCCAACGCCGAACGTATCTTCTGGCTCGCCGTCGCCATGCGCGAGGGATTCAGTGTGGAGGAAATCTACGAGCTGACGAAGGTTGATCCCTGGTTCCTGCGCAACATTGCGGAGATCGTGGAAATGGAACGGCTGATTCCGACCCAGACCAGCGACCAACTGATTGCCGCCATTCCCGAAAAGGATCGCACCGAGGAAACCAAAGCTGCCGCCCTGCGCAATGCGATGCGGCGTTGGAAGAAGGCAGGGTTTTCAGACCGTCAACTGGCCCATTTGTTCGGTATCCCCGAGGCACACATCCGTGCAGGCCGGAAAAAATACGGAGTCATCCCCACCTACCGACTCGTGGACACCTGCGCAGCGGAGTTTGAGGCCTACACGCCTTACTACTACTCCACCTACGGCGATGAGAACGAGACGCGCCCATCCTCCAGGCGCAAGGTCATGATCCTGGGTGGCGGGCCGAATCGGATCGGCCAGGGCATCGAGTTCGATTACTGCTGTGTGCATGCGGCCTTTGCCCTGAAGGAATTGGGTTTCGAGACGATCATGGTGAACTCGAATCCCGAGACTGTTTCCACAGACTACGACACCAGTGACCGCCTCTATTTCGAGCCGCTGACGTTTGAGGACGTGATGAACATTTATGAAAATGAGCAGTGCTGGGGCGTCATCGTCCAGCTGGGCGGTCAGACGCCGCTTAATCTTGCTGCGAAGCTTGAGGAAGCCGGATGCAACATCATCGGCACCTCCCCCAAGAATATCGAACTCGCCGAGGACCGGAAATTTTTCGCCAAGTTGCTCGATGATCTCAAGCTGAATCAAGCCCCCAGCGGCACGGCCGTCACCGAGGATGAAGCCGTGGCCATCGCCCAGCGCATTTCCTATCCGGTGCTGGTGCGCCCGAGTTTTGTGTTGGGTGGCCGTGCGATGCAGATTGTTTACAGCGACGAAGAGATCCGCCACTACATGCGCTACGCCGTCCAGGCCAGTCCGGACCGACCCGTGCTCGTGGATCGTTTCCTGGAGGACGCTGCGGAAGTCGATGTCGATGTCATTTCCGATGGAGAAACGACTGTGGTTGGAGCCATTATGGAGCACATCGAGCAGGCCGGCGTCCATAGTGGTGACAGCGCCTGCGTCATCCCCGCCGTGGGTCTTAGCGAGCCGATCAAAATCGAAATCATGCGGGCCGCCAAGGAGCTGGCCAAAGCCCTCGGCGTGATCGGCCTCATGAACATCCAGTTTGCGGTGAAGGACGAGATTCTCTACGTCATCGAAGTCAATCCCCGCGCCAGCCGCACGGTTCCGTTTGTGAGCAAATCCATTGGTCGTCCGCTCGCCAAATTTGCCGCCAAGATCATGGCCAGCCATGCCATGCGCAAGGAAGGCCACTCCGACAACGACGGCCACGTCCTCGCTTCCCTGAAAGCCTTGGGCTTCACCACGGAGATCATTCCCAAGCACTACAACGTCAAGGAAGCCGTCTTTCCATTCTCCAAATTTCCCGGCATCGACATCGCGCTGGGCCCGGAGATGAAGAGCACGGGGGAAGTGATGGGGATCGATGCCGATCACGCCATGGCCTTTGCGAAAAGTCAGATGGCTGCAGGCAACAGCCTGCCACTCAAAGGCAAGGTCTTCATCAGCGTCTCGGAGCGCCTCAAGGGCCGCATCGGAGCCATCGCCAAGGAATATCACGATCTCGGATTTACGCTCGTCGCCACCGAGGGCACCCGCAAAGCCATCATCGCCGCAGGAGCGCCCTGCGAACTCGTCCACAAAATTGCAGAAGGCCGCCGCCCCAACATCCTGGACATGATGAAAAATGGCGAGATTGCCATGATCATCAATACCCCCAGCGAAAAGGAAACCCGCAAGGACGAGGTTCTCATCCGCAGCACCAGCGTCAGCACCCGCACCCCCATCCAGACCACGCTGCGCGGGGCCAGGGCTGCTGCACACGCCATCGGAAGCCTGCAAAAGAACAAGCTGACGGTGAAGCCGCTCCAGGAATATTTTTGAGGGGAGATCCGCTTATTGGTCGCATCCGGTGTGACGATCCGGACGTAGCTGCCCTGGATCTGATTCCAAAATATTTCCAATCTGCTCAACTCCATACTCCGATGATAACGATCGCGACAATTCCCGCCCGTGTCATCTCAGCCATGCTTCTCTCCGGTGTTTGTTGCGCACTACCTCCATCCGAGGAAATCGTTTCATTTCCCTCGCACCGCAACGTCGTCAATGTAACCAAACCTCCCTACAATGCAAAGGGCGATGGAGTGACCGATGACACCGCCGCGCTACAATTGGCGATCAATGAAAATACCGGCCATCACCGCATGTTGTATTTTCCTTCAGGCACCTATCTCGTCAGTGCCACGCTTACGTGGCCGAAGAAATGGGAAGGGCACGACAACTGGGGATTCACGTGGCTGCAGGGCGAGTCAGCGGCGGGAAGTGTGATTCGTCTGAAGGACGAGACGTTCACCGATTCGAAAAAGCCGCAGAGCATCATGTGGTGCGGAGGCTTTGGATCGGCGGATTGGTTTCACAACCATGTGCAGAATCTCACCTTCAATGTTGGCCGGGAAAATCCAGGAGCCATCGGTTTGCAATTTTACTCCAACAACTACGGAGCGGTGCGGGACTGCTTCATTGTGTCGGAAGATGGCAAGGGGGAGGTGGGGCTGGATCTCGGGCATCGGGACATGAACGGACCACTTTTGGTACGGAGAGTCGAGGTGCGGGGATTCCAGCGGGGTGTTGCCACCTCGCACTCGGTCAACGGACAGACTTTTGAATTTCTCACGCTCCGCGGGCAGACGCAGTTCGGATTAGACAACGAGGGCCAGAGCATCAGCATTCGCGGCCTGCATAGCGAAAATTCCGTGCCTGCGGTGCGCAGTTATGGCGTGATGTGTTTGGTGGATTCGGTGCTGACCGGCATCGGCGATTCGGCAAAACTTCCCGCTGTGATCAACTACAACGGCGGCCGCATGATGCTGCGCGATGTGAAGACAAGCGGGTATGGCCGCGCGCTGGGTGATGTTTCCACACCCGATTGGGTGGCCTCATTGCGCGTCACCGGAGAGGACAAGCCTGGCAGTGCCGGACCGGAGATAGTGGAGTATTTTTCACACCCACCTACTCGGGCGTTCCCCGGCGAGGGCGGCTCGCTGCGGCTGCCGGTGGAGGAGACGCCGGAACCACCCAGGGAAGACCCCAGGCTGTGGGCGGTTGCGGATGCCTTTGGCGCGGATTCAACCGGCGAGCGCGATTCCTCTGCGGCCATTCAGAAAGCCGTGGATTCCGGCGCGACAACGTTGTTTCTCCCCGGTCATTATGCGCTTTCCAAAACAGTGATGATTCGCGGCAAGTTGCAGCGCATCCTCGGGGTGGGTGGACAGGTCGATTATACCAAAAAGGCTCCCCGCGCCTTCCGCATCGAGGGCAAGGGCGGCGCGGTTACCTTTGAACATCTCGCCAATATCAACAGCGGCATCGAGAATGCCACGGACCGGACGATCATTTTGCGCAGCATCGGAACACAGATTTTCAGCAAGGGCAGGGTAACGATTTTTTTTGAGGACGTCGCCGGTCACGATCTGGCTGTCAAAAATCAACGGGTATTCGCACGGCAGCTTAACATCGAGAACGAAGGCACTCATTTCCTCAACGATGGCGGCACCGCCTGGGTGCTGGGCTACAAGACGGAACGAGGTGGAACACTGGTGCATACGCTGAAAGGAGGCCGCACCGAGGTGCTGGGTGGCTTCAGTTACACCACGACCGCTGGAAAACTCGCCCCCATGTTCGTGAACGAGAATGCCTCGCTTTTCACCTTCTTCAGCGAGGTCTGCTACTCCGGCGATCCCTTTGCAACGCTCATCCGTGAAACACGCAACGACGAAACCAAGACGGTCGGCAGGGGCGAGGGCCTCACCGTTCCGTTTATCGGTTCTCCGAAAGGACGTTAAAATTTCGCGGCAGCGAAAACCTAATCGTCACCCTGTTTTAGGAACCGACGCCGATGCCAGACGAGCCAGATCAAGGCACACAGTCCCCAAGTCCACGCGGCATATTGATGATGGGAAATCAGGATCTTCGGCCAGAAATCAGCACTGGCCCGGGTGGTCGCGGCGACGACGGCCATGAGGATCAGGATGCGAGGGGTCCAGGAAATTTTGGAAAACCCCGCGAGTTCACCGCCGTGACCAAAAAGCACGCGACTGGCGACGACCAGGATCAACAATCCAAAGCCACCGATGTACAGCAGGTGATCCAGCCCGACGTGGTGTTCATAACAGAATCCCGCAGTCGCCATTCCGAGCCATCCAATCCCCAGCGCCCAAAAAAGGCCGGTCGCGAGCGATCCCCGAGGTGAGGAGGCGGCCTCCCGGCGCCATTTTATCTCCATCAGGAGATAGACAGCGGCGGTTCCGGCGCGCAGCAGGTAGCCCGCCATGGGCGATCTGAAGGCTTCGAGAAAGAAACTTACAACAATCAACAAGGCCGCGAGGATCGCACCGGCGAGTTTGAAACGTTGTTGGTCCGAAGTTTTTGGTTCACCGAACTCTCCCCCGAGCATGCGCGGAAATAAAAATGACCCGATGCCCAGCACCGGTGGGAGCAGCAATCCCTGATAAAGGAGCAGCCCGGCAAAGCGATCCATTTCCAGCGAGGCAATAAATTCGGGCTGTCGCAGCAGGATGGTTCCAGTAATTCCGCAAATCAGACCCGTCAGCCCCAGCACCATCTGCGGCGGCGGGGCGGAGGTTCGAAAACGCGCCACCCGGATCAGCAGGCCCGTGAGCAGGAGCACGAGCATCGCGATAAAACACCGATCGGCCTCCTCAAGCATCAGCCGCAGGTGAAAGATCCCACCCGCACTATGCAGCGCGAAGAGTCCCAATAATTCAAAGGTGGAAAGCTTCGGTGCCGACGCCATGCGGGGTCCGGCGGTGCCGAGAAATCCAACCACAAATGCCCCACCGAAACATTCCATCATGATTCTGGCGTGCGTTATACCCGGATAAAAGGGAAGCATGCCCGCATAAAACAGAGGCCAGAGCGACACCCCGATGATGCTCCAGACCGCCCCACTGAGAAAGAAGAGCCTGAAGGGTTCCGCAGCCAGCCAGGTCAGGCCTTTCGACTCCTGCGTCGCTTTCCTGGAATGTTTGCAGGCGGGAAATTTCACAATGTTGCCTTATTTCGATTCTGCCGAAGGACGGATTCGCATGGAAATTTCCAAGGCGGCAAACCGGTCCTCCAGACTGGTGCGATCCGGTGAATGGCACTTGAGGCACTGGTTTTGCAGGGGAATCACACCGGCAAACCGGAAGGTTCCATTTTCCACAGCAGTCATTTCCTTCTCCCCTCCCTTCACCGCCAACAGTGCCTTCCGCTGAAAGTCATCCTTCGCCTTGTTGTCCACGTTCATGACGGTCTCATCGGATGCGAGCCAGCGAATGGTGACATGCCATTCCTCCTCCATAGCATTGAAGACATCCTTGAGCGATTCGGAAGGGATGGCTTTGCTGTCTCCCTTGTGGAAAAAATCGCGGTGCATGATTCGCAGTGATCCATGGATAACCGCGTGGAGAAGCTGGGCCCGTGCCCTGGCCTCGGTCGCTGTGGGCAGCGCGGACTCCTGCTTTATTTGAACAGTTGGTGATTTTTCATCGCCGCGAGCCCGCCGAATCCATAGGCTCGAAGCCCCCAGCATGCAGATCAGGAGCGCTGATCTAACCAATACAATCCGGATATTTTTGAACCATTCCATCGTCCTCCACCCATAAAGTTGTTCCCGCGGGGCAACAAGGGTAAAAAGCGTTGCATCTTGATCACGGTCAATTTTAACGGTCAAGGATGGATGAAGTTGCGCCCGATGTGGACGGTAGCTGCGGGATTTCAAACTCCATTGCCTCACCAGTGAGCGGGTGTCGGAAGGCCAGTTTATAGGCATGCAGTTGCATCGGGGGATCGGTGGGCAACAACGTTTGTTGCTGTCCCATGGCCCCCTTCGCAAGATACGTTGGATCGCCGACGATCGGATGACCGAGATGCCAGAGGTGCAGTCGAATCTGATGCGTGCGACCCGTGATCGGCTTGGCCTGAAGCAGCGCGGTGCCGTCGGCGTTCCGCTGGAGGACGGTGAATTCAGTGCGGGCGGCCTGGCCGGAAGCATCCAGCGACCGGGCCCCGAGGTTCTCCGGATCGTCTTTGATGGCAGCGGTGGATACAAAAAAGTCTTTGGCGGGATGCCCGTGAACAAGAGCAGCGTAAAATTTCTCCACCTCCCCACGAATGAACTGCGGCTGCAGCAGCGAGGCCACATGGCGGGTTTGCGCCAGCAGCACAAGACCGCTGGTATTCGCATCCAGTCGATGCACCGGATGCGGTTTGCGAGGATGATAGATTTGCGCGAGCCAGTATTGGAGCGTGTTGCGGTTGAATCGTCCGCCGGGATGCATCGGCAGCGGGGCGGGTTTGTTGAGCACGATCAGGGCATCGTCTTCGTAGAGGAAGGTCACGTCCGCGCTGACGGGGGGCTCGATAAGTTTTGGGAGAAATTGATGAAACCGTTCCCCGGCCCTCACCCGCTGATCGGGACGCGCGGGTCGATTTTCAAGATCGCGCAGCTCTCCGGCCTCAAATAATTCCAACCATTTGCCGGCAGGATGATGCGGAAAACAACCGGTCAAAAATTCCAGCAGCGTCCCTCCGTCGAACGCGGTTGAAACACTCATGGGACGGTAGTTGTCATAGGCCACCGAGCCGGGCAGGGGCGTGGTGATTTGCAACAAGGCGTTTTGACGCTTCGCCAGCGTATCGGCCATCACCTCCCCGGGTGCGCGGTAACAATGCGGGCAGGATTTCCCAATAATGTAATGAGGCGAAGCCTGATCCGCCGCACTGAGCGGTTCCTGGCATTTGTAGCATTGCGTGGTGTCGGATTCGGCGAGATGGGAGTCAAGACCAACCCGTTGATCAAACACGAAACATTCACCATCGTAGTGGGCACCACCGCACTCCTCGAAATATTTCAAGATGCCACCATCCAGTTGAAAAATGTGTTTGAATCCCTCCCGCTCCATGAACGGGCCGGCTTTTTCGCAGCGAATCCCACCTGTGCAGAACATTACGATCGGCTGCTCCTTCAGTGAGGCGGGCAGTTTTTCGACGGCTTTCGGAAAATCCCTGAAATGATCAATATGGGGAATCACCGCACCGCGAAAGGTTCCCAGGGCGATCTCGTAATCATTGCGGGTATCCAGCAGCGTGACGGGCCGGCCTTCATCCAGCCATTTTTTCAACTCCTGCGGGGCTAGTTTGGGCGAGGTGCGCTTGCCGGGATCAATCCCCGGGACTCCGAAGGCGATGATCTCCTTTTTAATCCGCACCAGCATGCGGCGGAAGGGTTGCTCTTCACTCAGGCTTTCCTTGGGGGTCAGATTTTCCAATCCGGGGAGCGATCGTAATTCCACCAGCAGTTTAGAGACGCCCTCCTGTGAGCCCGCCACGAAAAGGTTGACGCCCTCGGTGCTGAGCAGAATGGTCCCCTTTAAATTCGCGCCGCTGCAAAGCTCCCGGAGACGCTCGCGAAGCGACTTCAACTCCGTGAGCGGCGTGAACTGATAACAGGAAATATTCGTGATGGGCATCATTTCAGATGCCTGAGATGAACGCAAAGTCTCCTCCGCGCAAGAACGCATCCCGTTGCCTCACGATTACTTGGTCTGAACCCGGGTGACGCGGCCGTTGTTTTGTGGATTGAGATCGGTGGTGCCCTGGGGAACAATCAACCGGCTCCCAAATTGCACTCCGGCGGGTAGGTCCGCGGCATTTACCGGCACGGAAATGGAGGTGACCGCATTGGGCTGGAGCAGCGGGAGTGTCCAGATTTGATTCTGCCCGCCGGTACTTGTTTCCAACTGCCAGTTCACTCCCAGCGTGGTGCCTTGATTCTGCACGACATACTGCATGGTGGGCCCGACGCTGGCATTGAGGTCGAAATAGTTGGCGGTGACGGCCAGGTCGTTGCGATTGGGCACGCCGCGGTGGAGCACGCGGTCCACGTTGATGATGCCGTAGCCGTAGTCGGCATCCACGCCCGCCGCACCGCCATCATTGGCGTAGGTAATGAGCAGGTCTGCGGCATCGCGGGCGGACATACCAGGATAGGCGGACATGACGCTGGCGATAGCCCCAGTGACGAACGGGGCGGCGGCAGAGGTTCCAGAAAAGGCCTCGAACTGTTCGCCGGGAACTGCCGCCGTCACTTCCAAGCCGGGGGCGGTGAGTCCGTAATTTTGACTCGCATTGGAAAAGGAAACGACCTGTCCATAAACGTCGATCGCACCCACGCCAATCACCCCCTCGTAACGGGCGGGATAGGTGGAGTTCGTGTAGCCGTCATTGCCATTCGAGGCCACGATCACGGCACCCAATTGCTGGGCATAGGCCACCGACTCCGCCAGATAACTGCTGTCCCCATACGAACCCAGGCTGATGTTGAGGATGCGGGCTCCTGCGTCCGCCGCAGCGCGAATCCCCAGACCCAGCGTAAAGGAATCACTCATGCCATCCGCTCCCACCACCGCCATGCTTAAGAGCGAACTGCCCGGGGCCACTCCATTGATGCCGCCGGCAATGGACGCCACCGCGGTGCCGTGACTGATGTCGGCCGAAGCCTGCTCGGCCAGTTGCTTGGAAGTGAGGCGATTTCCAAATACCGATTCCGGCGAAACCGCGCTGTCCAAAACCGCTATTTTCACCCCCTTGCCATAATTGGCATTGTTGGAAACACCGATGTAATCAAGGCCGGAACTACCGAAGGGAACATTGTTCGAATTGGAGCGATCGGCCGCGCTCGGAACCTCCGGGGGCGCGACCATATAATTAGCCGCGACTTTGGTGCCCTCATCCGCATGATCGCCGAGGTACTTTTTGAGATCCGAAGATTTGTCATAACCCACCCTCACTACAAGGCTGTCGGGGTCCATTCCTTTCACTTTCAATCCGGCGGCGGCGGCATCCGCGAGGAATTTGTCATAGGCAGCCTTGTCGCGGAAGGTCAGCAGGGCCTCGTTGGAAATGGCGCCTCTGTGGGTCAGGTCCTCCTGGTATTTCAGCCAGTTGGCCAGCATTTCACCCATCCATCCACCTGAGCCAGTTGTCTCGATGGGCTTCACCGCCGGTTCGTCGGCGGTTTCGGAAGCCACGGAGGGAGATCCGGCCTCCCGCTGTCCGACCACTCCCTTTTCCCTGGCTGGAGACTCCGCCCAGGCGAACGCCCAATGCTTTCCGGCATAAGTAAATAAAAAGAACACGCCCACCATCGCCGACAACAAAAGCAGGAAAGGAACAAGGTAGGGACGGAGGGAGGGGGACATGGGGTGCTGGGGCTAACGCCGCTTCGCGGAAAAAGTTGTGGGCACATCGTTTGACCGACGGTCTGCCGGTTTGTTCAGACAACGTGTGCCCCTACTGTGGCACAAACCCCCCGATGTGCAATCCCGTCGAAATTCCGATGCCCACGCCCTCCCTCAGGTCATGGGTCCGAACCAACCTGGCGGGATCATGAGCGGGGAAACTTAGGCAAGTCCAAGGAAAGGCACCTGTCTGCGCGATGCGGAACCATAGAGAATCAGCGCATAAATTCATTTTCGCTCACGAGCATTTAAGTGCGTCCATTTCCGCACAGCACCCACCATTCCTTTCCCCGTGTTGCGGAATTTGTCATGGTTCTTGTCACCATGCCTTTTCTGCAAAATTGGGAGCAAGGCCACCGCCACCCAGAGGCCGTGCTGGAGTCACTCCACGTCTAACCTCGCCACTGGAGCAACTTTCATGGAAGGGAATGTGGAAACATGTTGAAATGCGAAGCAGCTTGGCATAGTTTGGGCGCGTGAACAATCTGTCAGCAACTTCTGACGCCGCCGCGTCCGCAATTTCAGACCACTACCGTGCCTTGGGTGCGCTGGGCGGGCGGGTATCTTCCCCCGCCAAGACGCGGGCTGCGCGTGCGGCTGCACGCAAACGTTGGGGCCATCCTGATCCCGTGCCGAAACCGCTGTCACCATCCCGTCTGAAGGACGGATCTTGGTATCAAGGTGTTGGTCGCAACGGCTTCTTGGCAATGTGGGACGGGAAACAAAAATGCTTTTGGATCATGATCGTGAGCGATTTGCCTGATCCCAGCGCCTACCCGACGGGAAGCAGTCGGATCGTGCGTTTGAAGCAGGAGGGGCATGTTTCCCATGAAGGAGGAACGTTTGCTCCCATGAATCTTGTCCGCCAAAAGGCCTAATTCCATGGCCTTCAGTTCGCGGTCTAAGCCATTTCCCTATCCGGCTCTGGTTTCCATGAAAATGGTAGTTAATTGGTAGATTCCGCGCAACGAACCCCCATTCCGCAGAGGATTTTCCCTTCATTCTCGAACTCAAAGAACCCCAATTGCTTCCTTCTTTCATCTGTGATGAGAGATGGCCATTTTTATTTACCAGCAGATGGCACCGACTATTCGATCGAGGCCCTGTGCCTACACCCTTTTCAGCCGCTGAAGGTTGGCTTGGTAAACTGCGGGGTCCCGGACTGTCTGGCTGGTGGGAAGGGGCCGGGCGACGAGGATGCCGAGGTTGCTGGTGTAGGTTTGAAGGTAGTTGGAAATGGTCTCATCCACGGTCACCTTTTTGAAATTCGAGGAGGCGTGCATGAAATGCGCCGCACCGTCCGAGGAGGGTCGGAGGATGAGGCCGACGTGGGAACAGACGCCGCCCTGGCCTTTGGAAACGATGCCGATGATGTCGCCATTGCGAAGTTTGGGCTCGATGCTCCTGACCTTCGCTTTGGGAATGTAGCGCACCGGCAGGGCGCTGATTTCCTCCTCAAGAGCGGCCATTTTCGGCCTCAGGTCGGGATTTTTGCGCAGGTAGCGGTAGCTTTTCCAGAGCACGGTCATCTCCCGGCTCTCACGGCCGACCAGCGGAACATCGACTCCCAACTGGGCTGTCAGGTCCACGATGTTGCCCCGGGCGGCGTTGTCCAGATACCATTCGTTGAGGTAATGGATGCGTTCCAGATAACTTCCAGTGCAGCGTCCGGCCCGGTAGCGCGTCCATTGAATCTCCGCGAGGAGGTCCTGCGGTGCGTATTGCGCTTTCGGGCGTTCGAGCATCCGGGCCAGTCCCAGAACGGTTTCAAAAAACGTCCAGCAATCCAGCCCTTCGAAATTCGCCGAGGGGGCCTCGATGCGGTCATCGATCTCCAGGGTGTAACCGACGTAGGGCGTGTTATTCAACTCCAGTGCCAGTAGCGTCATGCGATGTCCAATGGGCTTCGCAACCCAGTTTTGGGCCGTGGCCTTGGCGACGATGGCGGCAAATTTCTCCCTGCCGATGCAGGTTCTGGCCAGGGGCAAACTTTCCGCCGCAGTATTTCCCGCAGCCAAGCCCAGTCCCGTGAGGGTTCCAAGAAAAGTTCTGCGTTGCATGGGGTGAAGGGATTTCAGGGGATGATACTGACGGACGTGCCCAGGACCGCGTTCTCATAGAGTTTCTCGGCGATGTAGGCAGGCAGGCGGATGCAGCCGTGCGAGGCGGTGGAGCCGGGATGCGGAATGTAGCCGGCGTGCATGCCCACTCCGTAGCTGGTCAGGCGCATCCAATGGGGCATCTTGGCCCCGACAAATTTCCCGCCCTCTGGAATCTTGCTCACGCCATTGGTGGCGTCGGAATTGATCACATCTCCATCGGCGTTCACGATGACCCCAAACCGGTTCGATGACTTGTCCGCGATCTTTTCGAGAACGCTGAAACTGCCCGTCGGGGTCGGGCGCGAGGACACTCCGGTGGCGACATACGTCCAGCCGACGTTCTCCTTGCCCTTGAAGAGCTGGGCTTTTTGCTCCGAGAGATTGATCCTCACCTTCAGCGGTCCGGATACCTCATCCCCTTTCCAATCATACAATTGAGGGGGCGCGGCTGGGGCGGTCTCTGCGACCACTTTCGCCGTGGGCGTGCGGCATGCATTCAAGCTGAAGACAACAAGAACGGAGAGGCAGGTCAGGGGCAATCGCATAAAAAATGATGTGTTTGGAGGGGCAGAAATGGCGCCCTGCAGCCTGGCCGAATCTGCGGGGACGAATCAACTCAGACGATGATCCTGATTTGGTGGCTGCCAAGCAAATTTTGCCACAAATCAACGGAGAGGTGTGGGGAATGAAATCGCATCACCACGGGCTTCACTTAATGCGGGCAACTTTCCCCTCGCGTCGCGTCCCTGCATCGCTATCGCTGACGCATGATTCTGCAACTCGCCTCGCGCATCCTTGGCACCGTGGACCCGAAGCTGATGACCACGCTGGCGTGGAATTTTGGCTTCAAAGGGGCGCGCAGCGTCATGCTTTTCAAACAACGCCTCAAGAAAGGCATTGTTTTCCCGCCCTTTCTCTACCTGAGCATCATCAATTCCTGCAATCTCCGTTGCCAGGGCTGCTGGGTGGATGTGACGGCCCCGCGCAATATGATCTCGCTGGATGAACTCAACCGGCTCGTCAACGATGCCCGTGAGCACGGCAACAGTTTCTTCGGCGTGCTCGGGGGTGAACCCCTGCTGCATCCCCAGTTGCTGGATTTCTTCGCCCAGCATCCGGACTGCTATTTCCAGCTTTTCACCAACGGCCAGATGATCACCGAGAAGGTGGCCAGACAACTGCGCCAGCTGCGCAACATCACGCCGCTCGTGAGCATTGAAGGCACCGAGGGCGTGAGCGATCTTCGACGGGGAAACAAGGACGTTCTGACACGGACGCTGCGCGGCCTGAGAAACTGCCTTGATCAGAAACTGCTCACCGGCGTCGCCACCAGCCTCTGCCAGACGAACATCGATGACCTGCTGACGGAACGCTGGCTCAAGCAACTCATCACCTGGGGAGTCCACTACGCCTGGTATCACACCTACCGGCCCGTCGGCCCGAATATCGCCCAGGAACTGGCGCTGCGGCCGGATCAGCTCATCCGCATCCGCGAGTTCGTGACTTCGATGCGCGCAAAACTGCCCATTGCGCTGATCGATGCCTATTATGACGACAAGGGCCAGGCGCTCTGCCCCATGGCCACCGGCATCTCCCACCACATCAGCCCCAGCGGTGCCGTGGAACCTTGCCCGATCATTCAATTCGCCAAGGAAAATGTGAAGGACGCGCGCGGCATCTACGACGTCCTGACCAAATCCGATTTCCTCAAGGATTTCCGCGAAGTCACCGCCAAACACACCCGCGGCTGCATCGTCCTCGAACGCCCGGACATCGTCAAGCAACTCGCCCTCAAACACAGCGCCCCCGATACCACCGTCCGCCAGACCGCCATCGCCGAACTCGACTCCATGCAACCCCGCACCAGTCAGCACCTGCCCGGGCAGGAGGTTCCCGAGAAACATTGGATGTATCGCCTCGCGAAGAAATATTTCTTCAATGACTTCGGGGCGTATGGGCCTGGGAAGTAGCCTGGTGATCATGAGATGGAGACGGTTTCCCGATCCGGTGGTCTGGCTCACGCACACGCCTGTCCTTTCTGCTTGCCGGATTCGAGCCGGATGTTTACGAATAAGCTGATTTCAAACTAAAATAATTCACATCGACTATGGGAGCCCAATGGAAACAAAAATGGCGGGAAATGGCGGCCGACAAAAAGGGCAAGGTCTCGACGAAATTCGTTCGGGAAATTCAGATTGCAGCGAAGCTGGGCGGGGCGAATCCGGATTACAATGCGCGGTTGTTTGTGGCGATTGAGAATGCCAAGCGGGCCAGTGTTTACAAGGACACGATTGAAAGGGCCATTGCCAAGGGCGCGGGCTTGGACGGGAGCGCAAGCCAGGTGGAGGACGTGGTCTTCGAGGGCTTTGCACCGCACCGCATTCCGGTGATTGTGGAATGCATGACGGATAATAACAACCGCACGGCACCGGAGATCCGGGTGTTGTTCCGGGCGGGAAGTCTGGGCACGAAGGGGAGTGTGGGATTCATGTTTAATCACCTTGGTCTGATTGAGGCCCACCACGCGGATGGGGCCACGGATCTGGAAACGGCCGCCATCGAAGCGGGCGCGGATGATGTCGCACCCCTGACTTCGGAGGATTTGGAAGATTTGCCTGAGGGTCACGTGGCAGGGAGATTTCTGTGCCCGATCAATCAGCTCGACGCCGTCGGAAAGGCTCTGAAAGCGGCGGGTTGGACGATCACCACCAGTGAAATGAGCTACCTGCCCAAGGACTACCCGGAACTCAGCGAGGAGCACCGCGAGGAGGTCACGGCGTTTCTGCAGGCCTTGGATGAGCACCCGGATGTGCACCGCGTTCATGCCGCAATCCGCTGAAATATTCCACTCGCGTGCATTTTCAAAAAAGCGTTTAGTTAGGATCATGAAAATCGCCCTGATCGCCTTTGCCATTGGAATTACCAGCGGAGCTATCGCAGCCCTGTGTGGCGTGGGCGGGGGATTGGTGATGGTACCGGCGTTTGTGATGCTCCTGGGCATGGGCCAGAAGATGGCCGTGGCCACCTCCATGGCGGTCATCATTCCCACGGCCATTTCCGCCACCGCGGTCTATTGGAGACAGGGCCTGGTGGACCGCCAGGTGCTGCTCTGGACGGCGCTGGGTGCGGTGGTGACATCGGTCTTTTTTGCCTCGCGGCTCAAGGAGTTCAGCGATGTCACACTGACGAAAATTTTCGGTGTGTTTGCCATCGCCATGGGTGTGAAACTTCTCTGGTTCACCGATGTCAAACCCACAGCTCCCGGGCCATCAGCGGAGCCCCCTGTTGCGTCCCCGGGCGCCCCGCCTGCATGAAATGTCCACGCTGTGTCCGCTATGTCCCGTATGCTGCCCCGGCCTGCGGAGAATGCGGATTCTCGCTGAAGGATCAGGATGACCAGTTCGGCCCGGATGCGGTCTGCTTGGCGCGTGTGACCAATGAGCAGGAGACGCTCTCCGAGGATGAGATCAGGGAACTCGACGGTGCCTTGGACGAGTTCGAGAAAAATTTCCCGCAGCTTTTCATGGGAATTTACCTGGCGGCCCTTCCGGCGATTTCCAGCGTGCGGCAGTTTGCCTTCTGGCTGCTGAACCGCGCCGCCATTCCATCGCTCGACATCACGCGTCCCAATGAAAACGGCTGTCTGCTGGTGATAGATCTGACATCCGGGCAGGTGGTGATGGTGGTGGGCTATTTGCTGGAATGCTATTTCAAGGAGGCTGAGCTGGAAGAAATCCTCACGCGCGGTCGCGCGGCCATGGATCGCGGCGACATCGCGCACGGCCTGCTGCACATCATTGAGGAATTTTCCCATCAGCTTAAGCGCAAGAGCAAGGAGTCGCGGAGAAATCCGCGCAGATTCGATTCCGGCGGCCCGCCGGAGCCCTCGCGCCCGGAATTTCAGCGGCTCCACACGCCCCCGCAGGAAACGGCCTCGCAAACCGATTCCATTCCTAAGCCATGAATTCGCCCAGTCCAGCGTCCCGAATTTGCGCCATCACAGCCTGCTGGGTGTGGCTGGGATGTCTGCAGCTCAGCTGGATTCAGGCGGATGATGTCGTCTCGGACGACGAGGAGGGCTTGGAAATTGTCGGCCCCATGCTCCCTTCCACCTTGCCTCACGATGCCACCTTGGAACTGCCCGAATGGCAGCCGGATGACCTCCTCCAGGTGGACCACAACCAGGCTCCCACCAATCTGGGCGGGGGCCTCTGGCCCCTGGAACTCTGGCCGCTCATGCCGGAACCCCGGCGGCTGCCCTCCTCACAAAAAGCCGGGACGACGCTCACCGATCCCATTCCTGACAAATCCGTTGCAAAGCAACCGCTGCCCGCCGGCCTGCACGACGTTTATTTCGGAGCCATGCCGCCAGAGGCCATTCTCGATCCGCAAGGATTCATCGATGAAATGCAGCAGGAGGAGATCGGAAATTTCTTCACCGAATTCGCCAGGAAACAAGCGGGCGTGGACGTTCGGGTGCTGGTCTTTGGGCCCCATCAGGAATTGCCCGCCGACCAGGCCCTGCAGGAATTAACCGACCGATGGTATTCCGACAGCGAGGGCATCGTTGTTTTCTATGCCATGGGTCTGCCCAGGCAATCGATCTGCTGTTTCTCCAAGGCCCTCTCCAGAAACTTTTCCACCGTTCAATTCACCGCCGTCCGCGAGGCGTGCGTGAAGGAGGCCATGCTGGCTCAGAATCCCAACGATCAGCTGGCGCGCTATTGCATCAAAATGGCCGTGCGCATGAATCGCCTGAAAATCGAAGGCCCCGATCCTTCGCTGGTCCACGAGGCCAGCAAATCAAAAATCTATCCCTCCAGCCATGTTCTGGCCTGGGGCGGGGGGCTCGCCACGCTGGGCCTGGCGGGCTGGTGGGCACTGAGAATCTACCGCCGTAGAAACCCGCGCTGCCCCAAAACCTGGCTGCTTCCCGATCAGGAAATGACCACCCGGCTCAGCGCCCCGCACTGCGGCGGCACCATGGCCATCCTCAAAATCCGCCCCCCGGAAACCAGCAAATGCGTGGAAATCGCAGTTGCACCATCGTAGTTCTTGCCAGAAATTTTCCGATTGGCTAAAAACGCCGTTTTACCTATCCCAATGAGCACACCCCCTCTCACCTCTCCCATCGATTCCGCCACCACCGACTCGCCTGCCGCCAATGTGCAGGATGCGGTGATCCGCCTTGCCGGGAACTCCCAGGACGGAATCCAGTCCATCGGCGGATTCCTCGCACGCCTCGCGGGTCGCACCCAGCAGGATGTCATGACCTACATGACGATCCCTTCGACCATCTCCGGCGGGCCCTCCATTTTCCAGGTGCACATCGGCTCGGGCGAAATTCTATCCGCGGGGGATGAGGCGGATTTCCTCGTCACCTTTTATCAGCACAGCTATCAGGATCATATTGGCGCATTGCGGGAAGGCGGCATCTGCCTTTATGACAGCGACCATGTCCAGCCGGATCTTGAAGACAAGAAGCACCACTATGTCGGCGTGCCCATCACGGCGGCCACCGTGGAAGCCATCGGAGGCACCGCCAAGGACAAGGGCAAGAATCTGTTCGTGCTCGGCCTGCTCTGCCAGACGTTCCAACTCGATGTTGAGAAATTGAAGGGCATCATCCAGCGGCAGTTCGGCAAGAAAAAGGAGGAAATCCTCCGCGTCGCCTTCCTGGCCTTCGACAGCGGCTACGCCTACCAGCTGGGAAATCTCGCCCACGCCTACCATTTAAAAGCCGGCCACTCCAGCGAGGAACACCGCCTCACCACGGATGGCAATCAAATGATGGTCTGTGGACTGCTGGCAGCCGGCGTGCGCTACGGTGCCGGATACCCCATCACACCCTGGTCCTCCATCATGGAGTCCCTGCGCGCCGAGTTGCCGCGCTACGGTGGACTCTTTGTCCAGGCGGAGGATGAACTCGCGGCCGTATCCATGGCCATCGGATTTTCGTACTCGGGTCACATCGCCGTCACCGGAAGTTCCGGTCCGGGCCTTTCCCTGAAAATGGAAGCCCTCAGCTACGCCGTCATGGCGGAAATCCCGCTCATCGTGATCAACGTCCAGCGTGGCGGCCCCAGCACCGGCCTGCCCACCAACGTCGAGCAGTCGGATCTCATGCAGGCCATTTACGGCAGCCATGGCGATGCTCCGCGCGTCGTCCTCGCTCCCAGGAACGTTGAGGATTGTTTCTACATCGCCGTCGAAGCTGTGCGTATCGCCAAGAAATACAGCTGCCCGGTCATCATCCTCACGGACCAGTCCATCAGCAGCCGCATCGAAGCCTTCCGTGAGCCCAACCTTGCCGAATGGATGACCGAACCGACCCTGGATCAAATGCCACGTGACGAAAGTTGGCGGCCCTACCCGCTCAAAGGTGAAGTCAGCCACGCCCCACCGGGCACCAAAATGCTTGGCGGCAAATTCCCCGTCGTCACCGGTCTGGAACACGATGAGTGGGGTCACCCCACGGCCAGCCCCAAACTCCACACGGAGATGACCGCGCGCCGCCGCGACAAACTTCGCCGCCTCATGGATGAAATTCCCACCCCGGAAATCAGCGGTGAAAAATCCGGCGATGTCCTCCTCGTCAGCTGGGGCAGCACCACCGGCCCGTCCAAGGAAGCCGCCGACCGTCTCCGTTCGCAGGGCCAGAAAGTTTCAAGTCTCGACCTCCGTCACCTCCATCCCCTCCCCCACGGGCTCGATGCCATTTTCAACCGCTTCAAGAAAATTGCCGTCGTGGAACTCAACGACGTCGGACTCTACGGCTACGGCCAGCTCACCTCCCTGCTCCGTGCCAAACTCGCCAACCCTCACATCCACAGCATCTGCAAAACCGACGGCCTCAGCTACAAGGTGCGCGAAATCGTGGCAGGGATCGAGCGCATCAAAGCTGAAGCGTAATCCTGATTTTTACCACTCTCACACTCCCTCCCTCTCTTTCCCATGTCCACCGCCACTCCGCCTCCTGTCTCCGATAAAGTCACCAAGAAAGCCCTCACCGCCGACCACCCCACCTGGTGCCCCGGTTGCGGTGACTTCGCCGTGCTGGCCATTTTCTACCGCGTGCTGGAGAAGCTCCAGATTCCGCACGAGAAGATCATCACGATTGCAGGCATCGGATGCTCCAGCCGTTTCCCCTATTTCATGAACACCCATGGCGTGCACTACATTCACGGTCGCGCCCTGCCCTTTGCCACCGCCGTCAGCCTGGCCCGCCCTGACTGTCATGTCTTCGTCTTCGGTGGTGACGGCGACGGATTTTCCATCGGGGGAAATCACCTGAACCATGCCGCCCGCAAAAATCTCCGCCTGACCTACATCGTCATGGACAATTTTGTTTACGGCCTGACCAAAATGCAGACCAGCCCGACCAGCCCCATCGGCTACAAATCCAAGACCGACCCCACCGGAGCCATCGACCAGCCCATCAATCCCATGAAACAGGTTCTGGCAGCGGGAGCCGGTTTCGTCGGCCGCACCCACGCCATGCAGGTCAAGCACATGGAGGAAATCTTCGAACGCGCCATCCGTCATGAAGGATTCAGCATCGTCCAGGCCCTCAGCGAATGCGTCATGTTCTACCCCGGTGCCTTCGACGACAGTGTCCCGCGCAAGGGTGGTAAATTTGAAATCATCGAGGAAAAGAAATGGGACGGCACTCCCGAGGATGAAGCGCGCCACGATGTGACCAACGAACTCTCCGCCTACGAGCTCGCTGGTCTCCAATACCCGGGCAAATTCGGTGTCTTCTACGATGTGGACCGCCCGACCAAAAATGTCCTCGAGCAAAAATGGATCGACTCCACCAAGGCCAACATGGTCGGCGTCACTGACCGCGATACGCTGCAAAAGCGGTTCGACATGATGAAATAGCCGAGACGCTTCCGCATCAACGGGCCGCCGCTTTGGCGATGGCTTCGGCAAGTTCTGCCGGCGTCCATTGGTTGCCATCAAACTGCCGGAAGAGACGTCCTTTGGAATCGACCACAATTGTGCGGAGGTTGTGCACCAAGCTGCCTTCGTTTGCGCCGGAACGAAAATCGAACAGGATCGCAAACGTATCCGAAACTTCCGCAGAGGCGCTGGCAAACAGCCACCGGTCAGCATTGTCGCCACGGTAGGTGCGGGCGTAGGGAACAAGGATTTCCGGTTTATCAAACTCGGGATCGAAGGAGATGGAAAGGAAGCGCCAGTTTTTGGGGCCTTCCTTCTGCTTCAGCAATAACTCGCGGGCTTCCTGGAAATGGCGGTTCATGCGCGGGCAGAAGTCCGGTAGTGGACAACGGGTAAAGATCATCGTGAAGGCAACCGCCTCTCCCTGGAATTCGGAAAGCTTCACCGATTTGCCTTCCTCCGTGAGCAACTCCACCTCCGGCATCGGATCCCCAGGCTTCATGGAGGCATTGCTCGCCAGCAGGGAGGCAATCCTCGTTGTGCTTGGCTTCACGGATGCATTCACCTGGAGGTCCTCGATCCAACTTTCATCATCGGTGACCAGAAGTTTGAAAGTAACCGCCTCCCCCACCCTGCGACCTTTCAAAATCGCCGGGTTCTTCACGGCAAAGTCCATGGTCATCCGGCTCATGAAATTTGGAATCTCCTCGTGATTCACCGTCACGGTCTTCCCATCCTCCGGAATCGCCTCGATCACTCCCCTCACGTCATACGTCTGAACTTTCGTCTCCATCAAAAGCGGGGGCGGCGGGGGCGCTTTCGTGGCGGTCGGCTTGTCACAACCAGCCAATAAAACCAGGCTGATCATTCCCTGGCAAAGAAAAACAATCGGGGAGCGCAGGTGACGAGTCATGGTTTCGAAAGCCCTCCGAGCTTCACAGGATGCAGTTTCAATGCCACCGGAGCGGCGTCGCCCTCCTTGATTTCATAGGCGCGATCAAGTTCGAGCCCGCTCATCGTTTGCCGGGTGCCGGAGCCCGGCCAGAGAATGTTGACCGCGACGATGGATGTGGCATTTCCCAGTCCAATTTCCTGTCGCAGCGGGTTCGAGCCAAAGCTGCCTCCGCTGCCCACGGTGCGATGCAGTTCCCGCGGCCCCTGCGGTGTTTGCAGGCTGATTTGCAGGCGGGCGCCAACCGCGGCGCGGTTGGATTTGCCGCCGGTGAGTTTCAATTTCAGCCAGTGGTTCTGATTTCCACCCGGATTCTCAAAGAGGGCATTGCGCGCGGAATCGCCCAGTGCGTATCCCCCCAGAACAATGTAGACATCCTGATCCCCGTCATCATCCAGATCCGCAATCGCCACGCCATGGCCTTTCTGCAGGTGCCCGGTGCCGGTGGCCGTCGTCACATCCTGGAAAAATTTCCCCTCGGCATTGCGAAACATCCGGTTGGGAACCAGCATGCCCAGATCCGGGCCTCCCGTGCCGCAATAAAAATCCAGCCAGCCATCGTTATCGATATCGCCAAAGTTGTGACCCATGGCCTGGCAAATTCGATCCAGATGCGCCTCCTTGGAAACATCCGCAAAGGTTCCATCACGGTTGTTTTTATACAGCCGGCAGCGCGTGCCCTGATTCGGAAGCCCCAGATATTCCGCCGCCACATCCGCAACTCCCCTGGGCAACCCGTATCCCACCACAAACAAATCCTCCCAGCCGTCGTTATCATAGTCGAAAAAGAACGTCCCGTAACTTGCGAGCGGCTCAACCACAGGACCGGCTTGCGCAGTCACATCACGGAATTTCCAAGCTGCGCCAAAGGGTTCCTTGGGATCCGCCGGGCCCTCGTTGTGCAGCAGGATGTTCCGCCCCCCGTTGACGGAAAGATAAAGATCCGGTCGGCCGTCGTTGTCATAATCCGCGCAGGCCACCCCCCGCACGTTCTGAATAATATACAGGCCGCAGCCCTCGGCGCATTCCAGGAACGTGCCATCGCGGTTGTTGTGGTAGAGTTCACAGAAATCAGGCGCGGAGGGATCGGTGGTTTCGTTGCCAATGAAAACGTCCAGCCACCCATCGCCATCGTAATCGAACCACCGCGACGTCCGGGTGGGGTGCGCCTCACCCAACCGGGCTTCAAAGGTCACGTCGGTGAAAGTTCCATCGCCGTTGTTTCGAAGCAGCGAATTGGGAATCCCTCCGGCGCTTCCCAGCCCGCCGCCCCGCAGCATCCAGATGTCAGGCAGGCCATCGTTGTTGTAGTCGGTCTGCTGAATGTTCAGCGCGCAGGTCTCACCGACCAGGCCCGTCTGGCTCGTGCGGTCTTCAAATTTCCCATCGCCACTGTTGTGGAAAAATCGCAACTGGCCGCGCAGGTCCCACGCGGAAATGACAACATCATACAGACCATCGTTATCGAAATCATCAACGATCACTCCCCCGGCCAGATTGTGCGTGTCCAGTCCCGCAGCCTGACTGTGATCGGGAAACTGCGGGAGCGATGCCTCCGAGGCAAATCGGTCTGGTGGAATGAGAAATTTCTCCGGCACTTTGGCCGGATATTCCCCCAGGGTCATGTGAGCCAGATTCAGCAACCAGCGGCTGGTCAGATCTTGCGGCGAGGCCGCGAGTTGCTCATTGAGCAGGGCAATGGCCCCGCGCGAACCACGCGGCAGCAGGTGGAAAGCGCGCGACCTCAAGGGGAACACACAGGAATCCTCATTGTGCGCCGCCAGACAATTTTCCTGCTCGCCCACCCGGAGGAACGCGATGATTTTTTGCACGCGCAGCGCCTCGCTTTCCTTGGGACTCAGCATGAACCGCTGCGTGGCGGTTAATCGTTCCATGGCGGCATAGGTATTCAGCGCGGCATCCGGTCGCCCCGCAGCCGTCTGCTGCATCCCCAGTTCGAGATGGAGCTGCAATTTTTTTTGAAGGTCAAAGGTGGATTTCAACTTGGCCGCCAGCAGGATCGCAGAACGATCGTTCAGGAAAGGCACCTCCCCAGGTTTCATTTTCGCACCAAGCTCCTCGATCAGTTTCACCATGGCGAGAGTGCCGGGAGCGGGATTCCCCGGTGGCAGCGGCTTGTAGCGAGCCTCCACGGGTTCACAGATGGGATCCAGCGCGAAGGGCCCGGGAAAGGGATCCTCTCCTCCCAGTGTGCGTGAATTTCCCAACGCAACGATTGCCAGCCAGGTGAGCTGGCCGCAAAGTAGTCTGAGTCTTGCGAAGGGGGAGGGCAACATTTGCAGGTGTCCATGGTTGGCCCATGGAAATGGAAACCGAACGTATCAGAATCCGCGACGATTTCAGGATTGATTTAGGACTGAGGAACTCCGGATTGAGAATCTTATTTAATAAAACCAAGTAGTCATTCAAGCCTTAATTTGCCTTGAATCACTCCGAAAACCCCAGATAATGGCTACCATGAGTTCACCCACAGATGCCCCCACCCCAGTCCAACTGGATGCCAACGGATTCTACTTTCCGGCGCCCGTCGTCGTGCAAGGCACCCCGACTGGTGATTACTACAATGCCCTGCTGCGCGGCCTGACCCACAAGCTGAATAATTTCCTGGCCGTGATCCAGGGCTTCTCCAGCCTCATTCTGATGAGCGATGGCCTGGAGGCTGGCGTGAAGGAAAACATGGATCACATGCGCGAAGCCGCACAGGGAGCCGGTCAGTTGGCGGAGCGCATTCTCGCAGCGGGCGGCTGTGTCCGCCTGAACCCGCAACCGATGACCCTAGAGACCTTTCTGCCGCTCATTGAATCCAACCTCCGTGCGCCCTTCACGCGCCTGAACGTGGCACTACAAGTCAATGTCGCCCCCGGCCTGCCCAATGTCATGGCGGACAACGGACGTTTCAAGGAACTCCTCTGCGAGCTCACCCTCAATGCGGCGGAAGCGGTCCATGGTTCCGGCAAAGGCGGTTCCGTCGGACTGGATGTGCTGCCACCCGGACAGGTCCCGGGCAGCCGCTCTGGCTGTGTGGATCTCTTTGTGCGCAACACGGCGGAAACCATGCCGCCTGAAAAATTGCGCGATTTCTTCCGTCCATTCCACAGCACCAAGGACAGCAAGCATTACGGAATCGGCCTGACGATCACCCACATGCTTTGCGCCCAGATGGGCATTCGCCTGGGGCTGAAAAGCGAAAACGACACGACTACCGTCTGGCTGAGTATTCCGGTGGTGGCTTAACCGCCCGCGCCGTGCCCAAAACTTCCGCCATTCTGCTGCGTAAATTTCCCCTCACGGACACGAGCCTCATCGTCCACTGGTGCAGTCCCGAGCAGGGCTTGATCAAGACCGCCGCCAAGGGAGCACGCCGACCCGGCAGCGCCATGGCCGGACAGTTGGATTTATTCTACGAGGCGGAGATCGAATATGTTTCCGCGAAGCGCGGGGATCTGCATACACTCAGGGAGGTCGCCGTCACCAACTACCGCCACGGCCTTCAGAACCACTTCCTGCGCGTGCTGGCGGCGGCCTATTTTGTAAAGCTCGTGGAAATGGTCGCGGAACGTGAGACACCCATCGCCGGCCTGCATGATCTGCTCGAACGCGCCCTGAACTGGCTCTGCGGCTCCGATCCCACCATCAAGGCCGTGGAACACTTCGAAAAGGAAACCGCCCGGCAGCTCGGGCTTTGGTCCGCCACGAACCACACCCCGCCGGTGGAGGCACTGCGGGAGGTGTATCACCAGATTCCCGAGCAGCGACGTCAGCTCTGGGATCGGCTCAAGTAGCGGCAAATTTTAGTTTCAAGATTCACGATTCACGGTTCAAGTAGCGGCATCCATTTGTTTCCATCGCATCTCCCACCCCATGAGCAGCATTCTAGGCCACGTCTTCCGCATCAGCACTTTCGGTGAATCCCACGGGGGCGGCATCGGCGTGGTGATCGATGGTTGTCCCCCCGGTGTCCCGCTGGCTGTGGAGGAAGTGCAGCGCGAACTGGACCGGCGGCGGCCAGGTCAGAGCAAGGTGACGACTCCGCGCAAGGAGGCGGATCAGTGTGAAATTTTGAGCGGTGTCTTCGAAGGTCAGACGACCGGCGCAGCGCTGGCGATGCTCGTGCGCAACGAGGATGCACGTTCCTCGGCCTACGAGGAAATGGCGGTGAAATACCGGCCTTCCCATGCCGATTACACCTACGATGCCAAGTATGGATTCCGCAGCTGGCCGGGCGGAGGCCGGGCCTCCGCGCGCGAGACCATCGGACGCGTGGCGGCTGCGGCGGTGGCCCGCAAGGTGCTCCAGAGCTTGATTCCCGGCTATGAGGCGGTGGCGTATGTGAAATCAATCAAGGACCTCCAGGCCAATGTGGATCCCTCCATGGTGAAATTTTCCGATGTCGAAAGCAACATCGTCCGCACCGGTGATCCGGCAATGGTCGAGCCCATGATCGCACTGATTGAGGCCACGCGTGCCGCGGGCAATTCCGTCGGGGGCGTCGTAGAGTGCTTCGTGCGGGGATGCCCCGCCGGATTGGGCGAGCCGGTCTTCGACAAGCTCGACGCCGACCTCGCCAAAGCGATGCTCAGCCTTCCGGCGACGAAAGGATTTGAGGTCGGCTCCGGATTTGCCGGCACCCTGCTGACCGGCCTTGAGCACAACGATCCGTTCCGGATGGTCGATGGCAAAGTCGTGACCACCAGCAATCGTTCCGGCGGCATCCAGGGCGGCATCAGCAACGCCGAGGACATCATTTTCCGCGTTGCCTTCAAGCCCACGGCCACGGTCATGCACGCCCAACCCACCGTGGATCAATCAGGCCGCGATACCGAATTGCAGGGCCGCGGTCGGCACGACGCCTGCGTCCTGCCCCGCGCCGTCCCCATGGTCGAAGCCATGGCCACCCTCGTGATCTGCGATCACCTCCTGCGCCAGCGGGCGCAGACCGGTGTGGCAGGCAGCCTGTGGAAACCGAGGGAGTGAGGTCCTATTTCTCCTCAATCACCGCACCCGGCTCAACCTTGAATGTGCCATCGGCGTTGGTGACGATGGTATAGTTGCGGCGGCGCAGGGAGTCCTTGAAGGCCCAGGCGGCGATGGCCTGGTAGTTTCCATTGGCGGGTTTGATCTCGTTGATCTGGAGGAGAATGATGAGGTCGCCGGTGGTGATGCCATCGCTTTTCTCCAGCACGCGGGGCTTGCCGTTGAGGGCGAGGACGGTGACGCGATTATGTGGGAGCATGCGGGGCTGGAGATCGGGGAATCGCTTGAGAAATTCCTCGGAGGCCGCGGCCTGATGGGGGCCGAGGGTAAGACACATTTTCCGTTGATCATTAGCTTCGGGGCAGTCGGCCAGCACGGCGCGGACGAGGGCGGCACCAGCGTCAGTTTCCACGGTGCGAGGATCGAAAGCGTCCTTTGGCTGGCAGGCAGAAAGCAAAAGGCAGAGCCCGGCGGCGAGGAGGCGGAACATGGGGGGATTGGACAAGGGGAGTTAGAAGTCGAGATAGATTTCCGTGCGCCGGTTGCGGGAGCGGCCTTCGGGATTGTCGGTGCCGTCCTCTTTCTTGTTCGGATCCAGCGGGGCCTCGGCTCCGAAGCCACGGGTGACGATCTGATCGGCGGGGACACCGAGTTCGGCGAGTTTTTTCTGCACGGATTCGGCGCGGCGTTTGGAGAGTTGGTAGTTGTAGTCCTCGGTGCCCAGGGCATCGGCGTAACCACTGAGGCGCATTTTCCGGGCGGGATCGCTTTTCAGAAGGTCCGCGACGATTTCCAACTGGTGCAGGCCGCGCTCGCTGATGTCTGATTTGTCGTATTCAAAATAGACGACGAGGGACTCACCGCCGGAGGGGTTTTTGACGATGGGTGTGTAGTAAACTATGCCGCCCTCCGTGGACTCGACGTAAGTCTGCAGGAGTTTGCTAAAATCCAAGGCATCCACCTTCCATTGATTCTGGCTGTTTCTGGACATCTCCACGCCGAACTCGCTGTCGGTGTTTTGCTTGGCGCTTCTCACCCTGACGAGTGCCCAGGCCCGTTCTTGGTTCGCGGCGGTGACGTTCAGGGAACTGCCGGGAATCATGGCGTATTCACCCTCTTCAAAGACGATGCAAAGGCCGGCCAGTTTCTCATGCGTAACCTTGGTCTCATCGGTGATCTTGCGCGCGCTGCGGAAATTTTTCCCCAGTAGTTCGGTGACGAAATCATGCGAGATGGCAAGCGCGTCCGGATCGTCAGCGAGGGCCGGATCCTTGTCGGTCAGATCGGGCGAAAAGCGGATGTTCGTAATGCGGAATCCATCCTCGCGGGTGAGTTTGAGGTCCACATAAAGCTGGGATGAGGCAGTCGCGGGGGCTGGACTGGAGTCAGGGCTTGGGGCATCGGAAGCCGATGATTTCTCAGGTGGAGAAATCTCTCCGGAATCGAGAATCGGCGGGGAGCCGGCAAGCTCGATTTTTGCGGCCTC
This sequence comes from Akkermansia muciniphila, assembly GCA_943333275.1. GTDB lineage: Bacteria > Verrucomicrobiota > Verrucomicrobiia > Verrucomicrobiales > V1-33 > JAGNEJ01. The sequence continues at coordinate 63,709 of CALQSQ010000013.1, forward strand.
GCCGGTGATCAGTGAGATGCCGGAACCGGGTTGGCTGGGTTCGGCGATCGCAGGCGCCGGGGTTTCCTTGGTTCCGTCCGCGGAAATGCCATTGCCTGCGGCCTTGGGCGATGCGTCGGCCACCCTTTCAATGGGCAGCATCCAGCGCTCCTGGCCGGAGATGCGGCCGATTTCCTTCCAGGGACTGGCCGCCCCATTCATGACGGGTCGGTATCCGGAAGTGAACAATTTCTCATAGAGGGCCTTGCGCTCAGGGCTGACCGATGGGGCCAGCAGATCGAAAGTCTCGTCCACTTTCCCGGCGGCAAGTTTCTCGGCCACGGCGGCGAGAAACTGGCTGGACTTGAGGTAAAATGGCTTGGGGGGGGGTGACGGGTTTCGGTGGTTCCACCGGCGGTGTCGGTGCCGTGACCACGGGCTTGGGCGGTTGGACGGGGACTGGCACCGGCTTGGCCGGTGCGGGCTTGGCCGCACGCGGAGTGGCCCCGCATTGGGGAGCGGTGAAGGCAAAGAAGAAGACCACGCTGAGCGTGACGATGCCGAGAAAGACAAGAATGGGGATGGCGCTTTGGCCGCGCGGGAAGGATCGGTTCACGGCGGAGGATACAGGGCTGCGGAGTAATTTCAAAACACATTTGCACGGGTTTCCGCACACCACAAAAAGCCCCCGGTCGCGGTGGCAACCGGAGGCTGATGGTTGGCTGGTCGCCTAAACAGGTTCAGGCCAGATTGAATTCGCCGCGGTATTGGCGGGTCAGTTCGGTGGCGGGCACACCGCCGCCGACAATCTGGCTCTTCGTGGGATCCCAGTTGAACGCCTTGCCGGTGCGGTAGGCGATGTTCATGAGGTGGCAGGAAATGGCACTGCCTCCACCGACGATTTCATTGGTGATGGGCTTCTTGCGGCTGCGGACGCAGTCGAGGAAATCGCCGAGGTGATTACCGCTCTTGTAGAGGCGGATTTTGGCATCGGCGAGGAGTTCCTTGTCGGCTTTCATGTACTGGCTCTCCACACTGACCTTGTCGCCATCATCGGATTTTTTGCAGAAGACCTTGCCATCAAGGATGACTTCAAATCTGCCGCGGTTGACCTTCACCTCGCCGCGTTCACCTTTGAAATGCACGCCATAACCATCGGCATGTTTCACGACCACGCCGCTGGCGTAGGTGAGTTCACAGCCACGGAGATTGAGATTTTGCTTCTTGGCAAAGGCTTCGAGGCATCCGTCCGGTGGCTTGATGGAAACTGGGCCGCCCTTGCCATCCTCGCCAAGCCCCCATTGGGCAATGTCCAGATGGTGTGCGCCCCAGTCTGTAATGTAGCCGCCGCCGTATTCGGAAACTTCCCGCCAGTTGGGGAAATGGTGATGCACGCCGCGTGGGGAGAGGATGGAATTGTATTTGGCGGCAGGCGCAGGCCCGAGCCAGCGATCCCAGTCCAGGCCGGGTTCCATGGCCTCCTCAGGAAGATCGTTGGGGCGTGGCGGGCCGTTGAACTGGACGTCCACGGAACTGATTTTTCCGATGATGCCATTTTGAATGAGTTCTGCAGCAACGCGGAATTCCCCGCTGGAACGCTGCATGGAGCCCGTTTGCAGCACGCGGCCGGTCGTCTTCACCGTATCAATGACCGTGAGCGCCTCCTGCACATTGTGGGTCAGCGGCTTTTCACAATAGACATCCTTGCCCGCTTTGAGTGCGGCCACGGTAATGATGGCATGCCAGTGATCCGGGGTCGCGATGCAGACGGCATCAATGTCTTTTCTGGCGAGCAGTTCGCGATAATCGTTGTAGGCATCGCATCCTTTCCAGCCGTCCGTTTTGTTGTCGGTGTAATGCTTCACCACACGCTCCTTGGCTGAATTGCGACGATTGGTGTCCACATCGCAGACGGCCAGCACCTGCACGCCCGCCTGGCCGAGGAATCCACCGAGCAGACCGCCACCCTGCATGCCCACACCAATGAAGCCCATGGTGATCTTGCTGCCAGGGGCGGAATCGACGGCCCAGACGTGAGAAGGAAGAATGAGCGGAGCGGCACCGAGTCCGGCGACCTTGAGAAATTGACGACGAGAGGTGGATGAATTCATGGGTGTAATCATAGTGGTTAAAACGAACTGTTGCCGATGCTAACGGCTTTGCCGGACGTGAAAAGAAGATTTAACTCCGAAGCACAGCGGAAACGCGGGTTGGGAATTTCCCAAAGCCAGCTTAAAGTGTCGATTCATCACCCCTCGCATGTTTCGCCAACTCCCTTTTCCATTCCTCGCCCTTTTGGGGCTGTTTCCACTTTCCGTCCGGGCCGAAGAGTCCGTGCTTCAGGAACGCCCGGGCCATTCAGTGCACGGGCAGAGCTTTGATGAAGGACCCCGGCGGTTTGCCAAACTGATGGGCGGCACGGGAAATGTGCATTTCCCGGTAACCACCACCTCGCCGGAATCCCAGCAATTCTTCGATCAGGGAGTCGGGCAACTTCACGGATTCTGGTATTACGAAGCCGAGCGGTCCTTCCGCCAAGTGCTCCACCTCGATCCCAACTGCGTCATGGCCTACTGGGGTATGGCCATGGCCAATGTGGAAAACGAACCGCGCGCCCGTGAGATCATCGCCAAGGGCGTGAAGGAAATCGAGAAAGGCAGCGAGAAGGAGAAAATGTGGATTCGCAGCCTCGAAAATTATTTCGCGGAAACCAAGACGCCCGACGAGCGCAAGGCGCAGGGCCGCCGCGTCGAACGCGATTGGGAGGCCATTTCCCTACTTGATACCAACGATCTGGAGGCCAGGGCCTTCGTGATTTACCAGACGTGGTGGAATTCCTCTCGTCGGAGCCTGGACATCAGCAGTCCTCTCAGTCTGCAATCGATGGCGAATGATATTTTTGCGAAAACTCCACTGCATCCCGCGCACCATTTCATGATCCATCTGTGGGATGCTGAAGGCCATAAAAACGGCATCCCTTCCGCCGCCCTCTGCGGACCCAGCGCGCCGCAGATCGCCCACATGTGGCACATGCCCGGCCATATCTACACTGGCCTGCAACGCTGGAATGATGCCGCATGGCAGCAGGACGCCTCCACGCGCGTGGACCACCGCCACATGATGGAGGATCACACCATGCCGGATCAGATTCACAATTACGCGCACAACAGCGAATGGATGATCCGGAACTGGAACCACGTTGGACGCGCGAAGGAATCGCTGCAGGTGGCGAAAAATATGATGGAGGAACCGCGTATTCCCCGCTCCCGCAAGGTTGCGGAGGATCCCGATCAGAAATGGGACGCGGGCGGTTCCGCCTACGCCCTGGGCCGTCAACGCCTGGTCGAAACTCTCCTGCGCTGGGAACTCTGGGACGATGTGCTGGCGCTGGCCTCCACCCCATATCTGGATGCCGGCCAGGACACACCGGAGAAACTCTCCCGCGAACATCTCGTCGCCCTCGCCTACAACGCCAAGGGCAATGCCCCTGAATTCAACGCCGCCCGCCAGCGTCTCGCCGACCTGCTCACAGGATTGCGCCAGGAGCGCACCGCCGCTTTGGAACAGGCGGAAATGGACGCTCACACCAAAGACAGCCCGCCGGATGCCACCAACAAGGCCCTGGCCGATGCCTCCGCACGCTTCACCGATCCCATCACCCGCGCGCTCGATTTCCTCGATGAACTCAGTGTGCTCCAGGCCCTGGCGGAGAATCGGCGCGAGGAAGCCCTCGAGCTTCGCAAAAAACTCAAGCGCCTGCCCGACGAGCGCAGAATCCTCCTCGACCTCAAGCTCGGCAACACCGACGACGCCGTCAACGCCGCGCAAGCCTTCGCCAACAATTCCAAAAACCAGGTCCTTCCCGCCGCCCTGCTCCTGCAGGCCCTCCAGGCTGCCAACAAGGCCGATGATGCCGCCAAGCAATTTGAAAACCTCCGCAACATTGCCGGTTACGCGGATCCCGATCTGCCCATCTTCCTGCGCGTCCATCCCACCACCGACTGGCACACGCCTCCCCCACCCGCCTCCGATCTCGGCCCGCGCCCGGATTTGGATTCGCTGGGGCCGCTGCTCTGGAAACCCACCCCGGCACCCGCCTGGCATCTCGCCACCGCCGAAGGCCAGCCCGTGGGATCGGACCAATACGCTGGCAAACCCTACGTCCTGATTTTCTTCCTTGGCAAAGGCTGCCCGCATTGTGTCCGCCAGCTCCAGGCCTTCGAACCCCAGGCCGCCGCCTTCACCGCCGCCGGACTTCCCATCGTCGCCATCAGCACCGATACCCCGCTCGGCGTTGCCGAAACCATCAAGCTCGGGCGCGAGGGCGGCTCCCTGCCTTTCCCCATCATTTCGGATTCCGGCCGCACTGCCTTCCGCGATTTCAACGCCTTCGATGAGTTTGAAAACACCGCCCTCCACGGCACCTTCCTCATTGATGCCGCCGGTCTCGTCCGCTGGCAGCACATCAGCTACGAGCCCTTCATGCGCGCCGATTTCCTGCTGCAGGAAGCCCAGCGCCTCCTGAAATTCAGCGGCGGTGCGCCCTCGGTGGCCGGGCAATAATCCCCCAGCACAGAGCACCAATCCTCCCGGGTGGGGCGAGGCTGCGCCCGAGCCAATCGTCAGCTAAGCCTGAGAGCCGAGCACCTGATCACCCTGCGCAGCTCGACACGGGCAAACCTCTTCCCCTGCCCATCGCGGAAAAAATAAAATCGCTGCGTTCAGGTTCCCTATTTCAGTCGGCCATGCATAGTGCCTCCCATTGCAGGCTGTCATCGAAATCTTGCACTCTCCCGCCTTGAATCTTTACCGCTCCATCCTCAGCAATCCCAAGTTCACCATCATCGATGAGTCCGAGCACTACCTCGTCGTGAACAAACCAGCCCCGCTGCTCATCCATCCCTCCGTTCCGGGAAATCCGCCGACGTTGCTGGATGGCGTGCAGGACCTGCTGGCTTATGAAATGGCCAATGGCGCGGCGCTCTCCATCATCAATCGCCTGGATCGTGAAACGAGCGGCCTCGTGCTCATCGCCAAGGATCTGCCCACTGCGCGAAATTTCCACAAGGCGATGGAGCGCCGCCAAAGCCGCAAGGAATACCTCGCCATCGTCTGGGGCTGGCCGGAGCAGGAACATTTCACCATCGATGCCCCGCTGCGCCGCGCCGGGGAGGTGCGGGAGTCCCCCATCTGGGTGTATCAAATGGTGCATCCCGAGGGCGCGGCCTCCCTGACTGAATGCTCGGTCGTCCGTCGCTTTGAAAAGGCGACCACCAACGGCCATCAATTTTCCCTGATCCGCGCCAAACCCCACACCGGCCGCATGCACCAGATCCGCGTCCATCTGAGCCACGCAGGTTTTCCAGTCGTGGGCGATAAAATTTACGGCCCCAGCCAGCAGCATTACCTGGATCACATCGAGACCGGTTGGACCCCGGAATTGGAACGCGCGCTCCTGCTCCCGCGCCACGCGCTGCACTCCGCCAGCCTGAGTATTCCCTACGGCGAGGAAACGCTCCGCTGGGAAGCCCCATTGCTCAACGATCTGGAAACATTCCTAAACACTCCTCTCGCATAGAGCATAGAGGGCGAGGTCACGAGACTCCGCCACGCAAGCTCACCCCACTGCAGGTCTCGTTACCTCTCCCTCTACCTGCTGCGCTGCGCACCTCAACCCTGCCATTTCTTCTGACCCGACATCAGCGTCCAGTAGCTCCCCACCGGGCCAAGCCCTAGCGTGTTCGGACCATCGGCAAACATGATGAAGCGGTGGCCATCGCTGCCCCACCAAGCGTTGTAAGCCTCGTTGGCTCCGGGGCTGCCCATGAAAATATTTTCCCCGGACCAACCACCGGTGAAGCTTGCGTTACGCGCCCGATCCCCCGGCGTTTTGTTCGCCGCCACCGGCGATTCATGCGCAAAGTAACCCATCGCCATCATTTCCTTGGAATGATCCGCCGCCGCCTGACTGAGTTGAGTGTCGAGCCGCAGCGGGGGAAGATTCATTGTGGACCGCTGTTGATTAAGGATGCCTGCAAAGATCACGGCGGTTGGCGGAATGCCTTTCAGGGAGGCGTTGTGTTTGGTGACAGCCGCCATTTCATCGTTCGCCCGCTGGCGATCCATCAGCAAATTCAAGGTCTGGAGCATTTCCCGGGCCGCACTGATCTCAGCGAGGTAAGCCTCCGGTTTTTTGGCCACATAACTGCCGCCCGCGCCTTCAAGGAGGGCCTTCTGGCGATCCATTTCCTCGAGCGCAGCCGTGGACGAGGCCAGCGTCTTCCAGGCTTTCTGTGTGGATGCGAATTCCTTGTCCATGGTCTTGCGAAGCGCTTCCGTGGCGAGGTGTTCCTTGGTGAGCATCGCCACCTTGGCCCCGTCCTTGTGGTAATCAGTGAGGATGAGCTTCATCACCTCCGTCCGTTTGGCGGCCCAGACGTCATGGCTTAGCTTGAACTTGTCCAGGCCCGGCACGCCACGTTTCACCACGGCCTCCAGCGCTTCCTTGTGCTTCGCCTGCGCGTTGGTGAAAATTTCCCGCACCTGTTCCTTCTGCCGCTCATCGATGCACCGGAGCCGGAGGGCCGCAGCCGTTTTGGTGCGCACTTCGGAACTCGGACTGAGCAGTGAATCCAGCGCCTTTTTGACCGCCTCGGGCCCGAGCGGCAGCGTGGCGGCCGATGGGGTAGCGATGGCCTGGGTCGGCTGCGCGGCGCAGACGGCGGAAACCAACAGCAGGCAGAAAATGAGACTGGAGAAAAGCTGGGGCATAAGGGGGCGAAGCTATTTCACGGAAAATCTCATTTGGCAACCCCCTGTCAGCCCCCATTGACACCCCGCCTCCCCTCCCCTATCATTACCCCACAGAGCAGGGGAGCCCGTCATTCGGCTGAGAACCAAACCCTTGGAACCTGAATCGGGTAATGCCGACGCAGGGAGCCTCAGTGCGAATCCCGCGCCCCATCCTGCCCTGCGTCACCTTGAATCCCGAATCCTCCCCCACCATGATCGCCACCGCCGGAACCCTCGACAATCACAGCTCCGAACCCCTCCCCAATTCCCAGCGCGTCTATGTCGCCGGGGAGATTCATCCGGATGTCCGCGTCCCCATGCGGGAAATTTCCCTTTCCCCCACCAAGTCCTTCAATGGCCGCATCGAGGAAAACGCCCCAGTCCGCGTCTATGACTGCAGCGGCCCCTGGGGCGATGCCGAATTCCAGGGTTCCGTAGCCGAGGGCCTGCCGGAATTGCGCAAAAAATGGATCACCGACCGCAACGATGTCGCCCCCTACGATGGCCGCGCCATCCATCCCATGGACAACGGTTACCTCTCTGAGAAACACGCCGAATACGCCAGCAACGCCGAGCGCAACCGCCTCGTCGAATTCCCCGGACTCAAACGCCGCCCGCTCAAAGCCACTGGCCACCCCGTCACCCAGCTTTGGTATGCCAAGCAGGGCATCATCACCCCGGAAATGGAATTCATCGCCATTCGCGAAAACATGTATCGCGCGAAAATTTCCGAACAAAAAGACGATATCGTCCGCAACGACCTCGACAAACAGCACGTCGGCAGCACACAGGCGCAGACTGACTACACCCCCGGCATCTTCAAGCGCTTCCCCCAGCGCATCCCGAACGAAATCACCCCCGAGTTCGTCCGCAGCGAAGTCGCCGCCGGCCGCGCCATCATCCCCGTCAATATCAACCACCCCGAGTGCGAGCCCATGATCATCGGCCGGAACTTCCTCGTCAAAATCAACGCCAACATCGGCAACAGCGCCGTCGCCTCCAGCATCGAGGAAGAGGTCGAAAAAATGCGCTGGGCCACCAAGTGGGGCGCGGACACCGTCATGGACCTCTCCACCGGCAAAAACATCCACGCCACCCGCGAATGGATCCTCCGCAACTCGCCCGTTCCCATCGGCACGGTCCCTATCTATCAGGCACTTGAGAAGGTCAACGGCAAGGCCGAGGACCTCACCTGGGAAATCTTCCGCGACACCCTCATCGAGCAGGCCGAGCAGGGCGTCGATTACTTCACCATCCACGCCGGCGTCCTCCTGCGCTTCGTCCCCATGACCGCCTCCCGCATGACCGGCATCGTCAGCCGCGGCGGCAGCATCATGGCCAAGTGGTGCCTCTCCCACCACAAGGAAAACTTCCTCTACACCCGCTGGGACGACATCTGCGACATCATGGCCGCATACGACGTCTCGTTCTCCATCGGCGACGGCCTCCGTCCTGGCAGCATCGCCGACGCCAACGACAAAGCTCAATTTGGCGAACTCGAAGTCCAAGGCGAACTCACCAAACGCGCCTGGGCCAAAGGCGTCCAGGTCATGAACGAAGGCCCCGGCCACGTCCCCATGCACATGATCGAAGAAAACATGGCCAAGCAGCTCGAATGGTGCCACGAGGCCCCCTTCTACACCCTCGGGCCCCTCACCACCGACATCGCCCCCGGCTACGACCACATCACCAGTGGCATCGGCGCCGCCATGATCGGCTGGTATGGCTGCGCCATGCTCTGCTACGTCACGCCCAAGGAACACCTCGGCCTCCCCAACAAAGAGGACGTCAAAGTCGGCGTCATCACCTACAAACTCGCCGCCCACGCCGCCGACCTCGCCAAAGGCCACCCCGGAGCCCAATACCGCGACAACGCCCTCAGCAAGGCGAGGTTCGAGTTCCGCTGGGAAGACCAGTTCAACCTCAGCCTCGACCCCATCACCGCGAGAGAATACCACGACGAAACCCTCCCCCAAGACGGAGCCAAGTCCGCTCACTTCTGCTCCATGTGCGGCCCCCACTTCTGCTCCATGAAGATCACCGAAGACGTGCGTAAATACGCTGCTGAGCAGGCGATCTCAGAGGAGGAGGCCCTGCAAAAAGGCATGGAGCAAAAAAGCAAGGAGTTCGTCGAAAGTGGAGCCGAGGTTTACACCACTGCTTAATTGAGTATGTTCCCTTTATGAAAGCCGCCCTCGCCGAGCCCGAAATTGTCACCCGGAAAGGAAAACCGGTGTCGGTCATCCTTCCCATCAAGGCCTACAAAGCACTCCTTGAGCGTCTCGAGGACGCGGAGGACTTGGCCTGCTTAAAGAAGGCCCGCCAAAAGCCAATGCACTATCGTCCGTTGGCCGATGTCATCGCAGATCTTCCCCGTTGACCACCGATGGCTTATCAGGTCCTCGTTGAGCGCGCCGCAGAAAAAGATCTGCGCAAGATTTCTTCCGAAGTCTTTGCGGGCAATACTACCGACGTCTCCACCGTTGAGGACATGGTCGAAATGATGGAAAAGAAATACGGCCAGGCCCAACGCATCTGGGTCATGGATCGAGGCATGGTCAGCGAAGACAATCTCGACTTCCTGCGCGAGCGCCAGGCCCGCTGCATCGTCGGCACGCCCAAGCAACAGATGCGCCGCTTTGA
>CALQSQ010000014.1 GCA_943333275.1 Akkermansia muciniphila
CCTTCCCCTCCTCCGGGAATCGCCCCCTCCGGCAGTCCCAAACCCGTCCCGAGCCTAACGCTCCGAGACCCCACCCGCGATTCGTTCAACCATGGTTATCATTGGGGCTTACAGCCCAATGATAACCTTATTTGTTAGGCGTTGCGGGTATTGGGAAAAGACTCACTTGTAGAGGAGTTCTGAGTTGCCTTTCTTGCGGTGTCGAATGGCGAGTCCGACCCCGCGATAATCTGAGGTCCAGACGTGAACCTCGCCGCCGTCGTCGAGGAGAAAACGAAGCGTGCCGCCTGCCTTGGATGGCTCTGCGGTGCCTTTGGTCTTGGAATACATGAACTGCGGACTGAACCCGTCTGGTAGCCCAAGGAAATCGAGCACCTGCTGAATGCCTGGTGGGTGAGGCGGGCCATGAAAGAACTTGTCCACTGCATCAGGAGTTCGGTTGGAGCGCTTAGACTCGGTGGCGAGTTGTGTAGGAAGCTGCTGGCTCCAAGTCCACTTGGCGTAGTCCGCGAGGGCATCGCTGGTCACGATGAGCGCAGAAAGCAGGAAGGCTAGAATCGCTCGGTTCATAGAGTGCGCGTAGCAACGCCTAACATCCTACTTAGCGGTGGAGGATGCGGGTGGGTGGTTGATCATGCGAGGTGCTAATGCGAAAGGAAACGGGGGAATTTGCGGGTTTTTTCCGATGTGCGTTGGCATGGCAGTGATATTCTGGGTGCTATTGCGAATGGATAATACGAATTACTTACTGCGTGGATGGCGGGAATCGCTGGCGGGTGATAATGCGGTGGTTGCGGGTGTCGCTCCAGTCGCTGGAGCCGGTGAAGCCGCCGGGGCCGATGAGGGCGCATTGGGGTTCGTGAAGGCGGGGTTGCCGGTCCGGTGGGGTGTGGGCATGGGGGCTTTTAGGGCAGGTTTGGGTGGTTGTCGCGAGATTTTGATTTGATTGGGTGAAAAAACGCGGTGCATAGCGGCGTATGGGTGGGAACGGGGGGCGCATTTCCAAACTTCCGCGCCGCCCGGCTGCAGATGGCTGCCAATTTTTCAAGACATCAAGCTTATGCCTATGCTGAGCGCATCCGGGAGCGGTTGCCGCGCCGGATGCAGGAGCTGCGGGAGGCGCAGGGTTTGAGCCAGTATGCTCTGTGGCGGAGATGCGGGGTGTCGCGGAATACGATCAGCCGGATCGAGGCGGGGGATAGGCTTCCGGGGGTGGCGGTGCTGGCGCAGTTGGCTGCGGGCATGGGAGTGTCGCTGGAGGGATTTATCGGGGGCTTGGAGGATGGTCCGAAAGCGTCCTGAATAGAGGACTACCGCCTGGGGCGGGGGCTGTGCTCTATTGCCGGCCATTCCACCCGATGACTGCGATGCGTTTCTCTTCCCATTCCACGCCTGCCCTGCTGCCGCCAGGGGCCGTTTCCCGGTTCGGAATGGGGGTGCCCCCCTGCGGTGCGGGGGCGGGAAATCGGTTGGTGGAAGGGGAGATTTCGGGGGTTGCTTCGGGAAACGGGGCTGCAATTGGGTTCGGGGGTCGTGCAGAATCATTCTGCGATCGTGCAGGATCAGTTTGCGATCGTGCAGGATCGTTCTGCGACCGTGCAGGATTGTTCTGCGACCGTGCAGGATTGTTCTGCGACCGTGCAGGATCAGGTTGCGATCGTGCAGGATCAGGTTGCGATCGTGCAGGATCATTCTGCGACCGTGCAGAATCAGGTTGCGATCGTGCAGAATCAGTTTGCGATCGTGCAAGATCAGGCTGCGACACGGGTGCCAGCCAAGCAACATTTTCCAGATGCAGTAACCTCAACCCAGGAGGGCCCCATGCCGAGTTGGGATGATGGGCAACACTGGGACGCGGGCTTATTTTGGGATTCGGCCTCACCTCCGCCGCTGCCGACGGCATCCAACCACAAACGCAAATCCACTATGAAAAGACAACCGTTCTTCCCCCGCACGAATGCCGCCCGGCCTGACTGGTTCGGGAATTTTGCCGCGCAGCTAACCATCGCTAATGCCATCCTGGGATTACCCGCCGGAGATGTGACGAACATTATCAAGGATGCGCTGTATGCCAAATACCTCACGGGGCTGTGGCTGACGGCGGTGCGGGAGTTCGGCCCGGCGGCGACCGCCGCTCTGGAGGGATTCCTCAATCAGGATGGGGACGGGGTGACGGCGTTTGTGCCTCCGGTGTTCACGGTCCCGGCCCTTCCCGCGGGCGTGACGGCGGTGCCCACGGGGGCGCTGAACCGCATCCTGCTCATGGCGGCACGCATCAAGGCGCTGCCCACTTACACCGAGGCCATCGGCCTGCAGTTGGGCATCGTGGGGCCGGAGGATGCCGCCGAGCATGACGTGCCGGAATTCACCCTGAAGCGGCTCACCGGAGAGACGTGCGATTGTGTGCAGTTGGACTTCAAGAAATTCGGCCACAAAGGGGTGGCGATTTACTGCAGCGTAAACGATGGCCCGGAACAACTGCTGGCCATCGATCTGGTGACGCCCTACGTGGACAACCGTCCGTTGGCGGTAGCCGGGGTGGCGGAAAAGCGGACGTATCGTCAGCGGTTCTATGATGACAATGGGCCGGTGGGTGACTTCACTGCCGCATCCTCCGTGACGGTCTCCCCGAATTAATATCAGCATCCCTCACGCAACGGTGGTGGGAGCGCAGCTGCCGCCTTACTCCCACCACCGGAATGATTTTCAGGCAGGCGGCCTTCCGTTCACCCTTCAAATTTTCCAAAGTCATGCCCTTCGATCCCACAAAACCCGCGGCGAACTCGCCCCTCATCTCCGCAGAAATGCGCGACCAGCTCAACGCGCTCAAGGCGCTGATCGATGCGCAAGGCGCGGGCGTGCAATTCGGACGCGCGGCGGCGGATTGGACCAGCAGCGTGGCGACCTTCAGCGATGTGCCGGGCCTGGCCTTCGCCGTGGCAGCGGGGGAGAGCTGGCAGGCGGAACTGGTCCTGCACGCCATCAGCGGCACGACCGGCCAGGGGCTGAAATTCCGCGTCACGGGGCCGGGCGCGTCGGCGGTGATGATCGCGATTGTGGGCACGGGATCAAGCAGCTCGACGACGACAGAATGCGAGGTGCAGACAGCGTTCTCCGTCGCCAGCCCGGCCAAGTCCTTTGTGACGGGCACTTCGCTCACCGGCGTGGTCCGCCTGCACGTGGCCGTGACGGCGGCGAGCGCCGGGGGCACGGTGCAACTCCAAGCCAGCAACAGCTCCGGCAGCGGCACGGTGACGGTCAAGGCGGGGTCTGATCTGGTGGCGCGGAGGAGTGGGGTTTAAAGTGCCTGTGAGCCCCAGAGTAAGTTGCCGTCCCTTTAAACTTTGACGGCTCTGGAAATCGAGCTCGGAGACGGTAACCTTTTTGTCCGTGAATCCGGCAGACCTAAAGGAAATGACAAAAGGAAACTCACAAAAACCCTCAGCCAAGAAATACTTCTTGGAAATGCGGACAGGCGGAGCTATTCTCGCGGACACGCGAACATCAGAAATCGTCAACGAATCGCCCCAACGACCAGTGGAACGCCAAAATCAGTCCCACACGGCAGCGGAAAGTAAATTGTGCCTACTTTTTCCTTCCTCATTCGTCCATTTCCCCCCCCTCTATCTCACCAGACCCTCACCCTCCCCGATTCCGATTTACCGACAAACGCCGCCCTGAAAAAGCAAACTCCTGACTGACACGCTTCACAAACCCAGCGGTCCGATGTTGACCCGCAAAACAATCGGCAAACCGATACCGGACGGAGTGCCGGATGAGCCATGACTGACAAACCCAAACACATTGCCCAGAATCCCGAGTGCCTGACACAGGCGCAACAGGATGGCATTGAAAATGCGCCGGGTTATTACCACCCGAAACACGATGATTCCGAGGCGGACTATTTCCAGAACATCCTTTGGGAGCGGAAAATCTTCGTGGACATCGTGGACTATGACCCGGAGGGGCGAACCTGCCGATTGATCGGTCCGCTCGCCGCATGTGAAGCTGCCAAGCAAGCGCTAGCGAAGGTGAAAGTGAAGGCGAAGCTGCCACAGGAAAAGTAATAAACTAATGAAAAGGGGTCGAAAAGGGATCGTGACAAGAATCTTGTCATCATTTTACGCGCCGCGCACACCGCCCCCATTGAGATCAGCATGGATGTCCGTTTTGGAATCCGGGCAAACTCATGACTACCTCTACACCCATGCCGCGCTGGCGGCGGGGCTTCCGAATGTTCTACCAAACAACGTTGAAAACAGGTCATGGCGAACCATGCCGCAGGCCATTCGCTTTGGTTCAACTCCAACGGAGTTACGGCCTCCAGCCCAGGGTTGCTCGGCACGAGCTACCCTGGGTTCAATCCGTCCCGCTCCGAACCGCAACGCGGTTCTGGCCTGCCCTCTCACGAGCATCAGTGGCCGTTGGCCGCAACCGCGTTGCGGTTGTTCCTTCGCGCGGCTCTTCCCCAAGGCAGGCCCTGCGGGGCCAACCTTGGGCTGGAGGCCCCCAACGCCTTTGGCGTAAAGAACGCTGCCCTGCGCTCGCCTCCAGCCACCATGGAATCGGCCTGTTTTCAATGCTGTTTGGTATTTCCCGGCTAATGCAGGGGAAAATCACCGGGGGCACGGCAGGGGAAAGGGGACAAGCTTGCGATGCAGCCTGAATTTCAGGCGCGGTGTTCTACTACCGCAGACTTGTCCCAGCGGATCTTGGCCATGCTGGCGTATTTGTCGTCGGCGGCGCGGTATCCCACTGGGCAGCAGACGACGGCGGTGAGTCCCTGGGCGCCGAGGTCGAGGATTTCATCGAATTTTTCCCGAACGAATCCTTCCATGGGGCAGGTGTCGATGCCGACGAGGGCGGCGGCGGTCATGAGATTTCCGAGTGCGATGTAGCATTGTTTGGCGGCCCAGGCGTGCACGGCGGCCTCGTCCATTTGCGCCAGCGACCCAAGCATCATGCCGCGCAGACCGTCGAGGGCGGAGGTGGGGATGTTGCGCTTGGTGGCGATGTCGCGGAGGTAGGAATCGAGGTAAGCTTCGTCGAGATTGGTCTTGGCGCACATGACGACGAAGTGGGAGCAATCGGCGACCTGACGCTGGCCCCAGGCGTGGGGGACGAGGGATTCGCGCAGGGCGTCATTGGTGATGACGAGAAATTTCCATGGCTGCAATCCATAGGAGGAGGGGGTGAGGACGAGGGTGTCTTCCAGGCTGCTCCAGATATCGGCGGGGATTTTTGCCGAGGGATCAAAGGCTTTGGTGGCGTAGCGCCATTGGAGTTGGGAGACGATGGTTTCGACGGGGATGGTGGACATGTGGTATGTGGGGTTTGGGGAGGGAGGATGAATGTTTACAGAGGGGTGCCGCGGTAGTCCCGGCAAGCGAAAATTTTGATACGCCGGACCAAGTTGCCATGCCGGCGGACTTCATACTCCATGAGGGGCGTGACTTCGGCGAAGCTTTGCTCGATCATGGAGGGTGGTTCGGTGCGGGATGCGACATCCGTGAAGAACAATGCGGTGGGGCCCTCGGCATCGGGCGATTGCTGGGAGGCTGTTTCCGATTCCTCATCGTAACGGGGCCAGAAGGCATACTGGCTGGTGGGGACGGGGGATTCCATGACTTGGATTCTGGGCCAGTCCGGATGCGGGGTGAGGATGGGGAGATTTTCGGGAAGGTAAAAATCCAGGGCGGCGGCGAGTTGGGGTGTTTCCGCGATGAGCATGAGCCCCTGGGGAAACTCTGCGGAAGAGTCCTGAATGATGCGCGAGGCCTCGGCGGCGGTTTCCTGCCAGCCCTGCCATTGCCGGGAGGGATCGCCATCGTAGCTGCGGAGGATGCCGGCCCGCCGCCACAGATCGGTGTTTAAAAGCGTCAGCGAGGCGAGTGCTGCGGTTCCCATCGTGATCCACTGCCAGAGGCTGCGCCGATCCAGCAGGTTGGAACCGGGCTGCCAGACGAAGGCGAGGAGTGCGCAAAGTGGTGGGATCAGCGGAATGAGATGGGTGGGTTTGCCCAGCCCGATCATGGCCGATCCTGCCAGCAGGGCAAAGCCGGGGAGCGAGAAGGCAAACAGGAAATACGCGGCATCCTCGCGCGGCTGCCTGCGAGCAACCTGCAATCCGACAAGCATGGCACTCACGACAAAAAGGGGTGACAGCGCGAGGGTCATCTGCCAGACGAAATGGAGCAGTGTTTGCGCGGCGAATCCGCTTATGTCGCCCCAGCCCATTTCCAGCAACCAATGATCCACCAACGCACCTCCGTGCTGGTGATTCCACCAGGCCAACGGGAGGATGCCAATCACCAGCCAGGAAACAAGCAGCAACCATGGTCCCGGTCTCCATAGCCGACCGCGCCAGCGACGCGATGCCAGGAGCAGAAAAGCGAAGGAGAATGGCAGACTGAAAGCGGAGAGGTCCGCCAGGAGTGCCAGGCCCCAGAGCGCGCCCGCTGCGGGCCAATGCCAGTTCCACGTTCCGGCGCGGTGCAGCCCAGTCCAGAGCAACTGCAGGCCGGCGGTGACGAAGAGCGCGGCGATCCATTCGGGCCTGAGCAGGATGGCGCCGAGATTGAAGGCAGGCAGGAGATTGAGGATGACCACGGCCCAGGCACCCGCACGGTCATTGGCCATTTTCTGGACCAATCGAAAGAGCATCCAACTGGCGGCGAGCGCCACGAGGGGCATGAGGAGGCGCAGCATGAGCGGACTTTTCACCATCCAGGCCGCCCACCCTGCCGCCAGCATGCCGATGCCGCCTCCATCGCAGCCGATCCACGTGCGGTGCAGGGCCAGCTGGAACAGATAGGCCTCGGACGGCGTGACTTCCATGGTCGCGGCCAGCCCCCAGCGCACCAGCGTGAGCAGAGCCATGGCGGCTGCAAGGAAGCGGATCAGGGGTGACATGAGTGGACGGGGCAGGGGGTCACCGGATAGCTGATCCCCCCACTTGGCAACGGGAAAACGCCTGACTCTCTGGCGGGAAACGGGGCATGGGATGAGGGAACATTTCCCCGCAACTCTTCTGCACCAGCGGGGTTTGGGAGGCTGAACCCCTTCCCACCAGCATTTTTCGACTATGCCGATGACAAATTGTGGGCTACGTTCCGAGCCTATCCCCAAGCTGATTTTATGAAATTCACCACCACCACCACCGCCTTTCTGCTCCTGCTGTCACTTCCCCTTGCTGCCGAGGAGAAGAAAAAGGAGTCTGTCAAGGATGCCAAGGGACTCATGGGCCTGCTCAAGAAACTGGACGCGGATGGCGATGGGAAAATCAGCGATGGCGAGAAAGAGGCCATTCATTCCAAGGTGAAGAAAGAAGTGCTCGACCGCTACGATCTCGATCATGATGGAAAACTGTCCGACGAGGAACGCGCCAAGGCCAAGGCGGATGCCAAGCTCAAACTCGACAAGGACGGCAAGGGCTCCAGCGAGTTGGAATCCAAAGCGCGTGCTGCCTTCAACAAAAAATTCGACAAGGACGGCGACGGCAAACTCAACGAGGAGGAAAAAAAAGCCGCCCTTGCCGCCGTCAAAAAGCTCAAGGACAAGTCTTCACCGGGGGACGCGCCTGCACCTTCGATCAAAGCCGTTCCAGATGACGATGCAAAAACTCCCGCCGAGGTTGAAAAAGCTCCCAAATAATTCCCTGTCACCCACGCTCAAGCTTCCATGAAACCCTCCTCCATCCATCTTGTCTGGACTCTCGTCACTGCCGGAGCCTTTGCAGGCGGCATGTATTTGCAAAAATCGCAAACCCCCGCCACGCCGAAGAACGCCACCGTGGTCAACAAGGCCGGGGCCTCCGCCAGCCAGGGAGCTTCATCGACTGCCAATTCGAAGGCCGATGCCGGTGCGCCCGATTCCATTTCCGGCATCAAAGAATTCATGGAGCGTTTCCGGAATGCTGATGGGTCCCCGCTCAGCCCCGCCCAAATGAAGGTGGCCATGTCCGAGATTCTCACGGAATCCGACCCCGTGAAGAGCAGCCTGATGTTTGCCATGATGCTCGATCAACTTACCGGCGAGAACGCCCCCACGGTGCTGGCGGAGATCAAGGCCCGGGTCGCCGGATTTGAAGGAATGCGTTATTTCGGCCTTCTGGCCTACAAGTGGGGATCGGTGGATGGTGCCGGCGCCATGGCTGAGGCAGCGACTCAGGAGGGACCTGCCAAAATGATGACCAGTGCGGCCGCCATCGCTGGATGGGCGGCCAAGGATCCGGCGGCAGCCAAGGCCTGGCTGGCCAGCAGCAAGGACGGCAATGAATGGGAGAAGGGCATCATGGAACGTGGTCTGGTCAGTGGTATGGCGCGGAATGACCCGGCTGCGGCGCAGGCTTATGTGGCTTCGATCAAGGACGAGGGTCAGCGCACGCGAATGACGCAGGTGTTGTTGGAGGAAAAACTGAAACAAGGCACGGATGCCGCAGCTGCCTGGGCGGCGGGTCTGACCGATCCGCAAATGAAGCGCGGGGCCTACGAATCGATCGCAGATCAAATGTATCGCAATGATCCTGCCAAGGGCCTGGAATTCATCAAAGCCAACGCTGGTGATCCCGAGGCCGCCACCGCAGCGGGCAACATGGTTCGCCGCCTGGGTGAAAAGGACCCCAAGGAGGCCGTGGCTTTTTCGCAGGCATTGCCGGAGGGGGCCGTGCGGGCAAGCTCGTTTGAACAAACATTTCGCGCCTACAGCGACAAGGATGCTGAAGCCGCAGGCATTTACATCAATTCCAATATGAAAACGGGCAGTGACCGCGATTCCGCCATTCGTGGCCTGGCGCGGGGTCTCTCGAGGTCGGAGCCGGAAGCGGCCCTGACCTGGGTGGATGCCATCACCGACCCTGCCGTTCAATTTGAAAGTGCCCAGGAAGTCCTGAAGCGGTCTTATCGCGCCAATCCAGACGGTGCCGTGGCCTATATGACCACCAAGGGGTGGACTCAGGAGCAGCAGGATGCGATCATCAATCAACCTCCGGATCAAGGGCCTGGGGGAGGATTTGGCGGCGGCGGTGGTCCGGGTCGTTTCTTTGGCGGCGGCTCCGGACGGTAGACCATTTCCGTGCGCGCCAAATGGCCTAACCCAGCATTTTTCGGAGGGTCATCAGCATGGTGGCCGCGGTGTTGAGGATGCGGCGGGCCGCTCCCATCCACTGATCCCCGAAGTCGTGCCAGGAAATGGTGGGCGCAGCTTGAATCAACAAGAGCGAGAGCAGGAGCAGATTGGCCAGGACGATCACGTTCAGACTGAAGATGGTGCCATTGGCCTTCAAGTCCGGCTGGTCCTTCACGATCATCCAGACGGTGAAGGTGAAATGGAATCCCCAGGCCACTCCCAGCGCCCAGTAGCCCAGCATTTGCCAGGACAAATGAGGAAAGACCGGCCATGGCGCCGGATGACGGACGGTCAGGTCCACGTACTCGCCGACCAGCCAGAAGACAAACGCGAGGATCAGGGCGTAGAGCGGAACGAAATACGGTGACAGGGCGATGAGCAGGTTATTTTTGTCGGTTACGATGTGTCCACCTTCCCGCGTGACGCGGAATTCGTGGACCTTGCCAAGGCAGCAATAGGTAAAGAGAGCGTGGGTGGCCTCATGACCCCAGACGTAAAGATACACCGGTCGCTCCAGCGCAAAGAACCCAATCAGCCACATGATCATCCCCAGCATGAAGAACCAAAAGGTGGAAGACCGCCAGAACGACGCCTCCATGCTGGCCCCGAAACAGGCGAAAAATGCCATGGCGGTTACGATGCACAAAGGCAGCAAAATCAACGTTCCAATCGACCGCCAGACCGCGCTCATCGGAATCATCCACGCACCCACCGCCTCCGCCTTCATGACGTGCAGTTCCCTTTTCATGCGCCGTTCCTTTCCGGGCAGGCGCACATTCTGACGACGCGACGGTTTCCCGCATTGATGCGAGAACTCGTAGCGGCGCTTGCTCTTGCGCTGCACGTTCCGGGTGGCCATGTGAAGGCAAAACTCTTACTCGTTTCTTAAAATTTAACAAGGGTTAAATAAATTTTTAAAAAATTACCACTCCGCAAAGTGAATTCTTAGAGATGTCCGGTGCGATCCCGGCACCATCAAAATACCGGGGCAGTGCATCGGTGCTAAAGCTCCGGAGGCTGGGAATGGATCAAATTTGCCATGGATCGGTGCTTGTAGGCGCAGCCTCAGACTGATAGAGGAATGTTAGCATTCCCCTCCATCCCATGCACCCAGAACCCAGCCACCGGCGGCGCTATTTGGCTATTTTTACGCTCGTCCTGATGAGTCTTTCCCTGCTCCTTCGGGATGGTTCCAAACAGTCCGCCGAGCCTCTGCGGCCAGGCACCCGTGCGTTGACACACCCCCCCCCATCGAAAATAATCCCCGGGTCACCGGCTGCCATCGCTAAGGTCCGGAAGGTTTCTGCAGCAAAAGCATGGCCGATCGACTCCGAGGAAGTCTGGGATTTCAATTTGAAAGGACAGCGCAGTTCCATCCGGCTGGCGCTGGATGAGGCGGTGTTGAGGGATGAGGAGGGAAAGGAAAAAATCCAACCCCTGGACCCTCCCGCCACGCAGCAAACGCTGCCAGCCAGACTGGCTGCATTGAAGGCGCCCGGGGGCGTGTTTCCCGTCGCTTATCTGGATGGCGAGGAGCGATCCGCCGCCTCCCGCCGGATTGTCACCCCAGATCTGCGCGTGCAACTGGCCGCAGCGGCGGCGGAAAAACTTGCGGCCCAAAATCATTTGATCATCAAGGATCGCCCGACCTATGCGCCCGGATGGGTGATCATGAGTGCGGCCGATGCCTTTGCGGCGCTGGATGCGATGGTGAATCTCCGCGACGAGCAGGCCGTGGTGTCGGCGGACGTCCTGCTGGCGGTGCAGCACAGCCTGCGGACGCTGCCCAACGATCCACTCATTGGCAGCCAGTGGCATCTGAAACGCTCGGGCACGGCCGTGGCCGGGACGGATGTGAATATTGAAACAGCCTGGAATTATCCCGCCGGCCCCGGCAGCAGAGGCTCGGGGATCCGCATTGGAATTATCGACGATGGTCTGCAGACCGGGCATCCTGATTTGACCACCAACGTGGATGTGACGAATGACAAGGATTGGAATGGAAACGACGCCGATCCCAACCCGGGAACTGGCGACGACCACGGAACCGCGTGCGCTGGCAACGCCGCCGCGCGTGGCAACAACAATCTGGGAGTCTCCGGCACGGCTCCGGAAGCTACGCTCGTGGGCATGCGGCTCATTGCTGCTTCCGTCACGGATGCCCAGGAGGCCGAGGCGATGAGTTATCTGGCGGACCTGATCGAGATTCGCAGCAACAGTTGGGGTCCGAGTGATACTGGCAGCGTGCTGGAGGGGCCCGGTCCGCTCACGCTGGCTTCACTGGAAACTGCCGTAAGCAGTGGCCGCGGGGGCCGGGGATCCGTCATCGTGTGGGCCGCTGGCAACGGCGGCGATGTGGGGGACAATTCCAACTACGACGGTTACGCCAATTCCATTTACACCATCGCCATCGGAGCCACCGACTCCACCGGCGCGCGTTCCTATTACAGCGAGCCAGGCAGCAATGTCGTGGTCTGCGCTCCTTCCAACGGCGGGCTGGGCATCACCACGGTGGATCGCACGGGTGGCAATGGCTACAACACTGCGGCATCGCCGGGCGGAGATTACACCAATGATTTCGGCGGCACCTCGTCCGCCTGTCCCACGGCGGCGGGCGTCATTGCCTGCCTTCTTCAGAAGAATCCCAACCTCGGCTGGCGTGACGTGCAGGAAATCCTCATTCGCTCAGCCGCGAAATTTAAGCCGACGGACACCGGGTGGTCCAACAACGGGGCGGGATTTCACTTCAATCATGATTTTGGGGCGGGATTGATCGATGCCACCGCCGCCATCAATCTCGCCACGGGCTGGACCAATCTGCCTGCCCAAACCTCCACCACATCCTCCCAGAGTTCCCTTTCCGTAGCGATTCCCAACAACAATGCCACCGGGGTGACCCGCATGTTTGATCTCAGCGCTTCCAGTCTCCGAGTGGAGCAGGTGACTCTGAAACTGAGCGCCACGCATTCCGCGCGGGGGGATTTGGAAATCACCCTCACCTCACCGACTGGAATGATCAGCCGGCTGGCCGCCGTGCATGGCGACACCGGGGCCAACTACTCGAACTGGACCTTCAGTTCCGTGCGTCACTGGGGGGAAATTTCCACCGGCACGTGGACTCTGAAGGTCGCGGATGCGAGTTCGACCGGCAACACCACCGGCGGCACGCTCACCGATGCTGAACTCAAAATTTTCGGGTCCTCCACGACGCCGATCAATCCCCCGCCCCTGACCCAGATTACCCAGCCCGCCGATGCGCAAATTTTCAGTCCCGGCGCATCCGTCACGATCAACGCGTCGGCCAGTGATCTCACCAGTTCAGGCGCGGCGGGCATCGTGACGCAGGTGCAGTTTTTCGACAATGATGCGCTGATGGGCGTGGATGCCACTGCACCCTACAGCCTGGCATTTTCTCCGGCCTTGGGAAATCACGTTCTGGTCGTCAAAGCCACCGACAGCCAGGGTGCCACCGGCACCTCGCCCACCGTGAACATCACTGTCCTCAACCAGCCTCCCGTCATCTCGGCTGTCACGCTGTCAGCCACCGGCCAGAGTTATGCCGATGTGCCGCTGAGTGTCATTGCCGTCACCGCCACGGACCCCGAAAACGCAGTGCTCACCTACAGTTACCAATGGCAATCAGGCGTCAACCAGACGGACTTCACCGACGTGCCCTCCGGAACATCCGTGACGGCTCCCGCGCTGCCCGGTCAGCTGCTGAGGTGCGTTGTTACGGCCTCCGATGGTCTTTCCAGCAGCAACACCTTCAAAACTGCCAGCGTGAATCTCCTGACTCGCCCGGTCACCACCGCGGCGGTCGGGGGCAGCTATTCCTATACGAGTGGTCTCGTGCTCCGGGGAACCGATTCACCACTTTCGCGCCGGGCGATCATCAATGAATTCAGCCAGGGGCCGGTTGGAGGAGCTGCGGAATGGATTGAAATTCTCACGCTGCAGGCAGGCAGCCTGGCCTACTGGGACCTCAGGGATGCAGCTGGAAACACGCTGATTTTTCTGGATGATCCCATCTGGGATAACGTCCCCGCCGGCACATTGATCGTGATCTACAACGGCGCTTCGAAGGACCCGCTGCTGCCTGCGGATGATCCCGACCCCGCGGATGGCCGCATGGTGATCAGCAGCACCGACGCTCAGTTCTTTGATCCACTTTCAGATCCCTGGCTGCCTCTCGGCAACAGTGGTGATTCCATCATTCTAAACGATGAACTGGCGAACTCTGTGCATGCGGTGGCGTATGGAAACAGCACCACCGTCACTCCCAATTTGGGCAGTGTGGGCAGTGGCAAGTCTGTTTACTTTGCGGGAGACACCGATGCCAAGGCCGGGGTGGCTGCAAACTGGCGCGTCACCACGGCCCTGACTGCACGGTTCGACCGCGCCTTTTTGCCGGGGGTGACGCTGACCAGTGGCATCTACTCGCAGGATTTCAATGCCACGCCCGGCGTGGCGGGCACCTCCTATCCTGACGGCTGGATTGCCTATGACAATGGCACTGCGGACGCGACGATGCTCGTGGGCGGCAGCACTTCGAACACCGGCGCAAATTACAATTACGGATCGCGGATTGGTCTGCTGGGATCCAGTTCCGCGTTTGATCCCGGCTCGCTGGTTCTGGCACTGGCCAACACCTCGGGCGTCACCGGCATGAAAATTTCCTTCGATATCATCAAGGTGCGCGAGCAGGCCAGGTCCATGAATGTGAGGGTGCAATACAGCAGCACATCGGCCACGGCGGGATTTACGGATGTGGTGGGCCTGACTTACAGTTCCGCTTCCCTTGCGGAAGGCACCGTCACCTCGTTTAGCAATATCGCCCTGCCGGCGGCCATGGAAAATTCGGCCGGCACCATTTACCTCCGCTGGCTCTATGAGACCGAGAGTGGCAGCGGTTCTCGTGACGGACTGGCTCTGGACAATGTTGTCCTCTCAAGTGCCACGGCGATTCCCGCGCTCAGCCTGCATGTCACACCATCGACGTTTGCGGAAAACCTGGGGCCGAACGCCGCCACTGCCACAGTCAGCATTCCGAGCGCGCTGGGCACGCCATTATCCGTCAGCCTGGCTTCCACAGACACAAGCGAGGCCACGCTTCCCGGCATCGTCACCATCGCCGCGGGCCAGACCAGCAGCCCCGCATTTGCCGTGGCCGCCGTGGATGACACCGACTCGGATGGTCCGCAGATTGTGACGCTTACGGCATCGTCAACCGGCTACGCGAACGGTGCCAGTGTGATTACGGTTACGGATAATGAGCCAACCGTGGAAGGAGTCACTCCGGGCCGTGTGAATAATACCGCCAATCAGACCTTCGTCACCGCGCTGCGCAGTGGCAGTCTCAATACGCCGGCCTTGTTCCGCATTGGCTTGGGCGCAGTACTGCCCGGCGGACTTACTCTGGATCCTCTCACCGGTATTCTCAGCGGCACGATTGCTCCCGGGACTCCGCCCGGTCCTTATCCAATTGTCATCGAGCGCTACAACTCCATCGGAGAAACTGTCTCCCAGGCCTACGTCCTTGCGATCACCACAGGACTTGGAAACACCTATGCGGATTGGATCGCAAATTATGCGGTCGGGGGACTCACGGGGGTCGGTGATGATTTCGATCGCGATGGACTGCCGAATGGAATTGAAAATTTCCTCGGCACGCAGCCGACGGTCTTTAATCCTGGCCTGACGCTCGTTTCCGCGACGCCGGGTGCCATCATCTTCCGGCATTCGAAATCCAACACGCCCGCTTCCGACCTGACCGCCAGCTACGAATGGTCGGCCAACCTGAGGCAGTGGAACGCCTCCGGCAGCACATCGGGCGGCACCACCGTCCAGTTCGCCGCGTCCACGATCACCGATACCGAGGCCCCCGGCAACGATCTCATTGAAGTCACCGCGACCATCACCGGGACGCCCCGGACCGTCCTGTTTGTTCGCTTGAAGACGGTAAAGTGAGAGCGGATCGCATGGAAAATTCCGCGTGATCCGCCGCGGGAAGGGCAGGGAGTTCAATCGTCATGCACGCCCGTTGAGTTGGGAACTATTTGGATTTTTTTGTCTTCAACGTCAGGACCCCTTTGAGCGCGGTGACGGCACGTTCAAGTTGATGATCGCCGAGGTCCGCCAGTTCCCGTAGCCGGGAGCTGGATTCGGGATGGCTCTGGCGCCATTGGAAAATACGCTTCTCGTCCTGGGGTGTGAGGGTGGCGACGATGTCCGGGGTGATGCCCTTTTCGTGAATCGTCTTGTGGCTGGGCGTGAAATATTTCGCGGTGGTCAGCCGGATGGCGGTGCCATCATTGCCAGGGATGATGGTTTGGACGGAGCCTTTTCCGAAGGTGGTTTCGCCCACGATCAGGGCACGTTTCAAGTCCTGCAGCGCCCCTGAGGTGAGTTCGGACGCGCTGGCGCTGCTGTGGTTGACGAGGACGACGAGCGGGTAGGAGCGTGTGGGATGGGTGAGCGCCTTGGTTTTGTAGGGTGGGGGGCGGTGTTCCGCACTGCGGCCTTCGGTGGTCACCACGAGGGTATCGGGCGGGAGAAATTCGCTGAGGATATCCACGGCGCTGATGAGGAGTCCGCCGGGATTGTTGCGCAGGTCGAGGATGAGTCCCTGCAGGCCTTTTTCCTGCAGGCCATCGAGGGCGGCGGCCAGCTCCTGAGCGGAGGGGCCGTTGAATTGCAGCAGTCTGACGTAGCCGATTTTCCAATCGCCCGTGAGGCTGGGATCGAGCAGCATGGCATCGCGCACGCTGTCCTGACGCAGGACTTCACGGATGAGGTTGAACTCCCTGGTTTCCTTGGTGGTGGGGCGGAAAACGACGATCCTGAGGGCTTCCCCGGGCTGGCCCCTGAACAGCTGGACGATTTCCGCGTAGCCCATTTTATCCACCATGGTTTCCGCCACTTTGATGAGTCGGTCCCCCGGCATGACTCCCGCCCTTGCGGCAGGGCCATCCTCGCGAACGCTAACGATGACGAATTCATCGGCCTTGGGGCTGATGGTGACGCCCACGCCTTCGGAGGTGTTTTCCTGGGATTGCTTCATCTGTTCAAAAACAGTGGGAGCGAGAAATTGACTGTGCGGGTCGAGGTCCTCGAGAATGCCCCGCAGCGCGCTGGCGATCAGCCGGTCGTAGCCGACCTTGTCTTCATCCACATAATTCTGGCGGATGATTTCCAGGCTGCGCGTGAGCGTCTCCATGGCCTGGTAGCCGTCAGTCACGTCGGAGACGGACTCATCATCGACGGCGGGCTGCTCGGCGGCGGGTTCTGCAGTGGGTGCCGCCGGAACCGGCAAAATCGTGCCGGCACAAATCAGGATCCAGAGGGCGATGCGTTTCATGGCACTGACATAATTCGAAATCGGGAAATCGAAATCTAAAAATGCGATGGATCACGGGGAGGCCCAGGTGATTTTGAATCCCTCCTTCCGCAGGGCCTGTGCGACATCCTCCTGCAACTCCGCATAACTGCGCTCGCGCAGCAGATGTTTGGAAGCCGCCTGGAGGTTTTGATCCTTTGGGACCAGGGATTTGAGGAAATTCGCCGCTTGATGCGCATCGCCCCTCCCATCCAGATGGTAAAAATAATACACCAGGAGTGCGGCGGAAGCGTAGTTGCGACGCGCAGCCCTGCCGGATTCCGCCATGGTGGCAGACCAGGTGCGTAGGTCCATGGTCATGAGTTTCTGCAACGGGACCATTTCCCAAGTCTTTCCATCCGAGCCCTGGGTCTGCAGGTAGGACTGGAGGTTTTTCTGGCGGTTGACGAAGGACATCCTGCCCCGCTCATAGGCGGCCATGCGGATGTATTCCGCGGATCCCTCCACGAACCAGATGGGGAGCCGCCCCAGCCAGGCGTTCATCATCTGGTGGGTGATCTCGTGGATGAGCGTGGCGTTGTCCGCCTCGTGGTCGAGCGTGTATTTTCTGCCGAATAGTTTCACGCCGAGGCTCTGGAGGGGGATGAGGATCTGCCGGGACGATGCGGCATAGACGGCGGCGGAGCCGGCCACTCCGCCGGCTTTGAGGTAATCGGCCTTGGTGAGGAAGAGCGTGCAGAGAAATTTCTCCCGGCCAAATTCAGGAGCCGGATTGTAATCAAGCGGCAGGGCGGCATTGGCGAGGTAGGTGGTTTCAAAGACCCGGGCAAATTCGCGCACCACGCTGGGACCGAGCCGGGCGGGCGATCGGAACTCGTAGTGCGCTGACTGGTAGATGAATTGGCGGGCCTCCTCGTCCTCTTTGATGACGGTTATTTCCGGCACGTCATTCAGGGCCACTACGGCTGGCCAATTGGCGGCGGGAGTGGCCAGGGCTGCATGCGATGTCAGGCCGAGGAGCAGGAGAAATCGAGGCAGTAGGTTCATGGTTTAGGCTCCGATGGGCCGGAGGTGAGGGCTGCGTCAGCGAGATGACTTAGCGACCGAGAATGGAAGATTATTTTCCTCCCCGGATCTTGGCTTTTAGATCCTCGATGGATTCGGTCTTCACCTCAGCGGGCTGATCCTTGGAATTTGCATTCGCCTTGTTTTTCCAAAGGAAGTACCCGGTCACGCCCATGGAGGCCAGGGCCAGGATGCTAAAAATCAGATAGAGCGGTCCGCGGCTCTTGACGGGCTGGACATTCATGGCCCGGGACTGGCTGAGTTGTCCTTTTCTGGTGGCCGTGGGGGTGGCCTGATGCACCGCAATCGGCTGGGTGCGAACGCCTGTAGGAACGGCAGCGGAAGTCCCGGTGACGAAAGGTTGCGTGGAGGAGCCGGGAGGCGGTGCGGCGGGAGCGACGGGAATGGGAATCGGTTCCACAGGGAGGTTGAGTTTGGCGGCAATCTCTGGGGGCGGACGCATGGCGACCACCGGCACGGGGGTGGTGGCGGGGACGCTGGCGGCAGGGGCCGGGGCGCTGCCGGGAGGGCGCATCGGAGCCTGAACCGCGACGGCGGGAGCAGCGGAGATGGGGCGCGTGGGCTGGCGCGGAGCTGGGCCGGCGGCCGCGCGTGGTGGAGCCTGCGTCTGCGCCATGGGCAGGGGCGGCGGCGAGAGTTCCGTGATCAAGCTGCGGGCGGCCGAGGGATTGGCCGGGCGCTTTTCGGGATTCTTTTCCAGCAGCGTCAGGAGAAATTTCACGAATTTCGGCGGCAGGTCCTTGCGGATTTTTTTCAAATGTTCCGGTGCGGCGGTTTCCCAGGCGGCGGCAATCTCGTGGGCATTGCGCCCTTTGACGAGCGTCATGCCTGTGAGCAGAAAAAAGAGCACGTGGCCCATCGAAAATAAATCCCCGCGCAGCGTGGGGGCCATGCCTCCGAGTCTTTCCGGGGCTGTGAAGAGCAGGGTTTCCGCAGGGTGGTTGGTCCGCGCTTGATTCAATCCCCAATCCGTTAATTTCACGTGCGGCCGGCCATCGGGCTGTGTGCCCACGATCACGTTCGATGGCTTGACGTCCCCGTGGATCAGTCGCAGGCGCTCACCATCGCAGAGGGCATTGATCAGCTGATTCGTTATGTCCAGCGCGGCCTTGGCGGAAATTTTCCCTTTCTCCGGATGCTGGGAAATGGTGGGGCCGGCGAAATATTCCGACACCACGCCCAGACCCGTGTCCCATTTTTCAATCCCGATGAGGTTGGCGATGTTGAATCCGCCAATCTGGCTCAACTGCGGGGCGAGTTGCTCAACCGTCTCCGGATTCAGTGCAGACGGGGCCGCACCGTCCCAGGGGATGAGTTTCACCAACACGGTCTGCTGCGTTGCAGGATGAGTGGCGCGGTAGACAGGTCCGGATTTGCTGGGACCGAGGAGGGTGCTGTCAGGATACATAGGTTGGGTTGCAGGGAGATGGAGGGGGTAAGATGGAGGCACCCACTCCTTTGGCAAAGCAAAAACCTTTTCCGCCGCACGGAAATTATGACAGGCGGATTGTGCTGCATGCCCTTGCTGACCTCTTCTTCAGAGGCAGCGAGGACCTTCCGATGGCCTGCCCGCTAGCGCTGATTCGAATCAAACCAAGCGGTGAGCGTTTCCTCGATCTCCTGTGTCCTGGCTGACGGTGCAGGCGGGGATTTCGGACGCGTTTGCTGGAGGCTCTGCGAAAGTTCCAATGCCGACTGCACGGGTGACACCGATGGGGAGGGGCGCGCTCCGAAATGGAAACGGGTGGACCCCTCGGAATCGGATGGCCAAAAAGTGAGGAGCACGGTCAGGTTGATCGCGGCCAGACAGCACCAGAATCCGACCCAAAGGATGGTTCCGGCTCGGGACCTTTTTTGGGCTGGGGGGATGATTGAATAGGAGGCCGATGGGCGGAAGGGTGGGCGGTATACGTGTGTCATGATGTGATATAAATGAGCTCAATTATGAAAAATATAGCAAATAACACTTTTTTCAACAAAATATTATGAAATATACGAAAAATATCATACCGCCCCTTCCAAAAATGAGAATCGGCTTGCTTGACAGGCACTGTACCTGTGGGAGCTCTGCACTTTGGGGAGGCAGCCGAAGCTGATTTGTCGCCTGAGCGCATTTCTTTGCTGGACATACCACCATGGCGGCGGAGTCTCCAAGCTTGGGAAGACCGTTTTACCTCATGGCGGAACCATTACAGATGGTTTAATTTCGTGATTGGAAATGGCCTGAATTGAGCTTAGGATGCGGGGGAAATCAGAAATATTATGGCCATTTTCAACGTCCACATCAACGACCTCCCGCCCGAGGGTAAGCAATTTGTTGGAGAAATTCGCCCGGCGGTCTTCCATGATCTGAGCCCTGACAGTCCCACGCCCTGCAGCCCGACCAAGTTTGATGTGCTCGTGAGTCTCGACAAGGACAGCGTGCTGGTGGAGGGCGTGGTGGAGACGGAGTTCGAGTTGGAATGCAGCCGGTGTCTGGAGAAATTTAACTGGAAGCTGCGCCTCGATCCCTATTTCTCCGAGGAGCCCCGGGAAGGAAGATCAAATCTCGATTTGACAGAGTTCCTGCGTGAGGACATACTGCTCGCCCTCCCGGGCTACCCACATTGCGAAGATTCCACCGATTCCAAGCGTGTCTGTCCTGCGGCGGGCAAATTTGCTGATGCCAGCGAATACGCTCCTATTTCTGATGAGGCTCCCTCGACTCCACAAAATGACTTGTGGGCAGCCTTGGACGGACTTAAGGGGCGCATCGACAAGTAGGCAGCGGTTTGAGACCATCCCGACTTCCGCTATTTTCATCTCCCTTTTCACCCTGAACATACTCCAGCACCATGGCCGTCCCCAAACGTCGCAGATCCCGTAGCAAGCAAAAAAGCCGTGTGGCCGCCAACCGTTGGCATGCCCCACTCTTCCAGCCTTGCGGTAATTGTGGTGCCCCGGTGCCGGGCCACATCGCCTGTCCGTCCTGCGGTGTCTACCGTGGTCGCAAGGTCTTCAACGTCGAGTTGTAGGAATCGCTGGCAGTGACGCGTGCAATTCTCCCCTGAGGAGAAGGCATAGTGGGCTGATTTCGGGATGCTTTCCTGCGGATGCGTTCGCGCCTAGTCCCCATGGAGTGCCTCCGGCGGCAGGGAGATCCACACTTTGTTTTGATCCTTCTGCCAAATGACTTCCGCCTGGGTCGGGTTCCCTTCCTTCGGCTTCAGCGGGATCACATAGCGCACCACGCCGCGGGTGACGTATTCTGATTTTAACTCCTGGGTTCCGGGCGACTGCGAGATCCAGGTCAGAACCGCCAGTTCGGGTGCCTGGAATGTGATTCCGAAAATATTGGAGAGCGGGTCATCGGACTCACCCGGCTGCAGCAATTTGATATTAGTGGCTTCCTTCGGCAGCGGATTGAGGCGGGCGAGTGTGCGCAGGCGGGAGATTTCCCCCGGATCATTGGGCAGTTTGTCACCCTCCCATAGCATCAGTAGCAGCAGACCGGAAATGACAATGATCACCGCCAGCACCTGCAGGATCGCATTGGCGATGCGGGGTCGTGGCTTGAGTTGCGGGGTCGGTGGAGCCTCATCGCGTGGCTCCGGCAGTGCCGTCCGAGACGGGCCCTCGTCATTTGGTGCGCCGTCCGGATCGAATTGGCGGTCAGGGATCGGGCGGCGCGGAGGAGGGATAGGCATGAGGAAGGCTGGAAAAGTTCTAAGTGATAATACTAAATCCCTTCACCCCGGCAAGCCCCTCCAGCGGGTGCCGCTCAATTTCCTTGATGTGATGGGCCAGCGAACTTTCCACCTCTAGTTCATGGAGAAACGCGTCCAACTCCGCCGCCTCCCGTGATTCCACTTGCAACTCGACCCGCCCATCCGGCAGATTGCGCACCCAGCCCGTGACATCGAATCCCATGGCCAGACGCTTCGTGGCATAACGGAACCCCACGCCTTGAACCCGGCCGGTGTAAAAAATTTGTCGCGCAGGCATCGTGATACGGAAAAAGGAAGGAGCGCCCAGAGTAACGGAGGTTGCCTGGGTTGCCAATGGAGGTTTTTGGGTTCGGCTTAAATTCCCGCGCGGGCACTCCGATGATTCAGGGAAACCATCTGCCGCTGCGGCGTGAGCGACCGGGAGGTGAAGTCGCTGGCAGGCCAGGATTCTCGCGTCAAATGTTCGATCTAAGGTCAGGGATCAAATTTTTCCCTCATCAACAGGATTAATACTTTTTCCGGAAGGTATAAGTGAGCGCGTTCGCATTCGCCAGGGCATCAGGATCCGATATCTCACGCAACCACATCGCGGCCGACGAAGGGTCTGCGGCGCGTGTCGCCTGCACAAGGCCCGCCACGGCCCAATCGTAGGCGGGCAAACCCTTGAGATTGCCTATCTCATGGGATGCCGTCTCAGGGTCATCCATGACCCAATTCGCTGCAATCCCAACAAGCGCACCTGAATATGCTTTTTTCCAGGGAAGCTCCTTTAGCATATCGAAAGCAGGCTTGGCGCTGGTGAAGGAAAGCAGTCTCAAGGACTCCCCCACATGCTCCTGATTGATGGAGCCATCCACTGCCAATTTGAGGATGGTGCTTCGAACTCTGCTAAAATCAATCCCTCCCGCAGCTCCTAAATAGGAAACCAAGAATTTATCCTTCAGTGGTTGAGCCAGGTTTGAATTCAATACTGCGCTTATCCTCAGTTGATCATCCGCTGGGTTCCCTTCCAAATAGGGGGTATTCCCGACCAGTTTTCCCACAAACAACACGTCTGGATTTTGCGCAAATTTCGCATTCGCCTCGCTCACCAAATCTTCTAGTGTTTCCGGATTGCCTGTTGGTGAAGCTGCCGGGCGAGCGTGGTTGTTTTCAAAAACTGCGATGTCAGTTCGGGACGGCTTCACCACGGATGAAGGACGGGATGGAGGTGCACTGACCCTGGGGTTTTCGAAAGTCAGAATCCTATCCGTCCCTCCGCCCCGGATCCAATAACCCAGAGCAAAGCCAAGCAACATGAAAACGGAAGCAATCCGCCAGCTTTTCATGGCGTTATCTGAGGAGCGGAACCTCTGATCTTAGGCCCATGTGTGAGTTCCATAAGGATGGCTGTGGGAGGTTATTGAAAAAACTTTTCGGATTGTTTCCTTTGCTCCCACTACTGAAGGTTGAAAATCTTCAGCTTCATACGTGGCCGGAGTTTCGGAACATCGCTGGGGCGTCAATTTTTCGCAAACGAATAGGATGCAGATTATGAGGCGTTCGGAATCGGGCGAGTTGGAATGCGTTGCTGATGGGGCATGGCAAGGAGGAGGGGTATCCTGCCCCTCTAAAAGGATTATAAAATGGGGGGCAGGATGCCCCCGCTCCTTGGCGGGCAGAACCCTTTCCGGTGGGAGAGGTGCAATTTCAGGTGTATCTGGACCCGCATGACTCCAACTGAACGAAGGCGGCGCTGACGCAAACATCATGCCGGATACGCTGGAGATGTGAGGGCGTGGAACGATTTCCGCCATTTCCCTTGCCGCTCGTCCATTTCATGGGTAGCGGGCGGCTATGTCACTGCCGCGATTTTTCCTGGAACCCATGGCCTGGGCATCCTCGACCCCCAGCCTTTCCGCTGATGAGGTGCATCATTGTGCGGAGGTGCTTCGGATGCGGGTGGGGGATGGAGTGGTGGTCTTTGACGGTGCGGGGCGGGCGGCCCGGGCGGTGTTGATGCAGGTGGGCAGAAAGCAGGTGACGGTGCAGCTTGGGGAGGAGGTGCCGGCTTGTCCGGAGCGCGTGCGAATCACGCTGGCGCAGGCGATTCCCAAGGGGAAGACGATGGAATGGATCATTGAAAAGGCCACCGAGCTTGGTGTGGCGGAAATTGTGCCGTTGGTTACGGATCGCACGATTGTCCGTCTGGATGCGGAGGAGGCGGTGCGCAAGCAGCAGAAATGGCAGCGAGTGGCATTGGAGGCGTGCAAGCAGTGTGGTCAAAACTGGCTGCCCAGCGTGCGACTTCCGCAATCGTTGGAAAGCTGGCTGGCGGAGGGCGAATTGCCGGAGTTTCGGCTGATTGGGGCGCTGACGGCCGACGCGAGGCCGCTGCAGACGTGGATCAAATCCAAGGGTGAAGGGGTGCGCAGTGCCTGCCTGCTGGTGGGGCCGGAGGGGGATTTTTCGCGGCAGGAAATGACCATGGCACTGGCCGCTGGATTTCACCCGCTGGCGATGGGGCCGATTGTGTTGCGTGCGGAAACGGCGGCGATCTTTGGCTTGAGCATCCTTGCCTACCAACTGAATGCAGGGCGGTAACCTAAGCCGTTGATTCGGCGTGCTGCAGGTTGTGGAGGTGCTGGTAGAGGTCGCTGGATTGCATGAGCTGCTCATGGGTTCCGATGTCCAAAACCGTGCCGTTCTGCATGATGACGATCTTGTCCGAGTTGCGAATGGTGCTGAGACGGTGGGCGATGGCGATGACGGTGCGGCCTTTGGCGAGTTCCTCCAGGTCGCCCTGGATCAGGCGCTCAGATTCGCCATCGAGCGCCGAGGTGGCTTCGTCGAGCATGAGAATGGGGGCATTGCGGAGGAAAGCGCGTGCGATGGCGAGCCGTTGCTGCTGGCCGCCGCTGAGCGTGACCCCCTTGTCGCCGATGACGCGCTTGTAGCCGTCGTGGTGGGCCATGATGAAATCGTGCGCATGCGCGCGCTTGGCGGCTTCGACGATTTCCTCCTCGGTGGCGTCGAGACGGCCGTAACGGATGTTTTCGTAAATGGTGTCGTGGAACAGGAAGACCTCCTGGCTGACGACACCGATCTGGTCGCGCAGGGATTTCTGCGTGACGTCGCGGAGGTCCGCGCCATTGACTTCGATCCGTCCGCTCACGGGATCGTAGAGGCGCAGCAGGAGGGAGAAGACGGTGCTTTTCCCAGCGCCGCTGGGACCGACCAGGGCGACACGTTGGCCGGGTTCGATGGTGAGATTAAAATCCGTGAGGGCGGGGCGTTCGGCTTCGTAGTGGAAATTGACGTCCTGGAAAATGATCCGTCCGGCCTGGGTGGGGAGTTCGATGGCATCCGGGCGGTCCTGCACGGAGACCGGGCGGTCCATGCATTCGAAAACTTTCGTGGTCGAGGCGAGACATTTCTGCATGAGCAGGGGCACCCGGCTGAGCGCCTTGGCCGGAGGGTAGAGCATGACGAGGGCGCCATTGAGAGCGATGAAGTCCTCCGCCTTTTTGCCCGCCCACCAGATGTAAATCATGGCGGCGGCAATCCCAAGCGAGGCCACGACCTCCACCATCTGCGAAACGGCTTCGAGGGATTTGGTCCAGCGCAGGGTAAACCGCAGCATTTTGGTGCTGGCGGTGTTGAAGCGATCGATCTCGTAATCCTCGCGGGAATTGGATTTGACGAGACGGATGCCGGCGAACGCCTCGTGCATGGTGACATTGATGGTGCCGGCCTCCTCCTCCTCCTGGGCCCCGACCTTCCGCACTTTTTTCCCGACAATGACCACTGGAATGATGCACAGCGGAAACAACACGAGGGCTCCGAGGCTGAATTTCCAATCGAACCAAAACATCATGCCCATGGAACTGAGGATGGTGATGGGTTCCTTCACGATGGTGCTGGCGATGGTGGTGATGGCAGTCTGTGCCACGCGCGTCTGGTTGAAGACGAGCTGCATGAGGTCGCCGCCCTTGGATTTGCTGAAGAACTCCATCGACTGCCCAAGGAGCCGTTTGAAGAGATCGCCGCGAATATCCTCCAGCACCCGCAGGCCGGTCCAGGACATCAGGTAGGCATTGAGGTAACCGAAGACCGCACGCATGATCATGATGGCCGGGATCATGACACAGGTGCCGAGGACCGCCTCCATGGCCGTGTCCGAGTGGGCCTTGTAATGGGTTCCGCCGGGAAAGACGGTGCTGCTCACGTGCCGGATGACCCAGGCCAGTCCGCCGCTGCTCAGGCCGCAGAGCACTCCGAAAAAGAGCGCGAGAAAAAAGCGCCCCTTGTAGCGGCGTAGGTAGGACCAGAGTTTCCGGTACGGCTCCTGGGAGGCGGTGAGAATCTGCCCCGTGCTCATTTTGGAAATGTCCTTGCGACTGATGCGTTTCATAAATGTTCGCGCAGGGTGGTGGCAGTTTCCCCGCCTGCCAACAGGTAATCCACGGCGGCGTTGACCTGCGCAATGGGCAGGTCGATCATTGGATGCTGTGGATGGCGGGGCTGGAGGGGGAGGTCCGGTGGATTGCCGGCGGTGAGGATGAGGGCGCGGTCATGGCGGGGGCGCCAATGGAAGGGATTGGTCGGGCCATAGAGCGCGATTTGCGGGCGCCGGAAGGCACCGGCCAGATGCATGGCGGCGGAATCCACTCCCAGCACGAGGGCGGCGGAGGAAATGACGGAAGCCAGCTGGAGCAGGGTGAGTTGTCCGGCTAAATTGGCCTGCACGCTGGTGTCCGTTTCGATTTCTGCCAGATGCTGAATTTCCTCAGGCACGGCGGATCCGGTGAGGACGATCGGGAGCTGATGCTGCTGCTGGATATGTTGAATCACCGCCTTCCAGCGGTCTGCGGGCCAGTATTTTTCCGGCCGGGCCGTGCCGGGATGCACCACCACGTAGGGGGAGGGGAGGGCGGGCGGTGCGAGGTCTGGAGGGAGTGTCAAATGCCCGTGATCGGAAACTTCCGGCGGAGGCTGCAAGCCGGAGGCCTCCAGGGCGGTGGCGACGAGCGCGCGGTGCAGATCGATGGTGTGCAGCTCCCGCACTGAGGCCTGGGAAGCGTGGGTGTAGGCCTTTTTGCGAAGCCAGTTCTTCAGGTCCTTGGCGTAGCCGGTCCGCACTTTGGCCCGGCTAAGCAGGGTCATGCCAGCGGAGCGATCCGTGCCGGAAAAGTCCAGCACGGTATCGAATTTCCGCATGATCGCTGCCCGCCAGCAATCGCGGGCGGCGCGACCGCTGGCATAGCGCAGGTGGTCATCGACCATGCCGAAGGCCGGCGCGAGACTCCACGCGGCGGTATCCAGCGCCAGGGTGATGTGGGCGTCAGGCAGGGCCTGGCGCAGGGCGGCCAAGGCGGGAGCCGTCAGAATGGCATCGCCAATCCTTTTCAACTGGAGGACCAGGACTCGCGGCATGCCTGTGAAGGAACTTACCTGCTGCGGTCACTCACCCATGGTGGGTTCGGCTGCGGCCGCCGGTGCTTCAGTGGCTTCTGGAGCGGGTTCAGGGGGAATCGGTTCGGAACGCATTTTCCGGAGACGGGCTTCCTCAAGGAGGAAAATTTCCGCCAGGCGGAAGCTGCGTTTGCAGAGTTCGCGGGCTTCGTTGTCGGGGAAAAGCTCCACGCCCTCCTCCTTGACCTCGGCGCTGTAAATGTCCCAGGCGCGCTCGCAAATGACGTCCACGTTGAGGCTGCGCATTTCCAGCATGCGTTCGCGCTCGCGGCGGTCCTGTTCTTTTTTCTGCTGTTCGCGGCGCTCGTTTTCGCGGCGATCGCGCTCCTTGCGCTCATTTTCCCGGCGGTCACGTTCCTGATCCCTCCGCATCCGTTCCTGTTCGCGGCGGAGGGCTGCGGGGTCGGTGGATGGGGAGCCGTCGCCGGGGGCATTTTCCTCGGAGGATTCCTGATTTCTCGGGGCCTCGCGGTCGGTGTGCTGGCGCTCCTGACGGGGTTGGGACTGCTGGGTGGGGGCGGCGGATTCCTCCGCCTCATCGCCGGAGAATTGATAGGCGGCTTCTGCTTCTTGAGTTCTTGCTTCCATAGTGGTGGGTGATTCTTCATCCTCTTGGACCTGATGATCGCTCGGTCCCGATCCGGGAAGTCCGCCGGGGCGTTTGACGCCGACGGGACCGTTGGATTTGAATCGGGGACGCTTGCGTTGGAACGCGAGGCTGGGTTGTTTCTTCATGTGAAAATGTTTACTGAGAATGCAGGGGCACCTTAAATGTCCGCACTGGCGAACATTTGGCGCACCCTGCGGTGCAACAAAGCCCCGATACCTCCAACGCGCAATCCCTCACTGCATCCCAAGTGAAAAAAGCCGTCCAAGCCCGCCAAACTGGGGAGGGGGTGTGCGCGCCTCCTTGCGTAAGGGAAATCCCTTGGCGCTTCCCCCTTCCCGCGTCCACCATCGGGTCCCATCATGACTACCTGGCTCAAAATCACCCTTCCCGTCGCCGCGCTTGCGGCATTGCTCCCCGGCCTCGCCGAAACCAAAGCCCCTGCCGCCCCATCCGCCCAATCTGGGGTCGCGATTGGAGAAATCACCCGTGCCGCCCAGGATTTCCTCGGGGCGCTCGACGATGCCCAAAAGGCCACCGCCTCCTTTCCGCTTGATGATCCGGAGCGGCAAAACTGGCGTTTCATCCCCATCGAACGCAAGGGCCTGCCTCTCAAGGAGATGCGCCCCGACCAGCAGCATCTGGCCTACGGTCTGCTCCACAGTGCCCTGAGTCACCAGGGATTCCGCAAAGCCACCCAGATCATGAGTCTGGAGAAAATCCTCTTCGATCTGGAAAACAGCTCGCCGAAACGCGATGCCGGCCGCTATTTCTTCAGCATTTTCGGCACTCCTACAGCGACCGGCACTTGGGGATGGCGGTTTGAAGGGCATCATTGCTCGATGAATTTCACCATCATCGACGGCAAGCACATCGCTCTGACGCCCTCGTTCATGGGCGCCAATCCCGGAAAAGTCGCCAGTGGACCTCGGGAGGGGCTGGAAGTCCTGGAGCGCGAGGACCTGCTGGGCTTCGAACTCATCAACGCCTGCGACGATGAGCAGAAAAAAATCGCCATCATCGCCACGGTGGCTCCGGACGACGTCATCACCAAGGAGGAAAAACGCGCCAATCCGCTGACCCCCACCGGCATCATGGCGGATAAACTGACCGCACCTCAACGCGAGAAACTCCAGATGCTCATCGAGGAATACATCCGCCGCTACCGCGCAGAAATCGCCGATCAAACCATGGCCCACATCCATTCGCTCGGCTGGGACAAAATTGGTTTTGCCTGGGCTGGCTCCACCACACCGGGTCCCGGCAACGGACATTACTACCGCGTCCAGGGTCCCGATTTCTTGCTGGAATACGACAACACCCAGAACAACGCCATGCACCCCCACGCGGTGTGGCGGGATTTTACGAATGATTTCGGCCTCGACCTGCTCAAGCAGCATTACGACGCCGCCCACGCCAAGTAAGCCCGGGCGCAGCCGGTTACTTCACCGAGGCAAAAGTCTCCGATACCGGATGGCGGAAGCAGCATTTGATGAATTTCGTGATCGCCACGACGCGTTCCTGGGCGGAATTTTCCACCGGACGCACCTCGATCATGATCTGGGCCGGACTGTTTTTGGTGCTGCCGGTCAGCCATTTGCGCAGCCGCACTCCGTCCTCGGTGGCGCGGGCGATGTAGCCGTTGCCAAGAGGTTCGCCGGTGATGGGATCCTGCAGATAAACACTCATGAAATCCCGGTCGTTGCTGAATTCATTGTTGTAATACCGGTCGATGCAAGCCACGACCCGCAGCATGCTGGGAGGCGACTTGGGGTCGGCCGGACTGTGGATGACATCATCCCACGTCGCGGGGGAATAGGCTACGCTGGATTCCCACTCAATGAGGGCGCCTTCCGGTAGGAATTCGACCACGAAGCGGGCGTTTTCCGAATCGGCGAGGTCGGCGACGACCGTGCTGCGGCGCTGCTTGAGTTGTTCCCCCTGATAGTAGGCCGGTGCGGAGACGTGGAGTTTGTCGGCTTTCATCGGAGCGCCACTATGGGTGAGCTCATAATAATCCTTCATGAGGGGGGCCACGCGTTCGGCATCCCGCACGAAGGCGGCCTTTTGCTCCCAGCCATCGGCAGCCAGGAATTCCGCGACGAGTTTTTCCGCAGCGGCCTTGGTGGCGAAACCGTCATCCTTATTGAGATAGGGTTCGGGGGTGGAGACGATCGGGACGGAGGTGGGGGCGGTTTCGACAATCAGACTGGCTGGTGTCTCGGATTTGTATTTCATCATCCAGGCACCGCCTAGAATGAGCATGGCGGCGGCACTACCCACCAGCCACGTCTGGGCTGGAGGAATCGGCATTCCCAGCCAGCGGGGGTATTTGGGGGACGCGGTCAGGAAAGTTTCCGGATGCAGGATGGCTTCGACGTGGTTTTCATAGGTGAAGGCACCGCGGCTGAATTTTGGATGCGGAGCCCGGATCGCGGCGGCGCATTGCGGACAGCGCGCCTTGCGACCGGCCAGTTTCTTGGGGAGGGAAACGGTGTGATGGCAGGCCGGGCAGTTGAACTGCAGGCGGCTGTGGGACACGAGCGCGACCTCCGGGACCTTCATTTCTGCGGATTCAATCGGGGCTCCAGAATTCGGCGTGTGAATTTTCAGGGCAACCCCGTCGGATTCCAACCATCCCTGCATATCGTGAAACGAGGATTGGAGGGCAGCGTTTTTGGGCTGGGGAAGCGTGACTCTGGGCTTGGTGGCTAGCGCCTGCTCCGCAGCCTCCGCAGGCGGTTCCGATGCCAGTTTGAAATTGAAATCCACATGCTCCGGCTTCTGGCGGGGAATGAGCGGGACGTTTTCCTGAGTGGGTGGAGTCGCCAGGCTGGCTTTGCGAATGGCGGAAGGAGAAAGCGCGGGGAGGGGCGTCGTTGGGGCTGCGCCCGTGAGCCGCTGTGTGGGGGCGGAATCTGCGGATACTTTCACCGCAGAATTGGTCTCGAACGGGTCCACAAGCGGGGCATTTTCAACGACGGGAGCCAGCGACATCCGCGGTGGGGGCAGTGCTGTGGCTCCCGGCTTGGCCTGGGTGGCTGAAGGATCGGCGTCCTTGGGAATCGAATACGAGGGAGCGGGACGGTTGCGCTCACCGCGCGGTGGCCGTGGGGCGGTCTCGAGCACGGGGGCCTTCGCGGCCTTTTTGATCCGGGCCACGACGTCACGCATCTGGGCCTCGCGTTGCTGCGGTGTCAGGACCGCCGGTTCCGTGGCCTGCGGGATTTCTTTGCGCTTGGTTGGAAGCACCACGCGGGGCCTTTCGCCCGGGGCGGCAGGTTCGGTGGGAGCCGCCGGGCGGATCAACGTGAAGGGTGAAGGATCGCTCATACGTCGGGTGGTGATTAGGTTGTGGCGAGGGCGGGAATCGGTAGTTTGCCGATGTGAATGATTTGCAGCAAAATAATTTTAACATATCTTAACAAAAATGCAAATTTTTAAAATTTATCCGTTAGTAGGGGGTGGAAACGGCCGGTAAGAGATCGGGAATTTCTCGACGCGGACTTGCCGAGCAAAAAAGCGGTGCTATGGGCTAGGCCCCGTGCTTGATGGTCGAGTGCAGGAATGGCCAGTGATGGCTCCCCGTTTCCCTTTCCCAACTATGAAATCACCCCTTCGCATTGCCGTGACCGGCGCCGCCGGTCAGATTGGTTACTCCCTCCTGCCCCGCATCGCTTCCGGTGCGGTTTTTGGTCCCGACCAGCCGGTCATCCTCCATTTGATCGAAATCCCGCAGGGCATCAAGGCGCTCGGCGGAGTGGTCATGGAACTGGACGACTGCGCGTTCCCTTTGCTCAAGGGGGTCGTGGCGACGGACGATTTGCAGGCGGGGTTTGCGGGCGTCAATTGGGCGATCCTGGTCGGCAGCGTTCCGCGCAAGGCCGGCATGGAGCGCAAGGACCTGTTGGGGATCAATGGGAAGATCTTCACCGGTCAGGGCCAGGCGATCCAGGCCAACGCATCCAGCGATGTGCGCATCCTTGTCGTGGGAAATCCCTGCAACACCAACTGCCTCATCGCCATGAACAACGCGCCGGAAATACCGCGCGACCGATGGTTTGCCATGACACGCCTGGATGAAAATCGCGCCAAATTCCAACTCGCCCAAAAGGCCGGAGTCCACGTGAGCGAGGTCTCGAACCTGGCGATCTGGGGCAACCATTCCTCCACGCAGTATCCGGATTTCACCCACGCCAAAATCCAGGGCCGCGTCGCCACGGACGTGATCAAGGACGAGGCGTGGCTCAAGGGGGACTTCATCAAGACCGTCCAAAGCCGGGGTGCGGCGATCATCGAAGCGCGCGGACTGTCCTCGGCTGCGAGCGCGGCGAATGCCGCCATTGATTCCATCACCAGCATCATCACCCCGACGGCTCCGGGTGACTGGCACAGCCTGTGTGTTCCCTCCGACGGCTCCTATGGTGTTGAAAAGGGGCTGATCTTCGGATTCCCCATGCGCAGCGATGGGAAGAAAGTGGAAATCGTCCAGGGTCTGGACATCGACGCATTCAGTCGCGAAAAAATTTCCGCCACGGAAACCGAACTCAAGGAAGAGCGCGATGCCGTCAAGGAACTGATCCCCGTCTGATCCGGCCGGGAATTGACACCGTGCGATTTGTGCCGGATGGCTCGGCCATGCTCCGCCGCAGGCTGCTCATCGTTCTCACCACTCTGGCACTCCCGGCTTCGTTCGCGGGCGAGGTCCAGAGTCACGGACTGATGTTTGAAAAGTGGCTCCGGGAAACGTTCTTTGGAGGCTACATTCCCAAGGGCTACACCCAGAAATGGGACATTCC
This sequence comes from Akkermansia muciniphila, assembly GCA_943333275.1. Lineage (GTDB taxonomy): Bacteria > Verrucomicrobiota > Verrucomicrobiia > Verrucomicrobiales > V1-33 > JAGNEJ01. The sequence goes on from CALQSQ010000014.1 coordinate 32,116, forward strand.
CTCCGAGGCCAATCCGGATCACGGCGGCATCCCCGTCAATCCCAAGGCGGCGAAGTTTGGCTCGCCGGTCGACTTTGGCGATGCCCTACGGCAGTATGACATTGTGGAAAAGCGGGAGCGTTTTTTGCTGATCGTGGGCTTCTGGAAACAAATTTCCAAGGAACAGAAACGGTGGGTCAATGTGCAGGCCGTCACGGTGGAGCCGGAAATGTGGGCGAAACTCTGGGGGCCGGTCCAGCGTGCTGATCTGGAGCGGTTCGTGGCGGTGATCAAGGACCCGTCGCTCAGCATCGCGGAAGCCCGGGCCCAGGTGAAGGCCCTGAAGGCCAAACCGCCGTTCACCGAGTCCATCCTGCAGGTCAATCCCAAGATCGACGCCAGTCAGCGCCGACTTCAGTGCAGCCTCCGGTCCGAAGATTTTTTCAAATACCTGGCCCCCGATGCCAAGCCTGGTGTGGATCCGGAGCCCAAGGTGTTCGGGGTTCCCATTCCGCAGGATTTTGCCTCCCGGGCGAGGGAGACGAAGTGACGGGAGGAAATTTTCCCGTTCTACAGGAACCCAAGCAGCGCCTGCAGTTCCGCGCGGATTTCAGCGGGGTCCTCGGAAGTGATGGTTCGTCCCACTTCGTCAAAGAGCTTGGTGCGGAAGGTTTCCCGTGCCCGGGAGAGGGCGACACGCAGCGAGACGGGTTGCATACCCAGACTTGACGCAAGGTCTGAAAACTCCCCAGCCTCCTCTGGGATGCTGGAGTCACCCAGTCGCGGCAGGATGGCCGCAAAGACCGCCGCCTGATCCCGACTCGCATACTCCCTGCTCATTTCCTCCACGACACGTTCGATCATTGTCAGGACCCAGCGCCTATGGAACGCGAGATCCGGGGAGAGGTGGTCCACGGGTTCCGTGGTGAACATGTTCTCTGCGCCCTGAATCTGCACGGCGCGCTGATGACCCCGTTTCCAGGCCTTGCCGGCGCGGCGGGAGTTATGAAGGAAACTTTCCAGCGAGGAAAATAAGAATCCCCGCATCCGTCCCCGGGACGGATCCGCCTTGGCGAACCATTTGCTCTGCAGCAGATGGGCGAAGAACCCCTGCGTCAAATCCTCCGCGTCCTCCGGGGCGATGCCCTGCTCACGGATGAACGAATAAACAGGCGGCCAGTATTCCTGACAGAGGGACTGCAGGGCGATGCGCATCTCCCCGGTGGGGGCGTTTCCCGCGCGCCAGACCAGGCTCCACCGCGTAGCCCGCGGGGGCGGGGTGGGAGAATCAAAGGAACTGGCTGATGCAACTGAACTCAGGCGAGGGAGGGGTTGGGGATGCCGGATTCTGCCCTAAAACTGCTACAGAGCCAAGCATAAGTTCCACTCAAGGACGTGACTTGGCACGGATGCAGGGCATGACCGATGTCCACGTGGGACCCAGCCGAATCTCATCCACCACGAATCCAGAGGCCGGAGAGTTAGGCGCTTTGCGACCGGCCCCCAGCCGGAGGCGTTTGATCTGATCGATCGATTCAAGGTCCGATTCCTTCGAGAGGTAGGAAAATCCTTCTGCCTCCGGAGGAGCCGTTCCCAGACGTGGATTGATCCAGAGGGTGGCGCGTTCGAGATGGCCTGGCGCAACGTTGATGGAGAGTCGCACCACCACAAACGAGGTCGCGGTGGTGGGGAACGGGCTCACGGCGGAAATGGATTGGGGGGCTCCGGTCCCGCGATCCCAAATCTGCCAGACCTGCCGGGGACTCTGCGTCGGCAGGCCGATGGCGAGGATTTCGTCAGGGTCGCCATTTTTGTCCAACGGCAGGATCGTGTGGTCGGGTGCCCAGAGGCAGAGATTGAAAAAATTCGCGGTGGTGCCGGTCGTCTGCCGCCCCAAAAAGGAAATCCATACTTCATCGACCGGCTGCGATGAAGTAAAGGAGACTGGCGCCATGACGCTGACAGTCTGACCCTTCAACCCCGCGTCGAGTTCCGTGGAATTGCCCTTGGTGACGAGTCGATTTCCCACGTCATCGGTGTAGGAGAGACTGCCGGCAATGATATCGGCTTTGTCAGTGGTGTAGCGGGACGTGGGTTCGAACCCCCCATGCTTCACCAGCGCATCGGGCTCGGGAGCGTAGGCGAAGGGTTCATAATAGAACAGTCCACCGGGCAGGGGTCTGCGCGGCGGAGCCTTGAGATGCCGGTCATTGGTGGTGATCAGCGAGGTGAGGATGCCTCCAATCGCGAGCAGGGCCGCAGTTTTTCTGTGGAGGATTCTCGGCTTGCGGTGGATGCATCGCTTCAGCGCCCGGCTCATTTCCCACGCGGACGAGAAGCGTTTCTCCGGATCGGCGAGCAGAGCCCGCTGCACGATGGCCTGCAGACGTTCGTCCTGCATGGGCAGGCGGGCTTCGCCCAACTTGGGAGGATGACCGGTCAGCATTTCAAAGAGCAGGGAGCCGACCGCAAAAATGTCCGCCCGGTGGTCGCTGGGTTTCCCGTCGAGAATTTCGGGAGCCATGTATTCGCGCGTGCCCATGACCTGGCCGGTTCTGGTGATGAACTTCAAGTGGTCCGAATTCTCCCGTTTGGAAACCGTGCCGGAAGATTCCTCCGGCTGGTCCATGGGCCGCGCCAGTCCGAAGTCCGCCAGTTTCACCAGCCCCGCTTCATAAATCAGCACGTTCGCCGGTTTGATGTCCCGGTGCACGATTCCCTGGGCGTGGGCGTAGGAGAGCGCCGCGCAAACCTGGCAGAGAATATCCAGGATGCGAACCTTGGTGAGCGGGTCACCATGCGTGGACCGACCTCGCGTGAGCAGTTCCCTCAGATCGATGCCGGAAACGAATTCCATGACAAAAAACAAATGTCCGTTGGGGCTGGCACCGGCGTCATGAATCCGCACGATGTGCGGGTGTTCCATGAGCGCCAGCGTCCGGGCTTCCCGGCGGAAGCGTTCGGAAAATCCGGGCTGGGATGCCAGTTCCGGAGGGAGCAGTTTGATGGCAACCTTCCGCTTCAGTTCACGATCACGCCCTTCATACACCGCGCCCATGCCGCCTCGGCCCAGCATGCGGAAGATTTCATAGCGCGGAAACATTTCGGCAACTGCGGCACACCCCAGCGGCACCCAGATGGTCATGGCAGGCGGATCTTCCGGAGCGTCCAGAACTTCATTTAACAAACCCCGGGCGGCCTCCGGTTTCAACCATCCACGCGGCAGGGGAGTTGGCTTGGCGGGATCTGGAGGTTGCAGGGAACTCATGAATACGGACCGGTTATCGCAATCGGGACACGCGGAAATAAACGAGCGGTTCGGTCTGCACCGGCGTTTCCCAGGTGGCCAGCACGGAGTTGGGAGGATTGACTCGCGTGCTCGTGGCATAGGGATGCCATTCCATGAGATCGCTCGACCACTCGACCGTGTCGGTGCAGTTGGGGGCAGCGTTCCACGTGACCTCCAGGGTCTCGGTCAGCGTGCGCGTGCAGGTAACGATCTTCAACGGCAGGTAGGGAGTGACGTCCTGCCAGGTGTCACCCATGCGGATCTCATCCACCTGCCAGGCGGAGGAGAGAGAGTTTCCGCCGAGGGAGAAGCCCGCCGCAAGGCGGATTTCCCGCAGGTCTGACCAGACGTTAAAATCCGACTGGCTGGACATGAAGGCGATTCCATTGTTCTCATCCAGCTCAGTTCCGAGTGGGGGATTGATCCACATGGTGAATCGCTCGTTGGCCCCCACGTAATTTAGGTCGATCCGGGCCAGTAGAAAGGTTGTCTGGGTAGTGGGGATTTCAATTTCCGTAGAGGTCCAGCCAAAAGAATTTGTGCCCCGGTCCCACATTTGCCAGAACTGGGAATGGGGTTGGAGTTGGGTGCTCATCCCAAAAGCGATGATCTCATCGACGATTCCGCCGGAGTCTGCGGGGAAAATCGTGTTATCCGGCGCGCGCAGGCCGAGGTTAAAAAACCGCAGAACACCGCCCGGTGGGATTACAAGTGGAGCCGTCTGCCGCCCGATGAAGGAAATCCAGAGTGTTTGTCCGGAAGGAGCGTTCGGACCCGTCAGGTTGAGCGGCGCCACATTGCTTAGGGTGACTCCTTCCTCATCGGCATCAATCAACGCGGACCCACCTGTCGTGGCCAGTGCATTGCCCTTCACATCCACATACACCATGCTGGTCGGCATCAGGTCGGCATTGGCGCTGCCATTAGCCGCAAAAACCCCATGCCCCACCACCCCCTGCCCCACCAACCCATCCTCCACGATGGCCGCAGGGTCATACCCTGTGGCAAAGGGCAGGTAATAGAGCAATCCAGCTTGGAGTGAGGGAGCGAGGAAACATGAGAGAAAAATGGGGAACTTCATGCAAGGAGAGAGCTTCATGCTAACATGGTCCACAAGGAATTGCCAAGCACCAAAGGGTGCGGATGCCAATATTTTCGGGAAGGCAGATTCACCTAACTGTCACGGCAGGAACCAGCCAAGGCAGATGATTCTTGCGATTTCAACCTGGTCGTTGCTGGATTTCTCTTTGGAGAACCGGGCCTGCACGGTGATCCCCTGGGGCAGGATGCCGGACAGGGCGGGATCACGTGGCAAAATCAACAGCCCTGCGGCTTTTTGCATGTCCTCCGTCTGGGATCTCGGAAGGTAGCCATAGAGCGAATGAGCATCCCCTGCATCGGACAGGCGCAGGCAAAGAAAATTTTGTTCATCTGAGTAGGCAAAACTGAAATAATTCACCCGCCAGGCGCTGACGTGCAGGAGGGTGGGAACTTCGGGGCGTTTTTCACAGAACTCCTCCAGCGTCATGTCTCCAAATCCACTGAGGGAAGGCCAGTCGATTTTTAGGCCCTCGGGTGTCCGGGCCACCACCAGCGGACGTTGGTGACCGGCGTCATCTTCAAACACAAGCATGGCCAGGGTGTCGCCGCTTTCCGTCTCGGAAGTCATGAAGGTGTCCGTGAGGTGTCCGCCGAGGGGCAGCGGATGCGCGGGGCCATGATACTTTTGCATTTTGTCAGCCTGCTGCTCCGCCCGGCGCGTCATGGGCAGCAGCGCGGCAACGTCCGGGGCTGCAAGGTAACGGGTAGCCAGGGTGCGGACCTGCTCCCGCCAAGCCATCTGAAAGCCAGGATTCGCCGCAGGCTTCGCCACGGGGGAGGCCTGCGCACTTGTTAGACTGGAAGTCAGCCCCAACTTCAATAAAAGGCAAAGCCCGGCAAAGGAAAAGGCTATGGCCAGGGCTTTGACGATGCCGTCAGACCGTTCGGCTTTTTTCCCCTGAACCAGATGCCTGGAAGACCTGACGATGGAGCGGAATCGACGTGGAGAGCTTGGTTTACCTCCGGTCTCATGGGACTCCACTCCACAGCGCAGACACTGACGCCTGCCGGAGGAATTGATGATCTTGAGCGGGGAGGTTTTCCCGCATTGGGGACATTGGAAAGTCGAGAGGGCCGTCTGCACGTGGTCGCGATGCTCTGAAAAACGAGCCTGGGCAATCTTCCTTCGGTGAATGTATCGACAGTGACGAAAACGTGCGTTGAGCGCTTTTGTAACCTAAGAGGCAGTCAGGGCCAGCTTCCGCTCCAGCGGTTGTCCGCTGAGTTTCCGCGTCGGGGCGGGACCGACAATTCGGAGGAAATCCTCGTAGCTGATGACTTCGATCCGTCGGTCAAGGTGTTCCACGATGGCGGTGCGGTTTTCCACCCAGTCCCCGCTGTTAAGGTAGTGCACGCCGTTAATGTCCTTGTCCGCAGCCGTGTGAATGTGTCCGCAGATGATGCCGCGCATTTCCCGGTCCCGGGCCATCTTTTGGAGCTTCTCCTCGTAGTGGCCGGAATAGCTGACGGCTTGTTTGACCCGGGCCTTGATGGCCTTGCTCAGGGAGAAATATTCCCTGCCCCGGATTTTGCGCCACCAGTTGTAGGCCCGGTTCACACGCAGCAACTGGTCGTAGCCGATGGAGCCCAGCATGCTGAGCCATTTGCAGTGCGTGGTAATCTGATCGAAAACATCCCCATGGATCACGATGTAATTTCCCTGGGAAGTTTCGTGGATATGTTCGTTGCAGATTTGGAGTTTGGAAATGCGCAGGGGCATGAACCGCCGCAGTTCATCATCATGGTTGCCCCTCAGGTAGATGACTTCCGTTCCATCCTTTTCCATTTTTCGTAGAACGATGCGGATGAACCGCGTGTGCTGGCCGGTCCAGTTGCCGGGCTTGCGGCGCAGGTGCCAGGAGTCGATGATGTCACCGTTGAGGACAAGTTTTTCGCAGCGGGTCCGGCGCAGGAAATCGTTTACCTCGGATATTTTGCAATCGGGTGTGCCCAGATGGACATCCGAAATGAAGATGGTCTTGTAGCGGATCAGGCGGGTTTTTTCAATGGTGGTGGTCATGTAGGGTGTCTGGTCGATGAGGAAATGAGTGGGAGGGAGGATTCTGTGGATGGATTGGAGCGGCCGTGGTGCCCGGCTTCCAGCAGGCTTTCGAATCGCCCAATGATGGAATCCCACGTCAATTCCAGCGTGCTGCGGCGCGCTGCGGAGCCCACGGAATCCAGCAGGAAAGGGGAGGTTTGCAGGAGGTCGCGAATTTTTTCGCGGAAGGCCTGGAGCTGGCCGTAGGGGACCGTCCAGCCATTCTCGCCGTCGATGATATGCTCGCGTCCCGCCGCGTAATCGAAGCTCAGCGTCGGCAGGCCGCTGGCCATGGCTTCGAGCAGGACATTGCCAAATGTTTCGGTAAGGCTGGGAAACAACAGCAGGTCGCCCGACGCGTAATGTTCGGCCAGGGCCTCACCGCGATGTTCTCCGGCAAAGTGGACAAATGGATATTGCTGCCTGTAAGCCCCGAGCACCGGACCATCCCCCACCACCACCGGTTTTACATGCGGAAAGATTTCGCGCAGTTGCTCAAGGGAATCCAGAGCCAGCGGCAAATTCTTTTCGGCTGCGACCCGGCCGACCAGCAGCACGACCAAGTCCCCTGGCTGGGCACCCCAGGATTGCCGGAGCGCCGGATTGTATTTGGCTGGAGTAAAGCGGCTGCTGTCCACCCCGCGACGCACCAGCATCACCCGCTCGTAACCCTGAGTGCGCAACTGCGAAACGGTGTCGCGCGATGGGGCCGCCGTGAACGCACAGCGGTTGTGCAACCAGCGCTGCAGACCGCCTGCCACGCCGACCAGACAACTGCCGCCATAGGAGGGAAGGTAGTCGCAGAAATTGGTATGGTAACCGGATCCCACCGCAATGTTCAGGTTCCGTGCGAGCTGGACCGCCGCGAATCCCAGCAGGCCTTCCGTGGCCACATAGGCGGCATCCGGACGCCACGTTTCCCAGCGCTTTTTAAGTTTGAAATAGGATGGCCAGCCCATGCGCAACGCGGGATAGCCCGGCACCGGCAGTGAGCGCAAAATGTGCTGCGGGGGGCCGGAGGTGTTGAGTCCCTGGTCGTTGGGAGCCGGTTGGGGACGGAAGATTTCCACCTCGTGCCCCCGCCTGACCAGGCCGTCCGTCAGCTTCTCCAGCGTGAAGGAGACGCCGTTGACATCGGGAGGGTAGGTATCGGTGACAACGGCGATTTTCATGGTCGGACGGGATTTCGATACCCGGACCACAGGTCGATGACTTGCGCCTCAGGGGTGGTGGTGGAATTCATAACCATGCAGATGTTGTGGAACTAACCCGATGAACGGAGCGTCCGAAATGTTATTTCTGTGAAGTTATTGTGACATCCGAAACTGCAATGCTCCGGCAGAAGCTCAAGTCGATGACGCGCTACGGAATGCCGTGTAAAATCTCTCTGCCCAGAGGCTCAGAGCTTGGGAAAAATGATCTCTTTGACGAGTTCCATGGGGAGTGCAAACTCGCCCAACTCCGTTGTGACGATCACCCTGTGCTCGTCCACATGACATTCGCTCGCCGTCAGCACGCCCAGTTCGTGGAGGCGCACGCGGTAGGATTCCGACGAGGGTGAGGTGGGTGAATTTGGGTAGGTCAACGAAGTGATGCGGGAGGTCGGCAGGGGCAGGATGCCCAGTTCTCCAAGATCAACTTCCAGTTCGGCGCCATTGATCCGCAGGACGCGTCCGGCTGCGCCATCACCGTTGGAAAGCGCCACCCAGGGGAGGTCCGGTGAGGCACTGGAAGCGGTCTCCACCCATGGGGAGATCCAGACATCGGAGATTTTAAATTTACTTCTGCCGTTGGTGGAGGGGAACAACGTCAGGCTGCGCATGGCCCTCCAGGGATCGGGAATTTTCACAGTCCCGATTTTCACGCGTTCGACATACAAATGCAGTGCGTGCCGGCGGCTGTCCATGACCAGTTGCAGGCGGACTTCGGGGTCGTTGATCGTGTGTTGGGCGGGCATCTGGAAGGAGGATCCGCCACCGCCGTTGATGATGATCCTGCCGCCTGCGAGCACCTGCATGTTCTGCCGGGGGCTCACCTGCACGCGATCCGCGCTACAGGAGATCGTGCAGGCCACCTGCTTGGTTTGATCCTTCAGCTGCATGGAAATCCAGTTCTCGACGCCCGAAAGCGTGAACTCCACGGAGACCGGGGCGGCGCTTTCTGCAATGGGCAGCACCAGTCCATCGCCGTTGCCAAAATCCACTCCGTAGCGCTGGAGGTTGTAGCCGCCGTCAAGGTAGCGGTAACTCGATGTGTCACCCTCGCCCTGGTCGTCGTCGTCCTCCGTCATGTTCATGGAGGCCCGGTTCGCGGACTCCTTCCAGGGCTTGCGGCTGGATCCTCCATCGGCCACGATGGCGGCGGAAGGGCCGGTGTAGAGCGAACTCATCCTGTCTGCGGGAATGTGCAGGGCCTCATGGAAGGCGGTTTTGAAGACCGTGCCGGAAATATCCGCGGCGCCCAGTTCACCCGCCAGCCAGTCGCCATTGCTGAGTTTCACGACATGGCTGGGGCGGGGGGCCGGATCCGATTTCGCCGCGAGCTGAATGGCCTTCACCTCCTTCAGGCCAAAGGTCAGGGGTTGCGTCGCGGCGGAGATTTTCCATTTCACGACGCCATCAGTGACCGGCGGGGAGAAGCTTCCGTGCAGCAGCTGGCCGTCGTTAAATGTCAGCACATCCATTTGCTTGCGATCCGCCTGCGGGCCATTCGGAGCGGTAAAGGCCAGCGATCGGACACTCGCGAGTGGCAGCGATATCCTGCCGGCGAATCCCGTCTGTGCACTGACCTGCCCCTGCGAAAAGGTAACTTCCGTGGCGGCAAACGCACTGCCATGGCGTGTTTCAATCCAGGCGGGGGGCTGGGTGGTTTTTGCCACGGGATTGGCTTCGTGAAACTTCAGGTGCATGGATTCCTTGCGCTTGAGCACGCGATCCTTCGCCACGCTCACGCCCTCCGCAGTGATGGCCGAGATGGGGCCGGCCTGTGGTTTCGGCGACTCCGCCACCAGCACCACATCCTCATCCGCCGCAGGTTCGGAGGGAATGGAACCATACCAGGGACGCAGGGCGAGATTCGAAAGCACCATGCCCTTCGCGCCCACGAACTGCACCACACGCCCGGCCCGCGGCAGGTCCTCCGCCTGCACCTTGGCGAGCTTGTATTGGGCCACCGGCGCTCCGTTGCTGTGAATCGTCATCAGGCCAAGCTCGCGGTTGCAATACAGGTCCAGATGCGTCGGCTTGCCAGCGGTCATGCCCAGGTTCACGGATGATTTTCCACCCTCCGGAGCGATCGGGAAATAATTCAATCCGTCAAACTGCGTGATCATCATCGATCCCTGGTTGATCTGGAATTGCACCAGGCCGGGCGAAATGGATCCGCCATACATTTCGGTGCGGTAACCGAAGAGCGAAAATTGCGTCGTCAGTTCGGCGGCCAGCGTCAGATCGAAACTAAACTGCAGGGACCCGGGCAGGCCTGGAAATTTTTTGGAAAGCGTGCCATTGCCTTCCGGAGCGGCTTCCCAGCCGGCATCGGTGAGTTTCCAGGTCTTGGCGGAATTCGGTTTCCATCCGTCCTGCGCGGACGGTCCCTGATAGATCACCGCAGTGGATTTTGGCTGGAGAAAAATCTCCGACACGGCCGTCCGTTCCATCGTGACCTCCGGCTGTCCCTCCATCGTCAGGGTCACGCGCCCCGCCTTCATCTGGACATCCTGCGCGGCCAGCCACCCCCCTTCCCGCAGCATCGCGGCGGAGGAAAATTTGGGTTCGGCCTGTTCGCCGCTTAATTTCACCGATTCAATCTGCTGCTGGTCCAGATCGATCTCCGGTCCGCTCTGAAGATGAAATTTCAGCAGCGCCGGGGTCAGTTCCCGAACCTGTCCTTCCAGGCGGTTGCCATCCCTGAGCACCACGACGTCCACTCCTGAGGGGTCGCTCGGTCGGGCAGGGGTGTTGTAGAAATGCACCTTGTCGGGCTTGCCGTTGTAGCCGCCGAATCCCTGCAGGCGCATCAGGTTGGCCTGCGCGGGCATTTTTCCGAGCACGACTTTGATCGTCTCCTCCTTGTCCTCACGCAATACCAGAACCTTGACCTCCGTGCCCGCCTTGATCCCGCGCACCGTGGTGCGCAATTCCTGCGAGGTGTTCACGGCAGCATCATCAATTTTCAACACCCGGTCGAATGCCTTCAGGCCCGCCTTTTTCGCGGGCCCATCCTCCATGACCTCGGTAATCCCGACGCCTGGAGGCGGCTTCTCGTCCTCGTCGAACTGGCCGGGTTCATTCATGTCCAGTTGGACGCCGAGCCACGAGGGGGCATTGTCATCAGCCTTCCCCGCGGCGGGAGGATCCGCTCCGTCCTCCACGATTTCCACCGGAACGTCCTGGGGGTCATCTGGCACCACTTTCAGTTCGCCTGCCTGGATCTGAATTTCCGCCTGCTCCATGGCGTCCTCGGCCTCCTCGTCAACCTCGGCGCGCAACCCCGGCTGCAGGCACCAGGCCAGCAGGCATGTGAAGGGGAGGAGGGAGAATTTGAGGTGCGGAAGGAGCACGGTGAATTTCGATAAAATTTAGCGCTGACGTGTCAGCATGATTTCATTGCCCTCAGGATCCACACACATGGCCAGATGCGGAGGTTCGCCGTTTTCCGGCTGCGGCTCGCGCACCAGCAAGCCACCTGCAGCCACAATCTCCGCCGCGCCGGCAATCACATCCGGCACCTGGAAACTCAAGCCGGTCCACGTACGCTGCCCCTCTCCGCCGCCGTGAATCCCCAGCAGGGCCCCGTGAATATCCAACTCGGTCACGTGCGGATTCTGGCGCACAATTTTTCCTCCAAATACCTGTTGATAAAATGCCGCCGCCCGTACGCTGTCGGCCGCCCAGATCATGTATTTAACGCGTTCTACAATCATGAATTTACTTTCAAAAATGTTTCCGATCAGGCGGCGAAACTTTCTCCGCAACTGCACGTGACAATCGCATTCGGATTCTTCACCTTGAAGCCCCCGCTCTGCAAATCATCGCTGTAGTCCAATTCCGAGCCCGATACAAAAAGCGCGCTCTTCGGATCAATCACCACCCGCACCCCTCCGGATTCCACCTGAATGTCCCGGTCCGCCGGCCCATCCACCAAGTCCATCTTATACTGCAACCCCGAACAGCCGCCACCCACGACCGCCACCCGCAGAGCCCCATGCTCGGCCCGCCCCTGCTTTTCCAGCAGGGAGGAAAGCTTCTGCGTCGCACCGGGCAGGAGCTTGATGAGCCGTTCGTTGCCAATTTTAAATTGCACGGGCTTGGATGGGGGGGCTGACATGCTCCAAACATGCGGTCTGCATGGGCGAAGTCAACCGGTGGCTGAATACGTTCCCGGAGGACTATTTGGCATCCATCTTCTGTTGAATCCCTGCCCGGGCCTGCTCCCACTGGCATTTCGCCACCTTCAGGCGGACCAATCTCACGGCGTGGGTGATCATGGCCCGCACCAGAAAGAGGAAACCAATCAGCATCGTCCCGGCAGGCAGCAGGGCCAGCGTGCGATTCACCGCCAGAAACCCGGCAGTTGTCAGACTTCCCAGCCCCACCCAAAGGATGGTCACACTTCCCAGCACGTAAAAATATGCCGCGCGGGGCTCTCGCAGACCGGAATGCCGGTCGCGGACCAGGCAGTGGTGGCGGGCGATCTGGTAGGCGCGTTCGGCATGTGCCAGATCCTTCATCCACCGATCGCGCGTCTTGCGCGCATCGGGGGCGTCATTGACCGCGGGAGCGGCCGGTTTCAGGAGTTGATCCTTGGCTTGATGAAATTCTTCCTGACTGAGCGTTCCGCTTTGCAGCAGCGCGCTGATTCGTTCGAGTTTGTCCACGAGGGGCATGGCCAAACATCCGCTGTCCCCAACTGGCAGCGATTACATTCCAGGGGATTTGTTCCAATCGCCCTTCCACTTACGCCGCCGTCACTTCCTCCTCACCAGGCACCGCGGCAGGTTCGACGATATCCTTCTCCACGCGCAGGTTGTCGATGATGAAATCCTGCCTGATCGGAGTGTTCTTGCCCATGTAGAAATTGAGCATGTCCTTCATCGAGTGATGGTGGTCGATGGTCACGGGATCCAGTCTGATCTCCGGGCCGATGAAGCCCTTGAATTCATGCGGGGAAATTTCCCCCAGTCCTTTGAAGCGCGTAATCTCTGGATTTTTCCCCAGATTGGCGATGGCATCGAGCCTTTCCTCATCGCTGTAGCAGTAGCGCGTTTCCTTCTTGTTCCGGACGCGGAACAGCGGCGTCTGCAACACAAACAGGTGCCCCTGGCGCACGAGGTCGGGGAAAAATTGCAGGAAGAACGTGATCATGAGCAGCCGGATGTGCATGCCATCCACGTCCGCATCCGTCGCCAGCACCACGCGGTTGTATTTCAACTCGTCCAGATTCTCCTCGATATTCAGCGCGTGCTGGAGCAGGTTGAATTCCTCGTTTTCATACACCACCTTTTTCGTGAGTCCGAAACAGTTCAACGGCTTCCCACGCAGACTGAAGACCGCCTGGAAGTTGGGATCGCGCGAGGTTGTGATGGATCCGCTCGCGCTGTCGCCCTCCGTGATGAAGAGCGTGGTCAGGTCCTTTTCCTTGTGCGTGGTATCGTAGTGCACGCGGCAGTCCCGCAGTTTCTTGTTGTGGATCTTTGCCTTCTTGGCCCGGTCCCGCGCCAGCTTGGCCACGCCGGCCAGCTCCTTGCGTTCCTTTTCGTTGCTGGTGATCTTGTCCAGCCAGGCTTCGGCCACGATCTTGTTCTTGTGCAGGTAAGGATCAAGTTCCTTTTGCAGGAAATTCCCCACAAACGTCCGCACACTGATGCCCCCCGGTTCCATTTCATTCCCCGTCAGTTTGATCTTCGTCTGGTTCTCGAACTGCGGGTCCTGCACGCGGATGGAAATGGCCCCCACGATCCCCTGCCGCACATCGCCAGGATCAAATTCCTTTTTGAAATGTTCCCGCGCCACCTTCACCAGCGCCTCGCGGAATGCCGCCAGGTGCGTCCCTCCCTGCGTCGTCCACTGCCCGTTCACAAAGCTGAACAAGTCCTCGCCCGTCTGGTGCGTATGCGTGAACGCAAGCTCGATGTCCGGCCCCTTCAGATGCACGATCGGATACAGCGGTTCCTCTGCCAGATTGTCCCGCAGCAGGTCCGCCAGTCCATCCTTGGAGCGGAAATTCGTCCCGTTGAAATTGATCGTCAGCCCCGTGTTCAGATACGAGTAGTAGCGGAACATCCGTGTGAGGATTTCCTCATTGAATTTATACTTTGGATCAAACAACCGCGGCGCCCCCTCCGGCACGAACAACACCCGCGTCCCATTCGGCTCCTTCGTCGCCTCCGCCTTCTTCATCTGCTTCACCACCTTGCCATGCGCGAACTCCATCGCCATCGTCTGCCCCTCGCGATACGCCTGAATCTCAAAATGCTCGCTCAGCGCATTCACCGCCTTCAAGCCCACCCCATTCAGGCCCACCGATTTCTGAAATGCCTTGGAATCATACTTCCCACCCGTGTTGATGATCGCCGCGCAATCATACAATTTCCCCAGCGGAATCCCCCGCCCGAAATCCCGCACCGCCAGGTGCTTCTCATCCATCGTCACCTTGATCTGCTTCCCATACCCCATCACAAACTCATCGATCGAGTTATCAATCGCCTCCTTCACCAGGATATACAGCCCATCATCCGCCGATGACCCATCCCCCAGCTTCCCGATGTACATCGTGGGTCGCAGGCGGATATGGTCCACCCAGTCAAGGGACTTGATGGAATCTTCGTCGTAGCCGTGGTCGGGAGTGCTCATGGTGGTTGGGTTGGTCGAGGAACTTGGTAAATGCTCCCCGCAGGGAAACGAAATTCCCCCAAAATGCAAGGCGGAGTTGGGCAAGGCCTTCCGCTTGCTGACCCCAGATGGGAGATTGCTTCTGGCAAACGCTCCTACACCCCACTCCTCCGCGCCACGAGATCGGAGCCGGCTTTGAGGGGCACGGTGCCGGTGTCCCAGTTCATGCGGGGAACCTTTCAGGTCTGATACCGCGCACGGCGGGATGCCTGCCCCTGCCGCCGGGAGGGCCTACCATCGCGCATGGTAGGGATACCCTCTGGAATGGTAGGGATACCATTGCGCCCGGTAAGCTGCCCCTGAACCGGGAATGCCCTCCCCTGAACCGGGAAACGGCCCCCGGCGGGAGCAAAGCAGGCGTGCAATGGGAAAAGCAAGGCATGGCAGTCATCGGGTGGAATGGCTGCAGAGAGAGCACAGCCCCCGTGGCTCCCGTTAGTCAATCATAGGTGACGCGTGACCACTCCGCTCTACTCATTCACACCCCCCACCAACCCATTCCCGACCCCCAAATATCCGTTCCCTGACCGCGCGGAGCACACAATTTCCACAATTTTCCTGACAGGCTCTGAAACGCACTTCGGAAGCAGTTTATAATCAGACCAAGCGGCACTAGATTCTCTAATTCTCCCAATCCAAATTGGGTTAGAAGGATCGGTGTTATAGGCACCATTTCGGAACTTATATCCCACCAGAGCGTCAAAGTGAAGGGTCAACAGATTCGCGAGGACGAGATGAAATTTGTAAAGTGGTCCCCCTTTCATCGTTGGTCTTTTGATCATGAGCCTCAAAAACTGATGGTCATTGTAGTCACGCCAGTTTGGGCCTGCGATTGAGCCTTCGTTCTCAAACATCGAGACCGATCCTTTGTCTGTCTGCTTCAGACGAACTGGGGCGATGCCAACGTCAGAGTCAGCCAAGCCAAGAGCTTCCTTCAACGTTGTAATCTGTTGCCGAAGCCTCTCGAATTTTTCGTCGCCGACGAAAATCAGAAACTGGTGTTTTTCCTCTGGAATGAGATGGCGAGGAACTTCCGTGAAGATGGGATACAGCATGTTGTGCAAGAAAATGAAGTTCTTGTTCCTCCTCCCATCCTCCGAGTTGGTCGTCGTCTGAGTTATACATTCGCGGCACCAATCGTCGTCAATCGCAGCAATTTCAGTTTCTTGCAAATCGACCAAGAACAACGGGGCTCCCGTCGATTTGCAAAGTAGGCATTTGAGCAGCTCAGCCTCGTGCGTCAGTTCCAATTCAACGATGCCCAAGAGAATTGGCTGGTTCTTAACACGACTCCCGAGCAGCACGATGTCTGGTTGATAGGTGCCTCCAAACGGAAGCTCGATCTTGTAGCTATCGACAACGACCTCAGTAACCTCGGAGAGGAGATCGCCAGATAGCGGAAAATCCGAGGCTTCCGTGTCTTTGTAACACCATCGCAACGGCTCTTTGCGGAGGAGCATTCCTCGCAAATATTCTGCGAGCGCCTCTTTGGCTTTTTTATGGAGCGGACTTTCGGAAACTTGGCTTACTCTCTGTTCTAACTCGACTTGGACCATCTTTAGAACTTCTCGACCGCCGCCAGCCGAGGTAATGGGGTAGTGCTTAAAGCAAGGACGGCGGCGTCTTTGGCCATCGCGCCAAACTCCTTTTGCCCATAGAAGAAGCTTGTTGTCGTCGTCTAGGAAAGGCCCGCGCTTGCGTGCATCGGCTCTGCTTTTTTATTTCAACAGCAGTTATCGTCTCTGCGAGCAGGCCTCGAATGCTAAATACCCGTCGCGCAGATTTGGCCATAGATATCTCCTTCAGAACACAAGTTTGAAAATGGCAGCGACGATTCCAATGACTCCTGCGAGGACGCCAAAGACGCTGAAGACGCCGCCACGAATTTTGGGGGAAAGCGAGAGGATGATTCCGAGGAGACCGGCGACAATGGCGACGATGGCGAGGACCAAGCCCCAGAAGGCTCCGGTGGAAAAGCTGCCGATGGCGGCGGCGATGGCGATCAAGGAGGGGATGCTGAAAACGGCTTTGGAATTGGAGGAGGAGAACATGGGGATGCGGATGGGGTGAAGGTGGAAAGGAAGGTTCCTGCGCGCCCCAAGGTGCCTTAGTTTCAGCCTTCCGACAAGTTTCCATTTCTCCTCCAGAGCGTGGGAGTTGGGCTCACCAGCGGATGGGAGGGAGGCGGGGAGGTCGGGGATTTCTTCAACGGCTTACTCCTTTACCATGACGACCCGGAACCCCAAATGATGCACCCGGTAGGTCGGGGGAGCTTCGAAGGATTTTGCGGCGCGGCACATGGAGGTATAGTGATTCCAGGAGCCTCCGCGGTAGGGGTGGTTCCGGCCTTCTTCGGGGCCGGTGGGGTCGGTGACTTCTTCGGGGCCGCAGACGGTGGAGAAATCCGAGACCCATTCGTAAAGGTTGCCCAGCACGTCCCGGAGGCCCCAGGCGTTGGGTTGATCGCCGCCGCTGAAGGCGACCAAGAAGCGATTGAGATCAAACTCACCGCTCTCTAACAAAGCAAGCAATCCCTCATGCACGGCCCTGCTGAATGGCTGGGTGCGGGTGCCAGCGGAGAAAGGCATTTGATCTTACAAGCATAGAGAGGTAATCTCGTTCTATGAAACTCGAAATCACCGTCCCCGAGCCGCTCTCAGCTGCGTTGCAACGTGGCATTCCTGACCTGAACCTTGCGGCCCTCGAAGGCATCGCGGTGAAGGGGTATCGGCAGGGTATTCTCTCGCTGCTGGACATCCGGCAACTCTTTGGTTTTGCCTCGCGCTGGGAAGCGCAGGAGTTCCTGGCGCTGCAAGGAGCGTGGCCGAGCTACACGGAGCAGGACATCGCGCAGGAACTCACGCCGCTGTAGGCATGACGGTCGTCATCAGCGATACTTCGGTTCTGTGCTACCTAGCCTTGATCGGGAAGTTGTCGTTGTTGGAATCATTGTTTACGCAGGTGCTCATCCCGGATCAGGTGCTGGCGGAGTGTGTTCATGCAGGTGCGCCGCCAGAACTACGGTCAGCCATGAATCCGCTGCCGCCTTTTCTGCAATCGGTGCCAGTGCCGATGCGATTGCCGGAAACGGCAAGTCTCGATGAAGGTGAGTCAGCGGCGATCAGTCTGGCCTGGCAGCATCGCGCAGATACCTTGGTGTTGATCGACGAGCGTGCTGGCCGTGCTATTGCCAGCGCACTTGGTTTGCCGATTCGAGGGCTGCTCGGCATCATCACCGAATCGCATCGACGCGGGCTGCTGGAGTTTGACCTCACGATGGCACAACTGGAGCACACAGGCTTCCGCATCGCGGCCCCGCTCCTGCAAAAAGCGCGGCAGCAGTTGGGACTGTGAATTCTTCAACAATACCATGAGCCGCCGCAACCTCGTCGAACCCGATGGAAGTGGCAGCGAAGGGCCTGCTGAGACGGAAGCCCTGCAATGTGCTGGATTACCTCCAGCACTTCGCTGTCTTCGAGAGGAAGAAGGGAAAGACCATCACTCCCTCACCATCACGACCCGGAACCCTAGGGAATGCACCCGATAGGTCGGGGGCGCTTCGAATGATTTCGCGGCGCGGCACATGGAGGCATAGTGATTCCAGGAGCCTCCGCGGTAGGGATGGTTCTGGCCTTTTTCGGGGCCGGTGGGGTCGGTGACTTCCTCGGGGCCGCAGACGGTGGAGAAATCGGAGACCCATTCGTAAAGGTTGCCCAGCATGTCCCGGAGGCCCCAGGCGTTGGGTTGTTTCTGGCCGACGCGGCGGGGGCCAGCGACTTTGCCGGGGTGGGCTTGGTTCGGCCATTTGAGCGTTTGCCAGCCAGCGCCCTTGTAGTCCACGCTGCTGTTGCCGCCATACCAGGCGATCTTGTCGAGAATGGGAGCGTTGTTTTCGCCGAGGATTTTCATGGGGCCTGCGTAGGTGGCGGTGGTGGTGCCGGCGCGGCAGGCATATTCCCACTGGGCTTCGGTGGGCAGGGCGTATTTCCAACCCTTGGGGAGTCGGTCCGCGGAGTGCTCACGGATGGTGAGTTGGACGCAGAAGTCCACGGCGTCGTCCCAACTGACAAAATAAATGGGAATGTTCGGTGACGTGGCGGCACAGACGCTGGTGACGAGTTTTTCCCCTCCGGAGGCGTTCATGGATTCGCGGAGCGTGATCTGTTTTCCGTTGAAGGGGTAGAGGGTTTCGTCCGCCAGCATCTTGGAGGCCTGGGCACTCAGGGTGAGATTCATGATGGATTGCCACTGCCCTTGAGTGACCTCGGTCTCCGCCATCCAGAAGCCCTCCGTGAGTGTGACCTTGTGCTGGGTTTCGTAATCGTCGCGCGCTGGCTCATCCGCCGGGCTTCCCATGAGGAAACTGCCGGGCGGACAGTAATGAAGGATCATTTTAATGCCATTATCGGATCGTGTCTGGCCGGGCTTTTCCGGATTGGAATTTTCTGCTTCGACGACGGGGGGATTCCCATGCGCCGATGTGACAATGAGGGCGGCCAGGAGCAGTGGAATTTTCATGTCCGGAGTTTCCACCTAATTTGGCGATTCTCAAGAATTTCCAGCAGTGAAGGAAATGGGGTGCCAAATTATTTCCCCTGGCCATCCTGCAGTTCCGTCAGGGTCCGCAGAAAGGCCACGAGGGCGGAGCGGTCAGCATCGCTCAGGGGAATCCCTCCGCCGGGGTGTTTGGCGAGATTGGGGTCGAGCGTGGGACTGTGCTGGATGCCGGTGCGATAATGATCCACGACCTCCTCCAGCGTGGCGAATCGTCCATCGTGCATGTAAGGGGCGGTCAGGGCGACATTGCGGAGGCTGGGGGTGGCGAATTTTCCCTCATCACCCGGAAGCTTCGTGACGTCAGCACGGCCGGGGCCGGAGAGTTTCAGGCCGTTGTTGTGAAACTGATGATCACTGAAAAGGGGGCCGCCATGACAATGGAAACAATCGGCCCCGCGCTGTTCGGTGCGGAGATCGGATTCGGTCATGAACAACTCGAACCCGCGTGCTTCTTCATCGGTAAATTTATCCCTGCCGTTCAGGGCGCGGTCGAATTTGGAATCAAAGGAGGTGATGGTGAGGAGGTATTGTTCCAGCGAAAGTCCGAGCTTTTCGCTGGTGATGCCTGAGGTGCCAAAGGCGGCTTTGAAGAGGGGAGCGTAGGCGGGGTCCGTCGCGAGTTTGGCAGTCACCTGTTCGAGCGTTTCATCCATTTCCAGATGATCCTGAATGGGCATCAGCGCCTGACTGCGCAGCGAGGGGGCCCGGCCGTCCCAGAAGAAACTTGTCTTCCAGGCCAGATTGAAAAGCGGCATGGCATTGCGCTGGCCAAGTCGGTCTTCGATCCCCTTGCTCACAGGCAGGCGATCGGTAAAGGCCACCTCCGCCTGATGGCAGGTGGCACAGGAAATGGAACCATCGCGGGAAAGCCCCTTTTCATGAAACAACCGTTCACCCAGGGCCACCCGTTCGATGATGAGCGGGTTGTCCCGTGGGAGATCGGGCAGGGGGAAAGTCCTGCTCATGGTGAACGGATAGGGAGTGTATTTTTCCGGGAAGTCGATGGGCTTGACCGGCGCGCTGGCGTTCCGAGTTAGGGCTGGACTGGCGATTTGTTGCAGACGAAACGCGCCGGGAAGATTCGTCACCAGCATCGTGGCAATCGGATCATCCTTGCGGGAGTGGGTGGTGGAACCATCCTTGGAGAATGACAGGACGCGGGGGGAATTCAGCAACGAGCCCACATCAAATCCCAGAAGCAGCGCAGCCTCCTGTTTTAAATCGAGAGCCATGGAAAGACTGATGCGCGTCTGATTGGGATCCCTTGCGAGGTGCAGGGCATAGCCGGTGACATCGCCCGCACCGTTGCGATAATGACCCTCGAGAGCCAGAAAAATATAACCGCCCTGCCAGCTCCAGTGCAGTCCATTCACTGCGGGATTCAAGGGGTGCTCTGCGGGCCACTGCGCGGCATCGGAGGCGTTGGTTTTTGGATCGAGGCCGATGGAAAATCGCAGCGCGCGGTATTTACCTTCCGGAATATCAACTAGCCTCAACCGAGTGCGCTGGGTGGCCGCATCCATCCAGGCATGTTGATTCGGGAGTTCCACCCAACCGCCCTCCGGACGCTCCAGGGCGAAGTCGCTCAGGAGGTAGCTGAGGCGGGTCACCGACATCGTTTCACCCGCGGCGTTCTGATACCGCAGGGAATCCAACAGCAGGGGATCGCCATTGAAAGTGTGCTGCACGTTGATCTCCAGTTCTGCGGTATAGGCAGCGGAGCATTTCAACACGATTGCCAGCAGGGCAACCTTACGCAGGAGCAGTTTCATTTCGGGGTATCTTTACTCATCCCATTCTTCGCATGCCTCCCCTCGTGCATCCAAAGAAAAATTACCGGCGTGATGATGAGGATGTGAATCAGGCTGCTGATCATGCCGCCGAGAATCGGGGTGGCGAGCGGCTGCATGACTTCGGTGCCGGTGCGGTGGCTCCACATGATGGGCAGGAGGCTGGCGACGATGGTGGCGACGGTCATGATTTTGGGTCGCAGACGGAGGCGCGCGCCCTCCTTGATGGCGGCGATGAGCTGGGCTGTGTTCGTTGGTTTGACCCGGGCCACGGCTTCTTCGAGATACACGACCATGACGACGGCAGTCTGGATTGCGGTGCCAAACAGCGCGATGTAGCCGACCCAGACGGCAACGCTGAAGTGCCAGCCGAGGGCGTATTGGAGGAAAACTCCACCGCTGAGCGCGAAAGGCACGGCGAGGATGACGTGAGCGGCTTCGCGGGCTTTGCCATAGAGCTGGAACAGAAGCAGGAAAATGATGAACAGGACGCTGGGGACAATAATCTTCAAAGTGCGGGCCGCGTGGAGTTGCTGTTCATATTCGCCGCTGTAATCCAGCGTCATCCCTTGCGCGGAAAGCTTTGGGGCGATGTCGGATTGGAGTTTGGATTTTACTTCTTCGACGAAACTGCCTAGATCACGGCCGGTGACGTTTGTCTGGACGTAAGCACGAAGGTGCCCGTTCTCGCTCGCGATTTCATTGGGGCCTTCGACCCGGGTGATCGTGGCGATCTGGCCGAGCGGAATCACTTTGCCATTAGGAGCTGTGACGAGCACGTCCTTGAGTCGGGTAAGATCTTCGCGTTCGCTGCGTTGGAGTCGAACTTGAATGGGCATGCGCTGGCGGCCTTCGATGGCGGTGGTGACGGTCTTGCCGCCGAGTCCGGCTTCGACGACTTCGAGCACATCCTGCGCTCTCATGCCAAAGCGGGCGATGGCGTCCCGATCGACCTCGATGTTGAGGTAAGGCTTGCCGATGATGCGGCTGGGCGTGACGCCGGTGGCTCCGGGCACCTGTTGGACGGTGCGCTGCACATCAAGCGCGGCCTTCTGGAGCTTGGTAAGGTCGTCGCCGAAGATCTTCACGCCGAGTTGCGAGCGGATGCCGGTGGAGATCATGAGCACACGGCCTTCGATGGGCTGGAGGAAGCCGGGCACGCTGCCAGGCACGTTTCGCAGCGCATCCATCATTTCAGCGATGAGTTTGTCCTTCGTCATCCCGTCGCGCCATTCGCTCTCGGGCTTGAGCATGATGGTGGTCTCGATCATCTCCGTCGGCGCGGGATCGGTGGCGGTTTCGGCGCGACCGAGCTTGCCAACGGCGCTGCGCACCTCCGGGAAGCCCGCCAGCACTTGATCCTGCCAGGCCATCGCGCGTTTCACTTCGCTGAGCGACGTGGCGGGCACGAAACTGGGCATGAGCAGCAGGCTGCCTTCATTCAGCGGCGGCATGAACTCGATCCCCATGCGCGGCACGAGCGCAAGCGCGCAGGCGAGAATGGCCGCTGCGATCCCAAGAACGGTTTTGCGATGCGAGAGCGCGAAGTCGAGCACGGGATCGTAGAGCTTTAAAAGGAACCGCATCACAATGTTCCGTTCCTCCGAGTGAAACGGCCCGCGCACGAGCAGGGTGCAGAGCACAGGCACGATGGTCACGGCGAGCAGTGTGGCGCCGAGCATGGCGAAGGTCTTGGCGAAGGCGAGTGGATGGAAAAGTTTCCCCTCCTGGCCGCTGAGCGCAAACACGGGCACGAAGGCAAGGATGATGATGCTCATGGCAAAGACGATGGGACGACCCACTTGCTTCGCGGCTGCCAAAATGACCTCCTTCGTGGTCTCGCCGGCTTGTTCGCAGCGTCGAATGACATTCTCGGTAATCACGATGGCCGCATCGACCAGCACGCCAATGGCAATCGCAATGCCGGACAGGCTCATGATGTTCGACGTGAAGCCAAACTGCCGCATCAAGATGAACGAAATGAGGATGCTCACCGGCAGCGGAAGCGTCACGATCAAGATGCTGCGGAAGTGAAACAGGAAGATGATGTGCGCGAGGATGACGAGGAGGATTTCCTCGCTGAGCGCGGTCTTGAGCGTGTCGATGGTGCGGTCGATCAGTTCGCTGCGATCATAAAAGGACTTGATGCTAACGCCCGGCGGAAGACTCGGAGCGATCTGCGCGATCTTTTCCTTCACGCGCGCGATGACCTCCCGTGCATTCTCTCCCGTGCGCATCACGACCATGCCGCCGACGACCTCGTGGCCGTTGCTATCGAGCGCGCCACGTCGGAAATCGCTCCCGAGTTCAATGCGCGCCACGTCTTTGAGATAAACCGGCACGCCCTCCTTCTCCATGAGCGCGATTTTTTCGAGATCAGCCACGCTGTTGATCAAGCCAACGCCGCGCACGATGAACTCCATGCCGTTCTCCTCGATGGTCTTGCCGCCGACATTCAGATTCGACTGCCCCACGGCCATCATGACCATGTTCATGGAAACTCCGACCGCGCGCATCTTCTGCGAATCGACCTCGATCTGATACTGCCGCACAAATCCACCCACGCTCGCGACTTCAGTGACCCCCTGCACCGCGCCGAGGTGATAGCGGATGTGATAGTCCTGCAACGACCGCAACTCGCCGAGATCATAGCTGTGGCCGCCTGTCGGATTGACATCGAGATAATACTGATAGACCCAACCAAGCCCAGTCGCATCCGGCCCGAGTTTTGCTTTCACACCCGCGGGCAGTTCGAGCAAATCAAGCCGTTCGAGAATGCGCTGACGGGCCGCCGCTTTCTCGACATCATCATCAAAGATCACCGTCACCAACGAGAAGCCAAACATGCTCGTCGCTCGCACCGTTTTCACTCCCGCAAGGCCCTGTAGATTCACCGACAGCGGATACGTCACCTGATCCTCCACCTCCTGCGGACTGCGCCCCATCCAATCGGCGAAGACGATCACCTGGTTCTCAGTCAAATCCGGAATCGCATCTACTGGTGTCTCGCGCACGGCATTGATGCCAAACGCGATCACGGCAAGTGTGGCGCAGACCACGAGGAAGCGGTTTTTCAAAGACCAGGTGATCAGGCCGTTTATCATCAGTATGAAAAGGGCTGTTCCACTGCCTTAGGGGGTGTCGGTGAGCACGCTGTAAAAGGCGCGGGTGGCTGGCGGGGCGGGATCGGTGAAGGTGATGTCTGAACCGCTGACGGAACTTGTGGCGCCGGCGACAGGTGCCCAGAAATCATTTTTCAAATCAATGCAGCGGTAGACGGTCTGGGGCGTGGTGGTATTTTTCGGAACGGTGATGCGAAAAAGTTCGTTCTGGATAAGGACATTGCTTGCGACCGGGGTGGTTGACGAAGTGTAACGGCCGAGGTCGTAGCGCAGGCGGTGATAATAGGTTTGCCGCTCCAGCGTCATCGCGTTGACGCCCCCGGTGACGAGATTGGTGCTTTCATACGGATCATTGAGAAGGTCGTAATATTCATCCGTGCCGGTTACATTGCGTATCAGCTTAAAGCGGTCATCGCGCAGCATGCGGCCACCGCTGGTGGGGGCACTTGCATCAAAACTTTCCGAATAGAGACGCGAGCGAGCCAGGGGTTGATTTTGCAGGATTGGCAGGAGGCTTTTCGAATCCAAGATCACGTCCCTGGGGACGGTGGCGGCTACATTGATGCCGGCGATTTCAAGGATGGTGGCGTAAAGGTCCACCACGTGCGTCATCACTGCGGAGGTCCTCCCTGGTGCCACCACCGAGGCTCCGCGAATGATCATGGGAACGCGCACGCCCCCTTCGTAAAGCGTGTCCTTGCCCCGGCCACTGGGGAAGGGGGACTGCAGCACCTGCAGGTTGGTTCCATTGTCGCCGATGAAAATCACCGTGGTGTTGCTGTAATTCACGGCATTTAACAGGCGGCCGATTTCCGTGTCCATGGCTTCAACCATGGCATTGTAGTAGGAAATTCGGTTGTTATTGATGTCGTTGGTGGTCCCGCTCAGGCCGGTGTAATGCGGGCAGAGCGAAGTGGGTGTTGGAAGGTGAAATGGAAAATGCGGGGCATTGAAGGCCACCCAGGCGAACCAGGGTTTGTTTGCTGCGGTCTGCGCTTGAATCCACGGCACGGCGTCATTGACAATATCCGTGGTGGCATAGGTGGTGGAGGTTCCGCTGGAAGTCCCCGGGTTGGTTCCATCCGTGATCACCTTGGTCCAGCTGGTATAACTGGCGACCTCTCCGGCAAGTGATCCCGCATAGGCTGGCCATCCGCCAATGCTGCTGGGGGCCTTGTTGTTGGGGCCGGCGGTGAGATGCCATTTCCCAAAGTGTTTCAACTGATAGCCGAGGACAGGGTTCGCGGCAAAGGCCTCGGGCAGGGTGAATTCGGTAGTCTTCAGCGAATTGTTTGCGGCCATGGAAACGACGTCCCCGGTGCCGGTGCGAAATCCATAGCGACCTGTCAGCATCGAGGAGCGAGTGGGTGAACAGAGGGGATAGGCGTAGGCATTGGTGAAACGGATGCCGTTGGCAGCCAGTTCGTTGATTTTTGGGGTGGGGGGCAGGACGGCAGTGGGGCTGGTGTTGTATAGCGAGTTTCCGTCGATGCCGTAGTCATCCGCGATGATGAGCAGAATGTTGCCTCCGGCTGAGGCGCAATGGATGCCGCAAAGGAAGCAGAGAGTCAGGACGATCCATTTCATCCTGAGCAGGCTTGATCGCGGCGAGGGAGGATGATTCATGGGCTGACTTCAATCCCGCACTCCAGCATCTCTTTGCCCCAGTAGGGGTTCCTCAATTCCCCGGTGAATTGGATCCAGGCAGCATTGGCTGGAGCGCCGGGCCAGAGTTGATCGGTCATGGGGCAGCGAAATATATGAATATCCGGAAGATTGGATTTCAGGGAGATGGCGAGAGCGGCAATTTCCTGACTCCAGGGAAGGAAGGATTGGCGGAAACCTTTCAGGTCGGTGCTGGAAATGGGGGCGGGCGTTTTGATCATGCCATCGGGAAATGGGGGGATTTGCTGCAACGCTTGGTTTGCTGCGGGGAGGTCGTCTCCTGCCAGGCAGGTGTTTAGGGATGCGACGGCCTTCATGAATGCGGTGACGGCCGGTAAATCTGGAAGATGGGATGGCGGAGGGGGATCGGAGGTCAGCGCCATGGCATCGAGCTGGGCCTGGCTGTCGATGAGCATATTCCCGCTGGTGACAACACGTTCGCCCTCGTTGAGGCCTTCGAGCGATTCCCAGAGGGCATCTCCGGACCGGCCAAGTTTTACGGCTTGCTGCTGGTAGGAGCCGGCGGCTTTCTCAACATAGACGCGCGGGGTGGTGCCGGACCAGAGCACGGCGGAACGAGGGATGGCGGTGACCTCCGGGGCTTCGAGTTCAACGGTGCCCTCGGCATAGGTGTTGTTTTTGATGCGGCGTTCGGGATTTTCCAACACCACACGGATCAGCGAGGCGTGCGTCATTTCATCGAGGTTGGGATTGATGAAAGCGATGCGGCCCTTGAAGGTTTCGCCGGGAAGGTGGGCTGTGCTGAGCGTGACCATCTGACCAACCTTGAGGAAGGGGAGGTCCGGCTCAGCGGCGCTGAACATGAACCACATTTTGGTGAAATCGGCGACTTCGAACATTTTCTCGCCCTCCTTCACAAACTGACCTTCCGCGACGTAACTTTTCACAATGACTCCGGTCAAGGGCGAGAGGATGCCGAAATACAGGTCGTCCGGCTGACGTTGTGGAATGGTCTGGATTTGTTCCCAGACGAGGCCGTATTGCTCCAGGCGTCTTTTGGCAACCTCTGCGGCTTCGGGGTTTTGTTTGAGGGCAAGGTTGTAGTCGTTGGCCGCGCTTAGCAAAGTGCGACTGAATACGGTCGCCAGGGGCTGGCGGCGGGTGACCTGCTGCCCGGCATGATTCATGGACAGGCCATCGATGCGACCATCGACCGGTGCGCTGATGACACCATGACGGGACATGTCTTCGCCGATCATTCCGGCGACACGCAGGGTGCGCTGGAGGGGCATTTTTTTTACCTCCATGGTTCGAACGCTCATCACATTGGGACTGCCCTGCGGCAGCATTACCAAGCCAGGGACGAGTCTGTCATGGGTTGGGTCACCCTCATAAACTGGGACGAGATCCATTCCGCACACGGTGCACTGCCCGGGTTTGTCAGACTTTACCCATGGGTGCATCGGACTCTGGTAGAGCAAAATTTTCCGTTCAGCGGCTTCAGGCCTTCGGTGGAAATGATCCGAGAGGCGTGAGGCAAACCAACCACCCGCAGCAGCAATGGCAATGACGGCGAGATGGACAGGCTTCATGGGATCGGTGAGGCGCTAGGGCGAGGTGATGGTGGGGACTTTTACGCGATAGAAACCCTTGGGCCCGCTGAGCCGGGTGGGGTCTGTCTCGGTAAACGTGGCACTGGTGCCGTCGCTTGTCACGGAGCCAACGGTCGTCCAGGAACCTAGGTCGGGCGACCATTGCAAACTGTAGGTGGTGCCGGGAGTGGCTTTGAAATCAAGCTGGATGAGGTTGTTGTTTCCAAAGCGTGTGAAACTCGCAATGGCGAGATCCTCGACCACATTGTTGCGCACGACGAACTGGCCCATCAATCCCTCGTCCTCGTGGCTGGAGAAGTGGCAGTGATACATGAAGGGATTGGTGTTGCTGGCGAAGCCGTCGAACTTGGCGATGAAGCTCACGCTTTGGTTTTGGCCGATAAAGAGTGTGTCCTTCCAACCGGCTTCATGTGCCTTGAGCCCGGCGTTGTTGCCTCCGGTGCGGGAAATGAGATTGAACTGGATGTCATGGATGTGGAACGAATGACTGAAGCCCGACGTATTGGTCAGCGTCCACTTTTCAATCGCGTTGAGGTTGAGTGTTTGGTTGATGACCGTTGGTGAATAGACCAGATGGTCAAAGCTGAAAGGCAGACCAGTTCCTGGGAAACCGTCCGTCAGGGCGAGAGTGCGGGAGTTGGTCGCCTGGCCTTCCGTCCAAAAGGCATTGGTCTTTAGTGCCGCAGGTCTTGTGGTGACAGGATTGGAGGTGGCGGCGGCGACATTTACGTGAAGGAGGTTGAATGTCGTATTGTTCAAGAGGCTGCCGAATCGCCCTGTGGTGGCGGGTTCGCCGCCGGGGAAATCATTGGCCTGGCCGGAATTGTAGGCTTTGACATCGAAGGATGCGCCCACCGTGTCGCCAGTGAGGTCGAGCAGAATTTCGATGCGCTCACCCACGGCGATGGTGGCGCGGGTCACGGCAATGGGAGCATTTACCAAACCGCCATCTGTTGCGATGACATAAAAGGTCCGGTCGGCACCGGCGCTGGTGGTGACGCCCACGTTGTAGCTGCGTTCCATTTCCGCGTTAAGCAGACGCAGACGGACGTATTGTTTCGGCAGGCTGACCTGCGGATTGAGCACGCCGTTGACGACCATGACGTCGCCGTATTCGGAGCCGACGCCAACAAACTGGTTGGCGGTGAAGCGGCGGCTGGTCAGGGCCAGCGGGATGTCATCGACGCCATAGGTTCGTGGCAGGTTGAGGGCGGCCTCCTCGGGGTCGCGGATGATGATCATGCCACCGGCCCCGAAGGTCAGCTGGGTCTGGGTGAACTCATGCAAGTGGGGGTGATACCAGTAGGTGCCGGCGTTATTATCAACTTTAAAACTGGGGCTCCAAGTCGTGCCTGCGGGGATAACCTGGTGCGGTCCCCCGTCCATGATGGCGGGGATATGGAAGCCGTGCCAGTGGGTCGTGGTGGTGTCAGCGAGGTTGTTGGTCACGTTCATTTGCACCCAGTCGCCTTTGTTCATGATGAGAGTGGGGCCCCAGAAGAGCATGTTGTTATAGGCGTAGGTGTTGGTGGAGGCGCCGGCGTAGAACTGCTTGGTGGTGGTGTGGAGGTTCAGGTTGAAGGTGGTTCCGGTGATGACCTCGGGGATGACGAGGGGATTGTAAGTCTGTGCGGTGGTGAGCGTGACCCTGACTGGAGCCGTGGTGGCGACATTGCCCGCGACATCGTAGGCGATCGCCGTGATGCCATTGGTTCCGAAGCCCAACGGAACGGTGATGGTCCAGTTTGCAAAGGCATTGGCGGTGGTGGCGGTCACGCCGTTGACGGTTACTTTGCTGATGCCGGAGACAGGATCCGAACTGGTGCCGCTGACGACGATGGTATTGGTCGCAGTGGTGGTCGCGCTGGCAGGCGAGCTGATGGCCACCGATGGCGCGCCGCTGTCCTGGGTGCTGGAAACGACATTGCTGTAGCCGGAGGGCCCCACGTTATTGCTGGCAAGGACGCGGTAATAATAGGTCACACCGCTGGCGAGGTTTGAGAACGTCGCCGCAGGGTTGGTGACGGTTTGCGAGGAGAGGATAATGCTGAAGTCAGAGGATGTGGAAATTTGCAGCGTGTAGCT
Organism: Akkermansia muciniphila; assembly: GCA_943333275.1. GTDB lineage: Bacteria > Verrucomicrobiota > Verrucomicrobiia > Verrucomicrobiales > V1-33 > JAGNEJ01. The sequence goes on from CALQSQ010000014.1 coordinate 61,211, forward strand.
GGTGGCCCCTGCAGCGGCGGGCCAGGAGAGGGGCTTCGTTGAGCCGAAACTGAAGGGCGTGAGCGCTGGGAATACCGGGGCTGTGGGTGGAGAGGTGTAGTTGACCGTCAAATTTACGGCGCGTGAAGCATTGCCGTTGCTGTTCGTCACGTTGGTGAACGTGACGGTGTCGTTGTAAATGCCGGAGACAAGACTGTTGGCCGCGCTGTTCACTGAGGCAGTGACGGTGGTGTTGGCACCAGCGGCCAGCGTTCCACTGGGTGAGGAGAGTGTAAGCCAGGCGGCGGTTTTGGCAGCGGTCCAATTCATGGCGGCGTTACCCGTGTTCGTCAGGGTATAAATGGCGCTGGAAGGCGAAAAGGGTCCGCCTGGATTACCGCTGGAATTTAACCCTGTGGCTGGGGTGACGGCGAGGATAGGGGCGGCGGCGATTACGGTGTAGGAATTGGTCGCGCTATTGGCGCTGACTGTGGCGCTATCCGTAGCAGAGATGGAATAGCTTACGACCGCGTCTGCAAGCTGTGCGGGAATGGCGGCGCTCCAGGTATTGCCGCCGGTGTTGACCATATTTACGATCACCGGGGTGCTGGTGGCGCCGACGGTGACTTTGACATCGTCAATCCGCACGATGCCGGTTCCTCCCGGGCCGCCGCCAGCGGCGCTGAAGCGCAGTTTCAGTGTGCCCACCCGCTCGGCGGCGGAGAGTGTGTAGGTGAAGAGAGCGTGGGTGGCACGATTTACGTTTGATTCGTTCAGTCGTGTGGTCCAGTTGGTGCCATCGATGGAAGTCTGAAAACGCCATCCGGTCGTCGCCGTTTGATTAACGGCCGCGAGATAAAATTCGACCGTGGCTGTGGTGCCGGTGGCGTTGATGTTGTTCGTTGTGGTCACGGAGCCGTCGCCGAGCGCACCTAGCGGGGGGCCGCCGCTGATTTCGAGACCAAATTGATTACCGGATCCGACGCTGGTGTGATTTGCGGCAGAAGTCTGACTGAATGGATTCGGCGGTGCCGGACCGCCCGCGCCGACTGGAGGCACGACGGTCCAGGGGTAGTTGGCATTCGTGCCCGTCCAGGGCGCGACGGCCGCCGCAGCCATCGTTTCATTGAATACCACGGTCGGCGAGGTGCTGCCATTGTTATAGGTGAGTTGAGCGGAGGAAATGGTGCGGCCCGAACTTGGCGTAATTGTCGCCGAAACCGTCACGATGTCCGCGCTCGAAGGCGTGGATGGTGCAATGGCGATGTTGCTGATCGTAGGTGCTGTGGAAACGACCGTCAGTGTAAATGTCGTGCTGGCGGTGGCGATGCCGTCACTGACGGTCACGGTAATGCTGGCGGAACCCGCCTGTCCTGATGCTGGAGTGATGATGACGGTGCGGTTCGCCCCATTTCCTCCGAAAGCAATGTTCGCGTTCGGCACCAGGGTGGTGTTCGCGGAACTTCCGGTGACCGTGAGATTTGCCGCCGGGGTCTCGATCGTATCGTCCACGGTGAATAGGATGGCCCCGGTGGCGACATTCATGGAGGTACTCTGGGGGCCGATGGCGGAGATGGTCGGAGTGGTATTGGGGATGCCGGCGGCATTGTAGCTGGTGGTTGAACTCTGGGCCACCGTAGCCGCCGACTGCCCATTGGTGTCATACGTCGCCAGAGCGGTGCGATTCACGCGGCCATACTCGATACCGTTTGCAGCCAGGGTGGCGTAAGTCGAGGCCTTGGAAATCCCGCTGGCCACCAGACCACTGGCCTTGTTGGTGAAGGGCGAGAAATTTGCCGCGGCGGAAGCATCCACCGAGTAGGTGCCTCCCTCCACGGAACTCCACGTGAGGGTCAAATTGGGAGGAGTGACGACGGGAGTGCTGATCGTGATGGGAGTGTTGGCTCCGCCTATGAAATGGCGCGTCAGCGGGGTGTCCGCGTTCATTTCCGCCAGGGTCCTGGATCCGCCGGTGGGGCTTCCGTAATACTGGCGTCCAGTCGTGTAAGGAAACTGGGGCGTGCCGTCGGCATTGATCGTCGTGAAGTAGGCCCACGTTTTCCCCGGGAATTCCGGCGTGACGCAGTAGCGAACATTTTGTTCGTTCAGGTCAAAATTCACCCCCAGCGTCTGACCGGCGAGATCACCACGGTAGTCGAAATCTTCGATGTAGTGGCCGAGCAGATACGTGGCATTTACCGGCGGGCCATTTTGCTCTGCCGCGAGAACCGCTGAGCGGTTTTGCACACGCGCTGCCCAGGCGGGAAGGATCTGACGAACGGTGATGTTAGTGGTGCCGTTGGTGCCATTGCGGAGGGTGAAGCCAGAGACCATGCGCCGCACACCACTATTCGCATCAATTGGATCACTGTAGCCATAGGGACCGTAAACCGGCAGCCCGTCTGCTGCCCACGCGACGATAGGGGAGTGTTGCGTGACGGGCGCTGCACTCTCTGTGTAGCGGTTCGTGGTTGGGTTGTAGTCCACGTGGTCTCCGAGTTGATAGCGCAGGCCGATCGGCTGCGCGTGGTAGTGGTAATTATTCCCTGCCTGATGCGCCAGTGAGGGGTCAAATGTGGGTCCCTCGTTATGGTAGCCATCCCGATTCCAAATTCCGTCGCCAGTGAAAACGGTGTTGGGTCTGGCGTCCGCGGCATTGGCGGTGGAGTAGGAGAATGCGTCCCGGCTATCGAACATGGAAACGCCATTGACCATTCGGCCCGTGGCACCGAGGTCGGTGCCAGTTTTGGAGGCGGGAGTGGTGGGGGTGCGCGGGATGCGATAAATCACCGCCGTGTTGGAAGGGAAACTGGGAAAATTATCCGGCCAGGGTCCCATGACATGGCTGGCCAGCCCGGTGCTGCGGATATAAATCCAATTTGAAGAATAGTTGATCTCATTGACGTCCGAATACGTGGGGCTGGTTTGAGCGGTGGTTTGGCCATTGGCGGTGCGGGTCCAGGTCGTGGACTTGGTGCCCGCAGTCTCATTGGCTGCGTTGGTGTAAACGCGGGCGTATTGGCCGGAATTTGCCGTGAACCAGGAAGTGAGCTGCGGATCCGCGTGGGTGAACGAGAGGGAGGCGAACAGAGAGAGTAAGGCGAGGCGTTTCATCATAACTACAAGTTGGGAAATTTTGCTAACAGGGAAATTTGACACCATCAGTGTAAAGAAATGATGAGCGGCAAAGGCCTTTTTTGTTAAGGAAATGTAAAAGGTTGGTCCGGCCATTTTGGGAGGCCGACCTTGCATCCGTCAACACCGGGCTTCCGTGGGCGGGAAAAGCTGGCCGCCTAATTGGTCGACATCCCACGGAATCTGTGCGTTAGCAGGTCGATCCCATGCCCATTGTAGCCAGTTATTGCACCACCTTTCTCAAGCCGGAAATGCTCCACATTTACCGGCAGGTCAGCTGCCTGCAGCGCTATGAGACCTTTATCATTTGCAAGGAGCGGCTCAACGAGGAGCAGTTTCCCTTCGATCAGGTGGAAATTCAGCCCCGCGTCCGGAAAAATTTCCTGCGTCGGTTCTGGTTGAAATATGTGAAGAAGGAATCGCCGATCGTTTACCGGGGCGAGTATGGGGTGTTGCAGCGCATCTTGGAAAGAAGGCAGGCGGATCTGTTGCATGTGTATTTCGGGCATACCGGGGTTCATCTGCTGCCATTTCTGCTGCGCACCACGCTGCCCTGCGTGGTTTCGTTTCACGGCATGGACATCCAGGAGCGCGCGGACCGGCCCGGGTATGTGGAATCGCTTCAGGCAATGCTGCAATTTCTGCCGCTGGTCATGGCGCGTTCGATTTCCCTCAAGGAGCGCTTGATGGCGCTGGGATGTCCGGAGGAGAAAATCCGGATCAACCGGACTGGTATTCCGCTGCATGCCTTCCCAGAGGCGCAGCGCAGCTTTCCTGAGGATGGGCAATGGCGGTTTGTGCAGGCGTGCCGGCTGATCGAGAAGAAGGGGCTGGATGTCTCCCTGCGGGCGTTTGCGACCTTTTGTGAAAGGTATCCGATGGCCTCTTTTACGATCGCCGGCGAGGGACCGATGCTCGCGGAATTGCAGCAACTGGCGGCGCAACTTGGGATCGCGGAACGGGTGCGTTTTGCCGGCTTCCTTTCCGGGGATAAATTGTGCGCACTGTATCACGACAGCCATGCCTTCCTCCATCCCAGTCAGATGACCGCGGATCAGAACCAGGAGGGAATCCCGAATTCCATGTTGGAAGCCATGGCCACGGGGCTGCCGGTGCTGGCGACCTACCACGGTGGAATTCCCGAGGCTATCACCGACAATGAAAATGGGCTGCTGGTGGAGGAGCGGGATGGCGACCGCCTGCTGGACAACCTCAGACGCCTCGCGACGGAACCCGGCCTCTGGCAAAGGATCGGGACGGCGGCGGCCCGGCAGGTCAGGGAGAATTTCGAGCAAAGTGCGCAGATAGCCAGGCTCGAGGCGATCTACGACGAGGCCATCCGTCTGGGTAAGCCGCAAAGGCAGTGAAAATATAGATCGCAACTTTTTGCCAAATCAGGGATTGTACCGGGCTAACACTCCATCCCTGAAACCTTTATGAAGACGTTCCTACTCTCCTGCCTGCTCATCCTTCACACCGCCTCCGCTCAGGAGAATCCGGCTCCACAGCCCGCGGAAGATTCGCGTCCCGACAAGAAGGAGCAAAAGCAGAAGCATCGGGACAAGGAAAAAGACAAAGACAAGGCCAGAGGCGACAAGCCCGAGCCCCAACGGGTGCGTGAAGCGATGCAGCGCATCATGAATTCCGATGCGGTGAAAGCCGCCCGGGAGCAGGCGATGCAAGGGACGAGGCAATTCCAACAGGCTCTGCGCGAGGCCACCGAGCAGGCGGACCCCGATCTCAAGCCGATGCTCAAGCAGGCCATTGAGAACATGGGGCCGAAGCCCGGAGCCCCGGGCGGTCCCGAGGGCCAGCCGCACCGTGAGCGGGATCACCAACACGGCCCGCAGGATCATCCGCAGCCGCAGGGGGATCAGCATCAATTTGAAATGGAAATCCAGAAGGCGATGCAGCAGGCGCATCAGCATGAGGCCGAGCAGGTCCAGAACGCCGCCAGAGAGCGCCAGGAAAAGGTCCAGCGCGCCGAAGCCGAGTTCCAACGTGCCATGACCGAAGCCCGGCAGCACGAGGATGAACAAATCAAGCATGCGCTGCAGGAACGCATGGAGAACGTCCGCCGGATCGAAGCAGAGATGCAAAAGGTCATGCGTGAAAAACGCGAAGCCGAAATGCGGCGCGACGAGGCTGAGCGCAATGAAGCCAGAAGAAGGGAAGCCGAACAGCGCCGGTAAGGCCTGAAGCGGTTTAAGAACCCTGCGCCTGCCCGGGATTCGGAGCGGTTGCCTGCGGGCGGATCATGGGTGGGTGAATGCGGCCCATCCAGCGGTCCCAGAGGTAGCCCATGGAAATTTTCACGCAGGCAATGCCGTAGCGCAGGGCTTTGGCGAAACTGATGCTCGATGAGTCGTCGTCGTAGGAGGTGGGGCAGCTGACCTCGCAGGTGGCAAAGCCGGCGCGCAGCGCTCCGAGGAGCATTTCGTTGTCGAAGAGAAAGGTGTTGGAGAAGGTGTGAAAGGGCACCGTTTCCAGCAGCTTGCGAGTGTAGGCGCGGTATCCGGTATGGAACTCCGTGTGCTTAGTGCGCAGGCAGTAGTCCATGATGTGCGTGATCACGCGGTTCGGCAGGAGCCGCCAGAAGGGCATGGCCACGCGGTTGTCGCGGCGTCCATTGAGGCGGGTGCCGAGGCAGAGATCGTAGAAGCCGGTGTTGAGCATTGCCGCCATGGGCAGCGTGAGTTTGGGGGTGTATTGGTAATCCGGGTGGAGTTGGATGATGATGTCCGCGCCGGAGTCGAGAGCCAGTTGGAGGCAGCGTTTGACGTTGCCGCCGTACATGAGGTTTTTTTCGTTGCGGTAGGTCTCGATCCCCAGGCCCTGCGAGACGGCGAAGGTGTTGTCCTTCGAGCCGTCATCAACAAGGATGACAGTGTCGATGAATTCCCGGGGAATATCGGCCAGCGTCTTGCCCACGGTCTTCTCCGCGAAGTACGCGGGCATGGTAACGGCAATCTTTTTTCCTTGGATCATAATTTAGCAATCGGGGTAGCATTTACCGGACCATTCCTCAGGGGAAGGAAGGATGCCGCAGGTGTTCCCATGCCTTCTTGGCGAGGCTGTCAGGGATGTCAACATCGCTGAGTCGAATCGTCTGACCAGGGGAGACAGAATGGCGGAGCACGGCCCCGTCCAGCAAACCGATGGGGGGAGCATCCGGTTCATCGGCAATGCGCACCGCTTCACCCCGGACATCCCAGCCTCCAATGGGGTTTGCAAGGACTGTTCCCGCAGCCAATGGGCACTTGGCCACCGCCACACCCTGCAGGGTTGGGGAGTCACCATTGTTCAGCAGGGCCCGTTCCCCGCGGAGCACCCGGCGAATCGTGCGTGGGATTTCGAAATGACACAAATGGTAGGGCCGCAGCAGGGTGTAATGCGGGCCATCACCCAATTTCAGGTAGCGGAGCACGTCCGGGCTGGCAGCCGGGTGTTCGCCGACGACAAACACGCCGGCCGGCAATGTGGGATTGAGCACCCAGTCCACCACTGGTCCGCCATGCTCCCGGGCTCTGGCTCCGAGAGCGTGACCGGATTCCAGCAGGGGTGAATCTTTAAGGCCCGTCATTCCGCGTTGCAGGATGTCCGCACCCATGCCGTTGCCAACGAGAACCTGCTCCAGTTGCAGCTTGGTCCCGTCGGTAAAGCTGGTGACCGCAGCGAGGCTGATGCCGTTGCGGTGCGACCAGTAAGCCATGTCCTCCTGCGTGGGGGTGTGATTCAGGAATCCCTTGATATTCCCATAGACCAGGGGGCGGAATCCCATGCTCAATGCCTCCTCACTTAGCGCGGCGAGACAGCCGGGTTGGTCCCCCTCAGCCTCCGTGAGATAGCCCCTCGTGCAGTAATAGGATCCGGCGGTGACGTGAAATTCGGTTCCCATGGTCACGACCGGAAGCCCTTTTTGAAAGGCCATTTCCACCACCTCGCAGGCCCGGTGGATATCGCCGCTGCATTCCACAATCAAATCACAAGAATCAACAAAATCCTCCGTGTCCCCGGTGAGCAGTTCGGGTTTGATGTGGGAAATGTTGGCAATGGGGCGATGGGTCAGCACCTTTTTCAGCAGCAGATCCTCCATGCCGCCGAGCAGGCGACACAGACCCGAGGCAATGAAACCTGTTCCAACGATGCCAACACGTGTGCGGGCGATGTCATGGGTTGGAGTATATGGCTGACAGGTGGTCAATGAAGGCGGCTTTTGAGGTTGAAATACCACCGTTCCATCAACGGAATTTTGCAGGACAGGCAAGCGAAAGATAAATGTTTCTTGTCCCGACTGGACATGTCCACTAGGGATGAGGATGAAATCCAATTCCGGATATTTCAGCCTCCGCCGCATCCTCCCACATCCAAAAGCCCCTGGCTGGGCATGCGCATGCGCTTGCTGGAGTGGTCGATGCTGCTGGAAAAATAAACGTGCTTAATCCAGAACTCCGGGGCGCAGCGTCACGCCGAGCCCCGGGGAGCTTGGAAATACGGGAACTCCTTTGTCCAGGCGCACCCCGTCGGCAATGTCTTCGGCGATGAGCAGGGCTCCATCCATATCAACATAATCCAGCAGGGGCAGCAGCTGGGCGATGGCGGAGATGCCGATGCTGCTTTCGTTCATACAGCCTACCATGACCTTGAGTCCGAGGGAGCGCGCCTCCTCGATCATGCGCCGGGCCGGAGTGAGACCTCCGGCCTTGGTGAGTTTGATGTTGATGCCGGTGAAATGACCCGCGCAGTGGGCTACGTCCCCGGGTGTCTGGCAGCTTTCATCCGCCATGACTGGAAGCACGCATTCGGAATGCACGCGCCGCATCCCCTGCCAGTCATCACGGGGGAGTGGCTGCTCGAAAAATTCCACCCCGAGGGCCTTCATTTCGGGCGCGAGCGCGATGGTTTGCTCTGCAGTCCAGGCGGTGTTGGCATCAATGCGGAAAATGGCATCGGTGTGTCGGCGCAGTTCCTTCACGATCTCCAAATCCCGTTCCGTCCCCAGCTTGATTTTATAAATCGGCCAGCCGTCGAACTCCTTCATTTTGGCGACCATTTTATCGATGGGATCAATGCCAATGGTGTAATCGCTTGGAGGAAGGTGATTGAGATCGAGGCCCCAAAGTTTCCAGACCGGCGCGCCCTGCATGTGTCCCCAGAGGTCGTGGGCGGCTTCATCGAGCGCGCAGAGGGCAAAGGGGTTGTGACCGATCAGCGGATGCAGGTGGTCCCAAAGTGCGGTGGGAGTGGTGAAGGGGAATTTTTCGATCACCTCGCGCACGGATTCGAGATCGGCCCGCATGGACTCAGGCGTGAATTTTCTCCAGGCATGCCCGGAGGCACCTTCGCCATAACCGACCTTTTCGTTGTGTTCCAATTTCACCACCAGGTTGTGCTGCACCGTGGTGGTGCCCAGCGCGATGGTGAAGGGATGCCGCATGGGAAGATGGACGTCGTGGAGGCTGAGTTTCATGGGGCTGAGCGGGGAAGAATCATACTGGCAAAACGCACGGACGGGATGACGCCTGATTTATCGGCGAGAAACGCGACCTGCTCGTCATCATACATGCCGGGAGGGAGGTTGAAGGTGTTTAGCGATGCGGGGGTCAGGCGGTAGTCCACCATGTTTTCAGTGGTGGCGTAGAGGTGTCCCCATTTTTCGTGAATGACCAGAGGGATGATGCGCGGACCGTAACTTCCCAGGAAGGGGCGCCAATCGTGCGGAAATTCGACGGGCCTGGCAGCGATACGATGGAATTTTTGGACGCCAAGGGTGAAACCTGTGACAACCCCTGCATCATCGCGAACGAAGGGCACGGGCACATCGTCATGGATGCGGCTGTTCAGCAGGAAGGTGTCGGCTGCGGTGGGCGTTAGAACACAGGGCTGGCTGGCAAAATTTCCCGCGAGGTGTCCGTCTGAAACGGAGAACTCGGCCCAAAAACTTTGTGATTCCCATCGTCCGGCATAAGCATGAAGAGCCTTTGCAGGAACGGAAAGCGCCTGGGGCGAAGGAGATCGCCGCTCCCCCGTCTTTATCTCCAACAGAAGTGAGAGTGCCAGGTTGGCGAGTTTGGAAACACGCGCGTTGACGATGTCCTCATTGGCCAGCACCACCACGCCCAGTCTGGACTTCGGAAGATAGAGCAGTGCGGTGGAATGTCCGTAGACCGCGCCACTGTGGCCGATGGCTTCGTGATCGCCCAGTTTCCCCAACGCGAATCCAAGTCCGAATCCACTGGATGGGTCAAGCTGGGGAGTCGTCATTTCCGCGAGGGTATCGGACTTCAGGATGCGCCCATGCGGCCCCTTTCCTTTTGCGTCCAGCATGATGATGAATTCGGCGAGGTCCGGTGCGGTGGAGTAAAGATTCCCTGCCGGCACCGTTCCCAGATCAAAGACCGGTGCCTGTTCATGAGTGAAGGAACCCCTGCCATCGGCCACGCGCAGATGGGAGACGATCAGTTTTTCCGGCGGAACATCGCGCAGCCGCCACGCGCTGTGCTTCATCCCCATGGGAGCAAGCAAATGCTCCTGCTGATAGGCTTCAAAGGATCGCCCGCTCACGGTGGCGACGACCTGGCCTGCCAGCGAAGGAGCGATGTTTGAATAGCGTGTTTTGGCATTGGGTGGAGTCACGACCCGGCAGCCTCCGACACTTTCGCAGGTTGCGGCGAGCGAGGGTTGGGTGGTGTCAAAATAGCCGCCCACGGGAGCTTCACGCTGGATGCCGGAGCGGTGGCACAGGATTTGTCGCAGGGTGATTTGGCCAGCCTGGTTGAAGGGATTTTCAAGCGCCACCGCGCCGGGCAGGGTGGCGAAGGGCGCATCGAGATCCAATCTCCCCGCCTCCACCTGCTGCAGGACGGCCACCGCATTGAATAGTTTGGGGTGCTACGGGAATTGGCGGGGAGTCAATAGGCTGGACGGAGGTTTAGTTTGCCCAGGAAGAAGAGAATCCGAATGCGCAGTGAC
>CALQSQ010000015.1 GCA_943333275.1 Akkermansia muciniphila
CATCTACGAGCACATTAAACCCCAACTCCTCGCCCGCCTCCTCACCCCGGACGATCCCAACGCACCTTCCAACACTCCCTCTAATTCCAAATTCGCCCGAGTCCGCCGCACGGACATAGACTCCAATGGCAATGGGATTCAAGATTGGTATGAGATAGAAAATTTCGCCACGGGTTCCCAATTCGCCCCGCCAGGTTCGCCACTATACGTCGTTAGCGAGTTAGATGCCGACGGAGATGGATTTACGAACGCCGAAGAAGCTGCGGCAAATACCGATCCGAATGACGCCACCAAGCATCCCCCGGGTTTCACCCGTCTGGTGGTCTTGCGCAAAAGTTCGGAGTTCTTCTCCGATGCCACCACCTTGGCCACGCTCACTGATTACATCGGCTGGCCGGAGTTAAAGAACTACCAGGAAAGCCCCTCCGGGCTCATCCCCTCCTCCAACATCGAACGCCAGAACCTCGCTGTCGCCAGTCAGCCGCAAACCCTCGGCGCCCATGTCGTCGCTTTGCGCGAATTCCCCGGCACGCCGACCCCATCCTCCTACCTGCGCACACCCTTCGGCCCCGTGACCACGCGCAGCACCTTCCAACACACCCCCATGCCCCCTGACCGACTGCCAAGGCAGCAGGCAAGCGTAGAGAATGTGGCCGTCTGGCTGGAACACAAACCCATCGGGACCGAACCCGTCACTGCCACCTTCCTCCTCGTCCCCCGAACCCGCACCGGTGAGCCCGGAGCCCCATTGACTGGCCCATGGACAACAGGCCCCATCCAAACCGTAACCCTCACCATTCCCGGCAAACAATCCGGCGAGCCAGGGCACACGCTCTCCGAAACAAAGCAGGTTCTCGTCCCGGAATTCCCTGCTGCCACGACAGAGGCCTACAGCCTGGAGGCGGAGGTGGGCATCCTACCCATGGAGTATATCACAAAAGGACTAACGAATGATTCCTTCAAACTCTCTCCGACCCTCCTGATTCATGGAGAACAGCCCCAAGTAAAACTGGACCCGGTCTCCAACGCTAGCGTATCGGTCGATGGTCTCACAGCCACTCTCCATTTGAGTGGTGATGTTACTGACACCGTAATGGGCACCACACCACAAGGGGGAGGCGCTGATATTTTGAAAGTAACGGCGTTTGTGAATGATAGTCCTTCTGACGCCGATGCATCGTTGATCCGCATTCCCCAAGCCCCCACTTTTTGGACCCCGTTCGGTGAGAAAGCCCATTTCAGCGGTTTGACTGTGCAAATTCCTGCGACTGGCATTCAGCGGGTGCGAGTCGAAACCACCCAAAATGCTGCCGGACTCCGAGGTTCTGCTGAGGTCGAAATCCGTTTTTCCCAGACGTGGAGTCCGCCCACCATTACGTCTGCCGTCACCGCTGTTTACGATTTAATCTTTCCCTCTGCACTTACAATAACGGATGCGGAGACCATCGAAATTGCCACTGAAGGAGGGGATCCCTTCGCCAGTTTGTTGGAAACCGGTCCCAACACCAAAATCTTCCAACAGCAGTCAACTGGCCTGACCCTTTGGCTTAATGGCGCTTATGCACCCACAGCCCAGATAGATAACCTTGCCTGCACACTCTACGTTCCAGGAGGATTATTCACAAGTGGAGATTCGACAGGTGGAATACAAGTGACTTGTCAGGAGACAGGGCCTCAAACACTCCGTTTTAGGCACGCTAGCACAATGGCGACGGACACCGCTGGCGGGATTCCCTCAGATACTCTCGAGTCCGTCACGCTGGTGGACAGTGGTCCGCCCTCCACCGCCTATCCGATAGCGTTCAGAATTGCCCCCCTCGCCAGCGGTCTGGAATTGCAGCTTTTTGGCAATGACTTCCCCATCAAAATCTTGGCTGGGCAGAGTGGAAACGCTTTTGCCACTACCCAGGACGACAAGCCGCTCATTGGATTTCTTGTCCGCAACGTGGACGAAGTGGCGGAGAGCGAATCACTGGAGTTCGTGTACTACGACCACGCCTCCGGGGCCTTGCAGCGGATTGCACGGTCGTCCTCAGCCACCGAGGAGACTTGGAAACTTAAGACCGGCACCACCGAATTGATGACAGATCAGAAACTGCCCTTAAAGCGCGTTTCCATGCTCAATGCGGATGGCAGTGCCGGCGAAGGGTTTGTCCCGGTGGAAATTGACACTCTCATCGCCGTTGCCGGAGGTGACACCTATGTGGAAATCCAGGAGGATTCCCAGTTTGTTTACGAATTTTCGGGCGTAAAGCCAGGCGAAGTTCTCCGGGTTGCCAGCCAGGACCAGCCAGCGGACCGTTTCGATCTCGTGGTACCGGGAGCAACGCCGAAACTCACTCCCCACACCCGAAAGGCAGACCTCACCGTTCACGCTCCCGGGATCTACAGGACACAGCAAAAAGTGGTCGTTTACACCACCGGGCCGGACGGCCCGCAAACCCTTACCGACGCGCAATGGCAAGCGCTTAAAGGTCTGGGCTATCTTGCCGTCCACAACGGTTCACCAGTGGTGAGGTGTGCCGCAGACATTGATCAGTTTCTTGCGGACGAGGGCATCACCGATCTGCATCCGCCATCGGATATTGCTTTTGGCGATGGAGACGATCTTTCGGAAAAGGCTGCAGCCTTCCGTCACAAAGGTTTCACGGATCATCATGCCATGAATGTTTATCACAACACTGAGAAGGGTAAAAAATGGAGGGAGATGTTGAAGAGCATGTTCGGCACGGACTTTGACCCTGATGAGTTCACCATTCCCGTTCAAGCCAAGGTTCACTCCAAGACCCAGCATTTGGCGACCCAGGTCTGGGATGATCTCATTGACGGGCCGGGCGGATCAGGAGGCATCTCGGCGCTTTTTAATGCAGATGGCAAAGTGCTACCGGGAGTGACATCGGAGCAAATGGCCGACCTGCGCTACCGCACATGGACTGCCATGGATGACAGCATCAATGCCATGAGTGGAACAAAGCTCAAGGTGGATCGCGGGCGCATGCGGATCTGGCCAACGGTGTTAAACAATAGAGATGGTCTTCCGCATCCTTTGCGGGAGAAATTTTTACAGGGTGGGTGGAGGATGGGGTCCAGCGCAAGCCGTTACATGGAACTCGACGATATAGTAAAAGCGGGGGTTATTAAAGATGCCGGAAAGCTTGCCAGATTGAAGGCCATGCGGAAAACGCTGACAAAGAGTGTCTTCAAGGGCGGCATGAAGGCCGTGGCTGTTAGTCTGGCGTGCAGCATTCTCAAAGGCTATGCTGCTGCGGAGATGGCCTACGGATCGCTCGTCAACGGCTGGCAGGAGACCTTGGCGCAGAAGCTCAATGACGAACTTGGTCTGGAGGACATTGATCTGGCACGTCAGATCGTCTCCGCCGCCTTCACCACTGATCTGATTCCCGGCGGCACCCGCGTAATCCAGCACCAATTGCCGAATGGCAACCTCATCGTGGAAGGAGATCCAACTTTTCGGTGTTATTGGGGAAACACTGATACCATCAACGCGATTGATCATTACATCGTCACGGAAATGAAAAAATTCCCAGAAGGCACCTTCAAAATGGCCCTTGTGAGAACCACTCCCCCGCATGACCACAAGATCATTGACCAAGAGCCACCATGGTTCATCCGTGGGTGGTATCCCCATGTGGGGGCTAAAGTCTCGCATTACTGGGAGGCCGTATCCAAAGCAGAAAGGAATACACAATGAAAGACATTACGGATTACAGCTTTTTCGACGACTCGCTTAAATCCATCAGGAGGCTAAGGGGAACCCATTATGACGTATTTCAGGGTTCGCTCGAAATAAGAAATGATGCATCCGGTTCACCCCCCGCCAAACTTATACAGGAAGCGGATGAATTTGGAAACCGCATCTTCGAGGCAACTAGCTATGCCACAATACCCGGCCATGGGTTAAATCGGCTGCAGGAACTGGTGCGCCACCCGTTGCCACCAGATTTCATCGCATTCTACGAAAAATACGAAAAAGCGCTCGCCGTCACCTTGGCCTACCCACTGTATTTCTGGCCTGAGGACAGAATCATTGAAGAAATCAAGGAACGGAGGGAATTCTTGGACCGCCCCATGCGCACCTTTCGTTTTGGTGAACAGTATGACCGACAAGCGGCCCAATATGGGCTTTGGCTTGAGGAACCAGGGACGATGAAGTGGCAGGTGATTGTCATGGATACAGGAGTCATCGACGAGGATGCAGATATCTATGTTCAACCCTATCGCAGAACCGGTGCATCCTTTTACGAATGGTTCAAAGAGCGGATGGAAACAGACGGGGCATTCGATCCGGATGGGAAATTCTTTCAAGTCGTGCCATAAAAGCAGCGGCATGTCTTGGTTCTCGCAGTATCAAGCACCAATTGCCAAACGGCAACCTCACCTGGAAGGAGATCCAACTTTTCGGTGTTATTGGGGAAACACTGATACCATCAACGCGATTGATCATTATATCGTCACGGAAATGAAGAAATTCCCCGAAGGCACCTTCAAAATGGCCCTTGTGAGAACCACCCCCCCGCATGACCACAAAATCATTGACCACGAGCCACCATGGTTCATCCGCGGATGGTATCCCCATGTAGGAGCTAAAGTGGCGGACTACTGGGAGGCCGTATCCAAAGCAGAAAGGAATACACAATGAAAAGCACCCCTGATTACAGCTTCTTCGACGGCTCACTGAAAAGGGTTAGAAAACTACAAGGATCACATTACCGCATTTTCCAAGGTTCGCGGGAAATCAGAAGTGAAAACTCGCCCTCACCACAAGCCCGAATTATTCGTGAGGAAGTTGAGATTGCAGACTGCATCTTCGAGGCAACTAGCTATGCCACAATACCCGGCCATGGGTTAAATCGGCTGCAGGAACTGGTGCGCCATCCGCTGCCCCCCGAATTCATTGCATTCTACGAAAAATACGAAAAAGCGCTCGCCGTCACCTTGGCATACCCGCTGTATTTCTGGCCTGAGGACAAAATTATAGAAGAAATCAACGAGCGGAGGGAATTTCTGGACCGCCCCATGCGCACCTTTCGCTTTGGTGAACAGTATGACCGACACGCGGCGCAATACGGACTTTGGCTTGAAGAACCGGGGACGATGAAGTGGCAGGTGATTGTCCTGGACGCGGGAGTCATCGACGAGGATGCAGATATCTATGTGCCGCCCTATCGCAGGACCGGTGCATCCTTTTACGAATGGTTCAGAGAGTGGATGGAAACAGACGGGGCATTCGATTCATCAACAGATTGGAAATTTTTCCAAGCCGTGCCATGAAGACGACCGCAGGTCTTGGCACTCGCGTAGTCCAGCACCAATTGTCGAATGGCAACCTCCTCGTGGAAGGTGATCCAACATTTCGGTGTTATTGGGGAAACACGGACACGATCAATGCAATTGGAATCAGAATCAACCGCGTGGACATTGGTGGCGGGGTTGTTCCTGGCGGCGGGCGGGCTGGTGTGGTGGTTGGTCAAGAGGCGCGGCGGGCGCGACCTTCGGCGATAATTTCGTCGGCAGTGAATTCGACGAAATCGCCGCTGTCAGCTTCTTCGAGGCCGAGGGCGATTTCGGTGCGCAGAGTGGTGAGTTTGAACTGTTGTTCTTCGGAGAGTTCGGTCTCGCTTTGAGCCTTGACGTTGTAGAGAAGATTGACAATGAACTCTTCCGCATCGTGGAAGGCTCCGGCTTTCACGGATCGGTCAACGAAGGTGCTGAGTTCATCAGGAAGAGTGACGGCGAGTTGGGTCATGGCAGGCGTAACGTAAGCACTGAGCAGCGCATTGTCGAGGGGCGGATTTTGCCACACCCACCTGACACTGAACACCAGCGGCGGCTCAGCGGTGATTCTTTTCCAAGGTTCCCCGATAATTCCTGAGGAATCGCCGGGGCCACCCGGGCGCTTGTGAAAAATTTCACAAATTCACCTTGCCCGGTCCGAGGGGGCTTTTAGTCTGAGGGAATTTAGAATTTCCCCCGAATCCGCCTCCCCCAGCCATGAGCACAGTTGTCAGAGAGATCGAAGCGCCCGACGTAGCCAGTCGGGCCGCGCAGCAAATGCAAGACCATCAGGATCTGGCGCAGGATGTGATGGGCGAGAAGCTCATCCTCAACATGGGCCCGAGCCACCCGGCCACGCATGGCGTGCTGCGGTTGGTGCTGGAGCTGGATGGGGAGATCATTACCAAGGCCACGCCGGACGTGGGGTATCTGCACCGGGGCGATGAAAAGATCGCCGAGAACATGCACTACAACCAGTTCGTGCCCTACACGGACCGCCTGGATTATCTGGCGCCGCTGGCCAACAATGTGGCGTATGCCATGGCGGTGGAGAAATTGCTCGGCTGGGAACTGCCCGCGCGTGGCCAGGCGATCCGTGTGCTGTGCTGTGAGCTGGCGCGGATTTCCGCACACCTGCTGGGCGTGGGGGTGTTTGCGATGGATGTGGGGGCGATGACGGTGTTCCTCTACACGTTTGCCGAGCGCGAGAAAATTTACAACCTGAGCGAGCACCTGACCGGGGCGCGTTTCACGACGAGCTACACGCGGATCGGCGGCATGACGCGGGATCTGCCGAAGGGGTTTGTGGAGCGGGTTCGGAAGTTTATCGATGAGTTTCTGCCCATCGTGGATGAGACGGATCAGTTGCTGACGCGCAATCAGATCTTTATCGATCGCACCCGGGACATCGGGGTCATCACCAAAGACCGCGCGATCGCCTACGGCATCACCGGGCCGAACCTGCGCGCCTCCGGCGTGGATTACGATGTGCGGAAGGCGCATCCGTATCTCGGCTACGAGCAGTATGAATTCGACATCCCCATCGGCACGGTGGGCGATTGCTATGACCGGTATTTGGTCCGCATGGAAGAAATGCGCCAGAGCGTGCGCATCATCAAACAGGTCCTGGACACGCTCCCGGACGGCCCCATCAATTACGAGGACCCCAAGAACCGGCTGCCGGAAAAAGAACGCGTCCTCATGAGCATGGAGGAACTCATCCACCATTTCATCATCGCCACCCAGGGCGTGGATGTCCCGCCGGGGGAAATTTATTTCGGCCACGAAAATCCCAAGGGCGAACTCGGATTCTACATCGTCAGCAAGGGCGGCGGTGTCCCGCACCGCCTGAAGATCCGCAGCCCCAGCTTCGTGAATCTCAGCATCGTGCCCGAACTCCTGCCCGGCCACATGATCTCCGATGTCCCCGCCGTCCTCGGCAGTCTGGACTTCGTCATGGGCGAGTGCGACCGCTAGTGCGGAAAAGAAATTTCGCATGCACGGCGGCCGGTGACGCTTATGCTGGACCATGCTGAAACGTCTTTGCGCCCGATGGAAACTGCTGCTGATCCTTTTCCTGCTTACCCCAGTGCTCCTGTGGGCCATTGCCCAATGGCTGGTCTCGCGCATGCTGCAACCGGAAGCCCTCGTCGCCCGCATCGAGGCCTCGCTCAACTGCCGGGCGGAAGTCACCAGCGCCTCCGCCAACCTCTGGAGCCTGCCCGCGACCGTCCAGCTTGAAGGCCTGAAGCTCGCCCCGCGGGATGCGGATGCAGACCAAGCCAAACCACTAGGCCAGCGCACGCCCCTCGACCCCAAGGCCCCCATTTTTGCCATTCAATCTGCGAAGCTGGAAATGAATCCGTGGGCTCTGCTGCGCGGACAGCTCAATGTGCGCAGTCTGGTCGTGCAGGTGGTGAATCTAAATTCCGAGACCCCGCTGAGCGGTGTGAGCACCCTGAATCAAATGATGGCCAAGCCCGCCATCGTCGCCGGAAAGCCCAATCCCGCGCTGATTCCCGACGCCACACCCACACCCGGAACGGATCCTGCTCAGCCAGCGAACGAACCCAAGCCCCTCAACGGGCGCCGATTGCCTGTCGCCGTGATTATTGATTCCGCCAGAATCGAACATGTGCGTTTGGATTTCAAAAATGAAAAGCGCAAGGAACTCATCCGGCTGGAGGATGCCTCGTGGAATTTAAAACAATTTGCCCTCGACCCCGGCAACCTCGCCAAATCCAATCAGGCCGCGTTCGATCTCGACGGACAATTCCTCCTCGTCGCCAAGCGCAAGACTACGGAAAAGAATCCTGAAACCGGCAAATTCCTCCTGGAGAAATACGAGCAACTCAATCTCGGCCTCCACGTCGATGCCTCCACCGCCCTCTTCGATCCCAAATCCGGTCTGCTCGCACCGCTGCCCTTCAATGTCACGATCGCCAAGGACTCCATCATTGAGGACCTCCCCGCCCTTCTCAAGATCGGCAAGAAAATGGGCAAATGGGAAAAATACGGCCTCATCCTCCCTCCGCTGCCCAATCGCGTGAAAATCGGTGAAGCCTCCACCGTCACCATGAATTACACGCAACCCAGGCTGCTCATCGACAGCGATTTCTCCCTCATTCTGGAGGGCTACGAAATCATCCTCCACCGCGGCAGTTGGATGGACTACGCCGCCAACACCTGCGAATTGAACCTCAACTTCCTCGGCTCCCCCGCCATCTCCCAAAAAGCCCTGAGCGGATTCACAAAGAAACTCAAGGACAAGCTAGGTGACACACTGGGCGGCACCCTCGGTGACAAAGTCATTTCCCTGTTCAAAAAGGAAGGCCTCATCCTCCCGGACGGCCGCCTCTCCGTTCCCATGGGCCTGACCGGCGAACTCACCGAACCCGAAGTGGACGACCGCATCACCCCCATCCTCGAAAACGCCGTCCTCGAATCCCTGATCCCCGGCCTCTAACGTGTCACGGGCATCCTGCCCGTAAGCCCTTCCGCACCCTCTTTCCACACCACCCCGAAGCAAGAGGAGTCGTCGCGCAACCCTCCCAAAACGTCAAAGGCACCAACCTCGGCCTTAGCATTGTCAAACGCGCCGTCGAAGCCCACGGCAGCACCATCACCGCCGATAGCCGCCCGGCCTCCGCACCGAGTTTGTTATCACCCTGCCGATCCCGCCAGCCCCAGCGCCTACCAAATAAAGTTCTGAGGGCCAAGCTTTTCCTGCATGAAATTCCACCAGAACATCCATTTGCGAGTAGAGTGTCGCCATCATGAGTTCCCAACTCTCGCCTTTCTCCCAATGGGCCTTGGACGATGCCCGCACGCCTGACGAGCGCTATCTCATCTACCTTGTTTGCGAAGCCTGCCGCCTCGTGCATCACCAGCGCAAGCCCTACGAGCAACAATGCAAAGAGTTTTTTCAGCACCCTCCCTGGCATCAATGGGAGGAGTTCTTTCTCAATCCCCTGCTCATGCCCTCATTCCGCGAGCAGGAGACGGAACTGGCTGCGGCCATGTCCCCGTGGCTCAAGAAATTCATTGTGGGGCCGGAGTATCGCCGTCGTCGCATTGGCGATGCTGGAGGCGTGTTCCGCTTTTTTCCAGCGCTGGAAATCCTGGAACTTGGATCGACGGCGCTCAAAGACCTCTCCTTCCTCACCGCCCTGCCCAACCTGCGGAAATTCCAGATTCTCAGTCCCTATCTGGAAGACTTGGAACCTTTGTCGGAATGTGCGGCACTGCGAGACCTCACGTTGCATTTAAGCGCCTATGGCTGCCCCATTTTCGAACCACCCTTGCACTGGGTGGATGCGCGCCCGTTGGGGAAGTTGCAGCAATTGGAAGTGCTCAATCTGCTCCCCAATGCCGCCATCTTGCAGGGGCTGTCGTTCCCCTCATTGCACAGTGCCGTGCTGGATTGCGCGGCCTGTGTGCAGTGGAATTGCGAGTTCCTTCCAGACATGCCCGCCCTCCATCTCCTCACGCTTACCGGAGTGCAGAGTTTGCAGGGCATCAGCCGTTTTTCCCAGTTGCGCCATCTCCAGGTCAGCGGGCCATTGCGTGAATTTGGGGATCTTGCCAGCCTCGCGCACTTGGATTGCTTCTCTCTGGAGACCACCACCAGTTGGCCGCAGGATGTGACGCCCGTGTCCGCCCTGCCCTCCCTGCTCTGGGTGCGTTTCCTGGGTGCGATGCCCCGGAACTACTGGCCGCTCACCCAGGCTCCTAAATTGTGCGAACTCGAGGTCGAAGGCGCGCCCGTGGTGCAGTTGGACGTGCAGGCCATCAATGCGGTGCTGCGGCCTTGGGATGAAATCTTCCTCGCGGCGGAACCCCAGCCACTGCCCCCGCTGCGTTTCTTGGCGGCAGAACCTGGGCTGGACCTCCGCGGCTTCCTCCCCCCGTATCCTGAGGAACCTATCCCGGTCTGTCGCATGCACCCCAAACGCTTCCAGTTGGAACTCCGCTGGATGCACCACCGCATCAATGAAGCCGTGAAACGTCGACTCGGTGATCGTGCTATCGACTATGCTCCCCATTCCTACGAACACAATTGGGACTATGTCAGCGGCGTTGAGATCCAGACCCTCGAGGCCGTCAACCGCCTCCCGGAGTTGATCCAGATCATCCGCGAGACCATCGCCTGCTCCCCGCACCCTTGGAAAATCAGCATCGTTAGCCACCTCCGCCTCACCGAAATGGAAATGAGCGAGCAGCAGAAACGCTGGCTCCAACAGATCGACCAACCCCACTATGATCGGATGGACGCCGAGGAACACGAACGCTGGAAGCTCCGCCAAGCCCACCTCATCGAAACAGAATTCCGCCTCCGCAGCAGCCAGGAGGACGGCGAGGCACCCGACCCCGCAGACTTCATCCCCCCGGAAGAACTCACCAGCCGCATCTACCGCGAACCCGCCTACGCCAAGACCACCGGCACCGACGACAACTCCGATGACACCGACGAGAAAGACGACGACGCTGAGGAAGACAACCCCGACTTCGCCCTCAAGCCCTTCGACGAGCAGGAACAAAACCCGCCTGGCGACAACGATAACGACGACGACAACTCCGTCGCCACCGCCCCGCCCCTCGATCCCCCGCCTGGCTTCCTCGACGATCCCTACGCCCACCCCCTCGCCGACAGCTACGCCTTCATCGCCACCCTCACCCTCGACACCTTCTACCAATACGGCAGCAACCTCGCCACCGTCATGCAACTCCTTGGCCGCGAGCCAGACGTCTTCCACACCGCACCCAAGAGGGAGGAGTCGTAGCCCGGCCCTCCCAATGTCCAAGACACCGGCCTCGGCCTCAGCACTGTGAAACGCGCCGCCGACGCAGCAGGCAACAGAGCGCCACGCCTGCCAGCAGACCGCTTCCCGGCTCTGGCACCGCTTGCGGTCCCGTCAGGGAAATACTCCAACTCACCAACGTCGCCTCTTCCCCGCCTGCGACATCCGCGATGAACAGCCGCCATGCACCATCCGGCGCAGTGCTCAAGAAATCGGCCAGCGAGTCATTGCGCGGGCTGGTATCCAACGCCACGGACGGATGCACATCCCGCCCATCCGGCTGGAAGCTCCCGCTGAACGCACCCGGAGCCAGATGAATGTCCGTGCCCGCCGCATCCGCCAGTTCCACCGACATTCCCACGATCGCAGCACCATCCGGCCTCGCCACCGATCGCCCCGGACGATTGAGCAGCACGCTGAGCACTCCGTCATGCCAGAGATAAGCATACAAGTCCCCATTCCAACCACCCGACGTCACCAGCGTCACCGTCACCCGATCCAGGCTCGCCAGACTGGTGCCCGGCGTGATCGTCTGCACCACGCCCGCCAAGTCCGCATCCGGGATCACGACGCTGGCATTCATGGAGAACGTCTCTGTGATGATTGTTGCGGCCGTGCCGGTTTCAGTAAGCAGGGCGGCAAGACAGAGGGCGGTAAATTTCATGGAAGCTAGTGAGGGAGAAAGGAATTTAAGGAGGTCATTGCCGGCATCCAAGGTTCTATGGCACAACAATCCGATAAAAAGCCGATCCCTCGGGCGGGTTGGGATCGAGACTGGGAAGGGTGCCGTCGGAAGCGGTGGTCGCGGTTTCCAGGAGCGTCCAGACTTGCAAGTCCGTGCTCCGTTGCACCTTGTAGACCTGGCCGGGAATGCCGAGGAAGAGGAGTGCCACGCTGCCGCCGGGCTGCCGGGTGATTTGCGGCTCGTTGGTGATGGGTGCATTGCCCTCGCTCACAGAACAAGTGACGGTGCCCACAACACTGCCTCCCTGCCCATCGATGATGGTGACACTAAACGTATCCAAGCCCGTGAAATTCAGCGGCGGGGCGTAGGCAACGTTGCTGGCTGCCAAGGAAACGCTGCCCCCCTGCGTGCTGGCGGCGGAGACGGAGGCAATGGACGGCGTACCACCATCGGAGTCCGAAGCGCGGGCGAGGACCTTGGCGAGGCCGATGGAAACGGGGGTGTTCTTATTTGTCTTGAGTGTATAGCCGGAGAAAGTGGGAGGCGCATTGCCTGTCCCCGCCAGAGCGATATCGAAGGGGTTTTTAGTGCCAATCACGTTGCTGGCTATTTGGAGAGTGGCATTTCTCGCACCACTGGCGGCGGGGGTGAAGGTGACGCTGAAGGTGACGCTGCTGCTGCCGATGGGGACACTTGTCCCGCTCAGTGCGCTTATGGCGAACTCGCTGCTTCCGCCCGTCACAGCAAGTGAAGTCAGCGCAGCACTGCCGGAGTTCGTAATGGTAAAAATCCTTGTGCTGCTGCTCCCCAGCGTCACAGAACCAAAGTCAACGCTGCCCACGCCATCTATGAGCATACTGGTCTGTCCCACCGCGATGTCCGGAGAGGGAACAAACTCATCGGAACCAATCGTGGGAGCGCCCGCTGGACGCGGGTCGCCATCATAGTCGTCGATCACGCTGGGGATTCGTATGCCGAGAGCGTTTACCAGAGGGTTCCCTCCAGGGATTAGGTGTAGGTCACCTGTGGAGGTGTTGACGAACATCGCATCGGTAAAATTCCCACTGCCTGCGATACCGGCCTGAGAGTTTTTCTCGCCCATCTCCCTTTGCCACGTCTCAAGGTTCACATTCGTTCCATTTATCTCCATGGAGAACGCCCAGCTACAGGCATAGACATTGTTGCTCGCTGTGTAGTTGCCGCTGCTGTTTACGCTTCCGACGCCGACGGAATTATTGTTGACGGCACCAGTGCGGAAATTCAGAAAAATGTTGTTTCGTGCGGTGTGCGTGGTGTCGTATTGGCGATAGCAAAGATATGTGTTACCCCCGCTAGTGGAGGTTCCTCCTAGGAAAATGCTATTAGATAAAATATTGACCACACTACCCACAGGTCCCCTGTCTGCAAGTCCAGTGAGTCCAAAATACTTCGCGCTGGGGACGGCTGGGCTGAGGGTTATCTGATTATTCACCACATTGATTGTCGAGCTTGCACTGCCGTCGGTGCTAATGCCAGTAATGCCGTTACTGGTTCGATTCACGTTGATAGTGGCGATGCGGTTGCGTGTCACAGTCGCGGTGTCAGTGCCGTTGAAATAGATGCCAACGGCCCCGGCGCTATTGGTGAGCAGATCGTGAATGGAGTTGCCTGAGACAAAATTGTTGCCATGGCCGCCAAGGTAAATGGCATAGATGGGGTATCCATTGTTAAGGGGTGAGGATTTTGTTTCATAGACATCGTTGCCGGAGAGCGTCCATGATTCGTTGCCCTTTGTGTCAATGAAGATGCCACGGAAATTAAAGTTGAAGACTTCGTTGTTCGAAACGGTATTGCCCGAGTTCGCCACGGTGGATGAACTGCCAGTGGATCCAATCAAGGAATACGGTGGCGCACCGGTGGCATCACTTCGGTCACGCACCTGGCAGCCGGTGATGAGGTTGTTGTCGTTGCCCGTCACCATTCCGGTGCTGAAGCCAATGACGCCCAGGGTGGTGCTCGGTGTCATTCCTTCCACGATGCAGTTGCGAATGCTGTTGTTACTGGCGTCGTTGATGAAGAGGAGCGTGCTTGCCGTGGTGCCGGTGAACGTATTACGGAAAGTGAGGTATCGTCCGCCGCCGCTGAAACTGCCATCAATGATCACACGGTCTGCGCCGTCGAACGTGATAAGGCCCTCATACACATTGCCGGAGACAGTCCGCATCACCGCGCTGTCTGGCTGAAGGGTGAGCATGGTAAGTGGGTAATTGTTTGACTTTAATTCCTTCAAAGTCACCGAGCCAGTCTCAGACAAGTCGCTGGTGATGTTGGCCACGATATTGCCCGCGAGCACCGCCCCATTGAGGGCTGTGAAAAGCCCGTCTGGTCCGCTGAGACTGGGATAGGTCCCGCCGCTGCCGACCGTCACGGTCCCGCCGCTGATAGCCGTGACGATGCTGAAGCTGTTCACTGCACCGTGGCCGTTCACATTCTGCACGGGCGGATTAGCCGAAGCGGTCGCACCGACGGGGTTGGAGGTAAAGCGGTTCGCAGCGTCCTGCGCGACGACGAAGTATTGGATGCTGTCGCCAAGAGCAACGCTGCCGCCATTGATGAGGGAGTAATCCAGCGTGAAATTGTAGGGACCGCTTCCGGTGGCGGTCACGTATTTCCACCCGTTGCCGGTGGAATTGTTGGCCACACCGAAGACATCGGCATCCGTGCTCTTCTTGAAGTAAAGGCGAGGAGCTCTCGCACCAGCGGACACGCCCACAGCGTCCGTAATGGTGGCCCATCCGTTGAGCACTCGATTCGCGGATGATCCGCTGGTGAGCAGCGGATAGCTGACGGCGGGAGCGAAGAGGTCGGTGCTTACGGTGAAGTTTCCAGCATCTGCGCCGATGTCCACGGGTGTTAGGGTGCTCCGGGGCTGCCCGTCGAAATCTTCCGTAACGGTGGTAGGGGCGTTGGTCAGGGGATTGAGCAGAATGCCTGTCAGTGGAATCCCTCCACTTTCAGCCGGATTGCTAGCCTGCAAATGCAAGTCCATCGTGGCGGCGGTTCCAGTAGGATTGGCAAAGAGCGGATTCGCCATCGCGCTGGTGGAGTCCTGACCGGTCGCGGCCTGCCAGGCGGCGAGGGTAGTGCGGTCGACGCTGTCGTAGGAACCCAGCACGCCGCCGATCCCACTGGCGAAGTAAATATTACCGCCTGAAGTAAGTCCGCCGGGGTTCACTCCGGTGCCACCATGAATGACCGCATAGTGCTTGCCGGTGCCTCCGCTGTTGGTGCGGGCGTTGACGAAAATGTTGTTTTGGAAGGTGCGGGTGTTGGACGCGCCGACGCTGGCGAATGCGGCCGTGGCGCTCGCCCCGGAGGTCTGCGAACCGCCAAGGTAGACCGAGTTGTGATAGAAATTCCGGCCCACCGTGTTGCCGTTGTCATTGATGCCGCGCACCTGGGATGCTCCCGCCGTGCTGGTGCCGTCCGCCTTAAGGCCCACACGCACCATGTTATTTTTCGCGGTGAAAGTTCCAGCGGAAAAATCCATTCCATATACCTTCGAAGCTGCGCTTGTAGAGGATGCCGCGAGGCTATGCACCAGATTCCTCGCCAGGTGGTTCGGTCCGCTAAAGAAACCATCGATCCAGATTCCGCTCACGTAGACCGCAGCCGACGGAGAAGTGCTGGCGAGGGAATGCACAGTGTTTTGGGAAACAATTTGGGCCGCTGCTGAAGAGGTGTTTCCTATGCCAATCATCCATATCGCCGACGTGGAAAGGTTGCGCACAGTATTGCCGGTGATGGAGTTTACCCCGGTCCCGGCACGAATGCCGCCTATTTGCGACGCGGGCCCGGAATCGGTCCCGACATAATTGTTATTCAGGTTGGCCACCGTGTTGTCCGTGACGATGGCGCTGATGCTCGCGTCGCTCACGCTAATGCCCACAACCGACTGGGCGGCGGTGGAGGTGGACAAGGTGGCGGCATTCACGCTGTTCGCGGTGGTGGCACTTCCCACTGCGTTGTTGCTGATTGTGTTCACTCCGGCAGCGGCAACGATTCCGTAGAACGAGGCGGAAATGCTGGTGGCGGTGCCGTTTACCGTGATGGAACCAACGGTGTTGTTGGCGATGACGGCATTGCCGCTGCTTAGGGAGCCGATGCCAAAGCTGAGCGCGCCGTTGCCGGCAGAAGTGACGGAAACCGAACCCGTTCCGGAACCGGATCCGACGGTATTGCCGGCGAGCGTGCCGATGTTCGCGGAGCCTGCCTCCAAATAAATCCCACTCCACACCGCCGATAAGTTGCCGGTGCCGTAGTTGGAGGACCAAACAATATTCGCGATGGTATTACCCTGCACATTGCTCGGCGGGGTGCTTCCAACATTGAGCCGGATGCCTGTGAACCTATACGACTGCGTTCCGGTCGCGGTCCACTTCTGCGTCGTGACTGTGGCACCGGGCGAATCACCACCGATTGAGTTGCCCGTCACCGTGAAATTGTTGCCAGAAGGGTTATTTACGTAAATGGCCCGAGCACTTGTTGATACCGACGCGCGGCTGCCGGTCTGGTAAAAGCTGTTGGCTGCGATGGTCCAGTCTGTATTTCCGCCATCAAGCCGTATACCCGCCGTATCCACGCTGGCATAGAAATTGAAAATGTTGCAGTTGGAGACGGAGTTACCGCTGTTATTACTCGCCGCAGTGGTGGTGGTCCCGAGCGCGTAGATACCTTTGGCTGGCGTGCTGGCACCGTCGCGAATGTCACAATGGTCGATGGTGTTGTTGTCATTGCCATTCGCACCGGTGGTGGTGCTGAAGACGATCGTGCCGCTGGTGGCGCTGGTGTTTACGCCGCGGAAGGTGGTGTATCTGAGTGCGTTGCCACTGGATTCATTAATGAAGCGCACAGCCACGCCCGAGGTGCTGGTGTTGGCGATGGTCAATTGCGAGGCCGACCCACCGCCACTCCCAGCATTGCTGCCCACACCACCAGGCCGCCCGTCGATGGTGAGGAATTGCCCGCCATTCAAGTCCACTGTCGCCGCTGTGGTGTCCGCGCTGGTGATGAGCAGATTGATTGCGCCTGTCTGCGGACGGACGGTGAGCGTGTTTGTGGCGGTGGTGGTGAGGTTGCTGAACACGAGCGGAAAGGTCTCGACGGTGCTGAGGTAAGTTGGTTGGAGTTCCAGCACGAGCGGGCCGGAGAGTGTCTGGGTCTTCACATCCGCGATGGCAACGGTGAGACTGACGTAGTCCCCGCTAGGCCCTACGGACTTGGTGCCGGAGAGCGGCGCGGCTTGGATGCATGGAAGGCAGACGAGGAAGGCGAGGGTGCGGAGGAGCGTGGTCATGGAGGGCAATGAGGGGGACGCGGGAGAGTTCTTTTAAATAAGTGGGAGGCTGCGTCCTGTCGGGGTCACTCGGTCGCTCTGAGGAGAGGTTTTATGCCTGCTTTTGGAGGGAATGTCGATGGAAATATCCTCTCGCGCTTGCGAAGCACGGAGGTGCTTCCCCAAGGCAGGAGGCGGCTCAACACGACAAAAGCTGGGAGGGGGAGGTTACGCCTCCCCAACTACGATCTGACGCCACGGGGTCCAGTCGCCGATGGGGGAGTCGTCTTGATAGAAGCGCAGGCGGTAGCTGCGGCGTTCGGGTTTGTTGGAGGTGAGGAGGGGGCGGGGGTCGCGGTAGGGGGTGGCGATGATGGGGGAAAAGGTGGTGGTGGGGCCATCGCCCGTGCGGGTCTCGATGGTCACGGCTTCGCGACCGTATTTGAAAAAGGTGATCACGACAACGGGGCCGCCATCCGGACCGGATTCGACACGCAGGAGGAAGCGCGGCAGGGCGGGAGCGGGGGTGGCGAGGGTGAAGATGCCGAGGTCCCGGGCGATGGCTTTGGTGAAGCCATGACGCAGCTTGAGGACGGCAATGAAGTGGAAGAGCCGGTCCAGCGCACCTGCGGGCCGGGGCACGATGCCCTCGGGCAGCGGGGGCGGGGTGAAGACGGGCAGGGCGGCAGCGCCGGTGCCGTGCAGACCGTGGCGGAGGCCGGCGGTGGCGGCCTTGGGGAAAAGGCCGGCGCCAAGCTGCCACGGGCCGATGAGGTAGGCGGCCCAGCCGGCATCGGCGCAGGCGTCGGCAAGTTCGTCCTCAGTGAGGGCGAGCAGCTCGGCGTAGGCGGGCAGCTTGTGGAGGAAGTTGAGGAGCCAGCGGACTTGATCGGCGAAGCGACTGGGGAAATAACGTTGTTTGCGCATGGTAGTTAAGAGGTAGCACACTCCGGGCTACTTGTCCCGCAATTAATGGGACAGCAGGTGTCAAGGCAAGTTGGCGTCCCGCCAACCATGGGACAAAAGCAACCAACCTCTGTATGCGTCCCGCGATAAACGGGACAAACACGACGAAAGTTTGTATGTGTCCCGCAGATGATGGGACATCTGCCCTTGGGTTCGGAGTGTCTGCTGGCGCGCATGGTAGCGCTCCCGGCATCGGGATTTGTTGTCCCGCTATCAATGGGACATCCATCGCCTAGCAGAACAGCCGCCCCAACGCCCATGGCAGATGTCCCGTTCTTCGCGGGACACCGACTCTGCCGTTCAGCGGATACCCCGGCGCATCCGGGAAAGCCGCTCCGGCTGGCGGGAACCCTCCCGGCCGCAGGAAGCACGCCGCTCGCGTTTCCGGGATTCGCACCGCGACGCTGAGCGATTCCCCTGCGTCTGCCCGCGCGCCTCCCGCTGCCCACTCCCGCGCCAGTTCTCTTCGGCCATCAGACGCGATCCGACTTGGGGGCACGTCAAAGGCTTGCCTGCTTTCTTGTCCCTTGGGAATTCTGCCCGGAAAGCCTGCGCGATCCCGCCGTTCTCAGAGCCCACGTTCTTGATCGCTGAGCAGATTACGGAGTTCGCGGATTTCTCATGAAATAGAACCGACCGTCCTCGGCGCCGCCCAGAAAATCCGGCACGCCATTGCCGTGGAAATCGCACGTCGCGGGACTGACATCGTGGCCCTCAATATTCTGTTTCGCCAGGGAACCGGCATTTTTGAAAGTCCAGGTGCTGTCGGTGGAGTCGGTCTGTTGGAGGAGGTCGGCGTTGGCGGAATTGAGAAGGAAATCGAATTTACCATCGCCGTCCCAGTCCGTGACGCAGAGTTTGCGGCGGCCGCTGGCTCCGGAGGATTTGGCGTTCAATCGCAGCGGTTGCCCCTGTTCATCGAGAAACGCGCGGCGGGGTGATTTCAAGCCGGTGGGGGAGCGTTCGAAGAAGGCGAGATAGCCTTCCGTGTCCAGCATGGCGAGATCAACGCGGCCATCGTGATTAAAATCATAAACCAGCGGGGTCGTCCGCCATTGGGTGAGGAGCGCGTCGCCGTGGGGTTTGCGCCAGCCCCATGCGAGCGCTGGTGCGTCACCGGCCCAGTCCACGCGGATCGGTTGCGGAGCCGCGAGGAGCGGAGCCTGGCGCGGGCCGAGATTTTTGAGCCAGACGACCTCCCCCAGAATGCTGTTTACCAACAGATCCGGCAAACCATCGCCATCCCAATCCGCCGCATTCAACGTGGTGTAGCCCCATTTCGCTTCAGCGGGTCCCTGGATGCTGCCGTTGGGCCCGGCCATGATCCGGAATTTTTTGCCATCCACCGTCAGTGCTCTTGGTGCGGCCCACTGGGGCTCTGCGATTTTGGGTCCACTGAGATTTTCGAAATAGATGAGATAACCAGCGGTGTTGCCACTGATGATGTCCTGATCGCCATCGCCATCCCAATCGATCACCACAGGCGTGGCGAGCGCACCGCATTTCAAGGTGTCGGCTTGTTGTTGAAAATACACCGGCTGCGCAAAGACCGGAACATGTCCCTGCGGCACCCTGCCGAGATTCTCGACAAAGGCCACGCGACCATCCTCATCACCCACAATCAAATCGGCATCGCCATCGCGATCCCAATCAAAGGCAATCGGCACGATCATTTCCAGATCCATGCGCACCGGCCCGCCCTTGGAATCAAGCACGCGCTGAGCCTGCCCATAGATCGGCTCGGAATTCGTGCCGGTGTTCTCGTAATACGTGAAGCCATCGAGAAATTCGCCGCAGAGCAAATCCAGATCATCATCGTCGTCGAAATTGACGAAGTTCGGCGAGGGGCATCCGAACGTGTCCACCGGGCCTCCAGCGGCCTGCACCTGAAACGATTCCGCGTAGGTGCCGTCGCCAAGATTTCGGAAGACGAAGACATAGCCATGGAGCGGGCCGTTCTTCCATCGGCCCTCCGCGTCCCAGGCATTGTCCCAGCCGTAATCGCTCCAGTCCTCGATGCCCACCACGAGGTCGGTCCGCCCGTCCCCATCGTAATCGGCGTAACGCCATTGGTTGTGACGCACGCCCGGGCCTTTTGTTTGCAGCCCACGGGGCTTGTAAAAATTTGCAGGAACCGGCAGTGGGCGATGCTCTTCGATGCCCGTTTTCGTAAAATTGAAATACTCTTTGCCCGGCGAGAGCACCCGCAATTTCCCATCCACCCAACTGGGCATCACATAATGCACCGTGCCACTCAGGCGGCGCGCGGCCTTGAACACCGGCAATGGATGCGCGGCCGTGTCCCCGGTGATGTTTTCGAAAAAGTACACGCCATTCGAGGGTTTGTCCGGACAGGAAACCAGCAGATCATAGTCCCCGTCCCCGTCCGCATCACACGGAATCGGCCAAGCCCAAAGCCCCACGCCCAGATCCACCGCGAGTCCAGGATGATTGTAGGGCAGGCGGGTTAGAGAATCGCCAGCGGCAGCGGTCGCGAGTAAGCAGAGAATACCAGGAATCCGAAACATACCCGATGAATTTGGCTTTCGGCTACTTTCGCTGGATCGCGATCAGGGTTATGTCGTCGCTTTGTGGATGGCCTTGGACGTGGGCTTGCACCTGCTCCTGGATACTACGCAGGACGGCGGCCGGGCCTTCTGGCGCGGCGCGGCGGAAGACTTCCTGCAGGAGGTCCAGACCGAACTGGTCACCGGCGGCATTTTCGGCTTCGTTGATGCCATCGGTATAGAGCAGCAGGCAGTCGCCAGTTTTCATTTCAAAGGTGAAATCCTTGGTCACCCTGTCGAAGACATCGCCATCGTCCAATCCGAGTGCGAGGCCCGGGGGCTCGAGTCGGGAAATTTCGCCGGTGGCCTGCTGGTAGAGGAATGGGGCGTCGTGACCGGCGCGAGCCAGGACGACCTGACCGGAATCCCCCTGGAGCATGACATAGGCCAGGCTGATGAACATGTCCTCCTTCACGTCCTCGTAGATCATGCGGTTGAGCTTGGAGAGAGCCTGGGTGGGGGCCGGAAGCCCGCTGGCCACACCCCGCAGGAGTCCCCGGCAGGTGGTCATGACCAGCGATGCGGGAATGCCCTTGCCCGAGACATCGGCGATGACGACGCCGGTGTGGTTGGCATCGACACTGATGAAATCATAATAGTCGCCACTGACAATCCGCGCAGCCACGTTGGTGGCGGCGATATGGAAATGCTCCAGCGCGGGAGCCGTGGTGGGCAGCAGGACGCGCTGGACTTCACTGGCGGCGCGCAGTTCACTTTCCAGGCGGCGTTTTTCCAGCGCCTCCTCCTGCAGCATGGCATTGCCCAGGGCAAACCCGGATTGTTCGGCCACGCTGCGAAAGACATCGAAAAGGTGCTCTGGAAAGGCCCCCATGCTGGGGAAATTCGCCGCTGCGAGCAGGCCGAGTTTCTTCGCTCCGTAGTTCAGGGGCACGACCATGGCGGGAGTGGCGGCCTGGTCTTCAGAATATTCCGTGGGCAACGGTCCATCCTGATCCATGCGGGAGAGATTCACCGCCATCTGGGATTGGAAACAGGCACCCAGCACGGGACTGTTCACACTGGCAGGCTGGAGTTTTAAATAGCTGGCGCGCGCCTGGGTGTTGGAAGGCGCATCATTCCACAGCGCCGCAGGCAGCGGCACCAGCGCCGGACAGAGGCGGGTGACAAACTGCGGCACCAGCTGGGTGCCAGTACGATCAAGCAGGTAGAGCGCTGCCCCGGCCGCCTGAACGACCTTGGCCACCCCCTCGACGATCAATTCCGGCAGGCGACGGGCACCGCGGTCGGCCGAGACAATTTCCGCCAACTCATGCAGGTAGGAAAAGAGCCGGGTCTCCTCCGCCTGGAGAGAAGCGATCTCTTCTTCCAGCGCGGCAAGCTGATCCGGGGTCTGGGAGTTGTCGGGCGGCACAGAGTTTACGGTTGCAGGGACCGCAGCTTCTGATCCATGAGTTCCACCACGTCCTGAAATTTCTGCCGATTGTCGCCGCTGATTTCACAGAGGTCCTGATGCGCCTTCAGGCAGTGGGCGGTCTGTTCGCCCTTGGTGAGCGCATGGTGCTCCACCTCACGGCAATTCTCCAGAGCCACCTGTGCCGAGGCGGCAGCGCCATCTGGATGTGCGCCACGGAAGGGCCCGGCATCTTCGGACAGGCTGCAAAAATGCTGCACGCCCAATCCGCGGAGGAGTTGGGCGTTGCGGCCGTTGGCATTAATGATGTGCAGGCATCCCTGGACACACTGCTTAAGTCGTTTGGAAATACCGATCAGCATCCCCATGAATGTGGAATCCAATCCGGTGCAGGCGGAAAGGTCCACGACCACGCTGCGCTTCCCCTGTGCGATTTCCGGCTCGACAAATTTCACCACATCCGCGCTGTTCTCCTTCGAGCCAGCTCCGGTCACACTCAGCCACAACGCCTCACCGCAATGGCCGGCCACAATGGATTTCATCGCATTCACTTTTCAAATAAACATTCTGATCAGTTGGACTGTAACGCCAACCTCCCCCGCGGTCAACACTCCACAGGGGAAAACAATGGAAAGGCCGATTCCTGTCCGTCCGGGTTCGGGCGGAGCAGCCACGCTTCCCGCAGGATGCTAGAGCGAGCGCTCGTAATCGATGATGCGTCCGAGCGCCTCGTAGAATTCCACAAGCGTCTCGGCGGGCACCATGATGGTATCGCGGCGACCACGAACGTCCTCGGTGATTTTGAGAACCCTGCCGCGGTTGTTTTCCTTGAGATCGAGAAAGAAGACCTTCCGGTCAGTGATGATTTTTTCCGTGATGAGCGGAGGATCTGCCTGGGGGCGGGGCGGCCTGTCATCGTAGCCACCATCGTTGTAGCGGTCGCCGCTGCCGTAGGTGCGGTCGTTGTAGTTCTCGTTCTCGTATGCCATCGTTGCGTTCCTTTCTCGCCTTCGGTCCTCTGTGGATCAGGTGCGTCTGTGGTGTGGATTCAGTCGTGAGCAGCGGACAGTTGCATCCGCCAATTCAAGGGATATTAGCTAAGTCGGAAGGATTGTCCAGTGCGGAATTATGGCTGGGCACACGGCAGGGTGCCGGACAAAAAAGCGAACCGAGCGTTCGCAATAAACACGGCAGGACAACCCGACAAGTCTTGGAACCTTGCGGTGCCCTGCATCCACCATGCAGGGCTCGCTGGCACCTACACTCCATCCCGGATCAATTTCCGCCACCCTCCGGTGCCGTGAGAAAAAAATGAAACAATTTTGCAAACGCCCCGCGTGGATTACGATGACCTTAACAACTAGCAGCTGCCTCACGCCGTCAGCCGGTGACCATTGGCAGTTCAACCTCAATCCACCCTGACATCCATGAAACGCACTTCTCGCACTGCTTCATTCCGGAGCGTGCTTCCAGGCATGCTCTGCATCGGCCTACTCATCGGCCCCCCATCCCTCCATGCCCAGGGGCTCCCGCCCACCTTCCGCCAAAATCCTGAATCCCGTCAAGTCCCGCTCGGCGGCGTGGTCGTCTTCCATGTGGAGGTGGATGGGGAATATTCCGCCTTGCAATGGCAGGTGGACGGTACGCCTCTCGATGGTCAATCGGGTAATTCCCTTTATTTAAATACCAATCCCTATTTTACATCGAACTCAAACCAAGGAGTGATGGTGCGCTGCGTGGCCACGGGACTGGACGGCTCGCCCGTGGCTTCTGAGCCTGCATTGCTCACTCCCTCGCAGGGAACCTTCGGTCCCTTCCCTGTTTCCAGTCGATCCTGTCTGGGCTGCCCGCCTCCTTTTGTGGGGAGCTGGGATGAGGTGGGAAAAGGAATGGCCCGCACCTTTTATGTGGGACCTTGCGATGCTGCCGAGTGTGATTTCACACTGGCATTTGGTGCGGCGGACCCCGGTTCCACTGAGGAGTTCGTGTTCACAACCACCGGCTTTCTTGGTGATACCGAAGGCCGGTCGAGCGGTGCCTCCTTGAAACGCGATGGAGTCGGATTGCCCTGGTGGATGTATGGCTGGTTCGATTTCCTGACTCAGGGAGGGGCGCGGCCCACCTGTGAAGTCTATGGCGACGACGCCGGCTCCCTAACCTACATCGGCCCTTGTGATGTCAATCACCCGGTCGGGTGCCCCAATCCACCGGTTTCCTGCCGCAAGGGCTACGAATATTACAAGGCGCAATCTGATATGGCGCACAGCTTCAGCTGGGGTGCCTCCCAAACCTTCACTCTTGATGGCCAGGTTTTTACCGCCAGCCGGCTCGTATTCCGTCCCTCTGAAGGCCAGCGACTGCTCCTGCCCGCTGTGCAGAAACGCACCGTGAGCAGCATCACCATCGACAACCGCAGCACTGCCGGGACGTCCCTCGTGCTGGGCAAAATGACGGGGAAATTTTCCTCCATCAAAGGCTCCTCCGCTCCTGCTGGGTATGCGCGAAGTCTGGGCTATGATTTGAAAAAGGGCACCAAACGCACGGCCACCTTCAATGGCAGCAATCGATTCCTGTTTGGCCCTGAGGTCGATGACCCGGAGGACGGCTCCGAAATTGAGTTGCTCCATGACAAAAATGCCCCCGCCCCTGCGCCGCCCCCGCTTTCATTTTCCTGGGGAGTCTCCAACACGGGCAATTCCGCCACGTATCGCGGGGTCGATATCAGCTCCGGTGCCTGCGCTTTGATGGATGTAGGACTCGTGGTGGACCCACCATCCACGGGTGGTTTCGTGCAACCGGAATGTGTTGTGGGAGCGATGGCCGAGATCCTTACTGGCACCGGAGCCGGGGGACTTCCCCATGTGAAACGCAGCGTGAATTTGCAATGCGTCGACACGCATTCCCTCCCGGACTTTCCCTGTGAACTCACCTGCGATTATTCCGAACTGGGCATCGCCAACTATGCCTTTATTCTGAAAAAAAACGGGCAGATTGTCGGGCAGGGTTCGTCCGCTAATACGCAGCTGAAATGCCCCCGACCCGTGGTGATCCGCATCTGCATTCCCACGAACGGAGAGGACATGGGCAGCATTTACATCAAACTTCCCACCTCTGTCCTTCGGCTGGGCGCCACGAATGTGGTGGCTGATGAAGTGGATTTCATGCCCCTGGGTGTCCAGACGAACCCAGTGCTTTGCATTACGAGAGTCACGGTCGGCGGCACTGGTGCAGGCAAGGTCGGAGTCTCGAATTCCTACAACAAATGCTGCGCCGTGACGATGGGTGGCGCGGCGGTTTCCGTGCCTCCCGGGGCCCGGGCCAACGAAGGGTTCTTCGATCGGGCCGTGAATTTCGACGGTTCCAATACCGCCAATTTCTTGCTCGATACCGAACCCTCGGTTTCCCAATTGATCCTTCCCACCACCAATGGCCTCGCAATCCCAAGAAGATCCACGGGAGGCGACCGGATCGTGCCCGTGGCCATCAATGATCAGCCCGTCGGATTCGCCCCCAACGACATCACCCTGACCAACAGCGCCCCCTCCCAGGGCCGCCGACTCGTCTCCCCGACCTGCGATCTGCTTCCAGGGCGTTGTGACATCGCCTGCGATTTCTTTGATTGCGACGGATGGAGCCTCACCGCAAGGGGCCGCAACCTTGATGACAGCCCACCCGCGGGCCCCACATCCATGTCCATCACGTCCCACGGAAAAATCTCCATCGGGGGAGCTCCTCCAGTCCCCGGCACCATTGGCACACTCCATGCCGAATCCGCAGATGGAGTGAGTAGCGTGGTGGTGACGCCCGACTTTACTCCGCTCGGAAGCACGACCCATCGGTTGATCCTGCGTCTCCATGGGGTGGAGGTGTTCAACGAACCCAATCGCTCTGGCCCCGCTGGCAGCTGCAGCACCTGGATGGCTTGCGCCGAAAACGCAGACACCTCTGTCTGCTTCAGCATGCGTTGCAGTGGCGGCGGTGTCGTGGATTTCACTCCCGCTCCCGGCATGCCCCCGATATCCTGTGACGAGATTCGCATGATGGCGGAATTCCCGCCAGCCAACGACGTTTTCGTCTCCGCAAAATTTGACTGCATCGCGTCATTCGTAGGCTGGAACAGTGTGGACCTGGACGACATCAGCCTCATCCACAGAGCGCCCGCGGTCGGTTCCAGCCTGCCGCAACCCTCGGCCGTGGTCCCCGTCGGATCGTCAACCGTGGACTTCCATGATCCCCAGACCGGCATGGCCAGACCCAACCCACGCACCGTAAATCTTCTCAACCCAGACCCGTCGTATCCCCACTTCCCACCTCCAGCCTTCCATGTGCGTACTGCGGTGGCAGGCGCAGGCACCACCATCGACCTCGGCGGCGCCGAAGCCGTCCGCTTCAGCATGCGCCGCAGCGACTACGGCACCGGCCCGGACTGCGGCGTTCGCTCCACCTTCAGAGCCCAGTTTGCCAAGCCCGATTCCACCGCCACACCCCGCGTCGCCAGAGTCACGATCGATCGCACGCCCACCGGCGCTTGCGCTTTGGTGCCTAATTTCTCCCAATTCGCCGCCGGAGAGATCCAAGTCTATTCCTGGCCCTGGGGGACGGAGGATTGCTTCACAGGCACATCCAGCACCAGCCGCGGATTCGCCCCGGTCAATGGCGGTTATTCTGTGACCTCGCCCGTCTGGCCGGATACAATAGCCACCGCCTGCGCACCCGGTGCCGTCTTCATGGGGGACATCATCATCATTTCCTTCCCCACCCCGGTGGAAATGAGTTTTGCCGGCGCACCCCCCGTGGTCATCGGAGCCGTTGGATTCGTTGCGCGACCGCTCGCCCCACTCGAACCCTGGCCCATCAAATCCTGTGGAGTGATCTGCAATGAGGCGGCCGATTTCGTGCTGGATGACTTCCAGGTCGCCATGATGGCCCCGGCCCACGCACTCCTTGACGTTGGCTCCGTCGGCGGCGGCCCCAGCGTCCTTGAGTGGTCCACCCGCCACGCCTGGCTCCAAAGCAGTTACGATGGAGGGCTCACCGCCTGGAGCGAATCCTCCGCCTACGAAATTGTCGTAAAACCCGATGGCAAGATCTGCCACCAGGCCCGGATCGTCCCACCCTACAGCCCCACCAATCCTCCTCCCCCCAGGGAATTCCTCCGCCTCGTCGGCGAATGGAATCCCTATGATGCCACGATCCGTGGCCGATAAATTCCCACGGAGCATCCAGAGGAGGGCGGGATTCAGAGACCAAAGGCTCTGGCTTTAAATGAGCCGAAGCGCCCGCGGATCTCGGTGCCCCGCCCTCCGGCGTGTAGGGAGGTGATCTCTGGTTCTAATCATCGTTCGTGCTTGACCAACGCCAATCCCCGCCTCCACTGCAGGGTGGCTACATCCGCCGAATCGCTTGACGCCATTTCCAACCGCCCCTAACTTTCGCACCATGAGAAATCTTTCCGCCCGCTTCGTGCTGCTGAGTGGCACTGCGCTGCTCCTCAACATCCTCCCCGCCTCCGCCCTGCCGTGGCCATTTAGCAAAAAGGAATCCAAGCCCGCCCCCTCGGCCCCCGAAATGCAGAATCAGGAGGCCGCCGCCACCGCCCTGTTGAATCAGGCGGAAGCCGAGTTCCAGGCCGGAAATTATTCCGCCTCGCTCCGGCTTTTCAAGCAGGTAGTCGCCAAATATCCCCTGACCCAGAGTGCCGCCACGGCTCAATACAACGTGGCCCAGAGTTACGAGCAGCGGGACCCGCAGCGGGCCTATGACGAATACCAGACCCTCATCGACACCTACAAGGCCAGCAAATATTTCGGCCCCGCCATCGACAGCCAGTTTGCCATCGCCCAGCGCTCCCGCACCGACAAGCTGGGATCCTTTCTCGGAGTGAAGAAGAAACTCAACCGCGAGGACACCATCAAGCTTTTCAAGGGAGTGGTGGACAATGCCCCACAGGGAAAACACGCCGCCGAGGCAAAATTCGAAGTTGGCAAGATTCACGAGGAAGCGAAAGAACGTTCCGAAGCCATCACCTCATACCAGGAAGTCGTGGACCAGTATGCCAAGAGCCCCCTGGCCTCGCAGGCCCAGAAGAAAATCGCCGAGCTCAGCTTCGGCAAGGTCGAGGAAGGCACCAAGGATGCCGGAGCCATCAAGGAATCCCGGGACGCCGCCCAGCAGGCCGTCTCCCTCTTCCCTGATTCCGCCACCGAGGAATCCCGGGACCTCCTGCCACAGATCGACGAAAAAGACGCGGATAGTGCCTTCGGCATCGCCAAATTCTACGAGAAGGGCAAGAACTTCAAGGCCGCCATCATTTACTACAACAACGTGCTCAAGTTCCCCGGCGGGACCCATTTTGAGGAAGCCAAGGAGCGCGTCAATGCCCTGACCATGCAGGACCCCACCCTGCTGGACCAGCCCAACGTCAAAATCTCCAACAAACAGCTGGCCATCCGCGCCAAGGCCGATGTCAAAGGCCGCCCGGACTATCTCGGACCACCCGCCCCGGTGGACCTCGACAAAGCCTCCAAATCCCCCAAGATGCGTCGTGGTCCTTCGGAAATCATCCCCATCACCCCCATCGAGGAACCATCGCTGCCCGGGGAGAAATCCAACGAAAAACCGGACGACTCCCTGCTCAAGCCCACCATGCCTGACCTGACCCTGCCACCTGTCGCCCCCCTCGCGGAACCGGACCTGCCCGA
Source organism: Akkermansia muciniphila (assembly GCA_943333275.1). Lineage (GTDB taxonomy): Bacteria > Verrucomicrobiota > Verrucomicrobiia > Verrucomicrobiales > V1-33 > JAGNEJ01. Next base: position 28,702 of record CALQSQ010000015.1, read on the forward strand.
AACCAAGGAGCCGGAGGAAGCCCCCAAAAAGCAATAGTTCCCAAGCCGTCAGCATCTCCCTCACATCCGCCGCACCCCGCATTCTCAATCACTCCATTCCGCATGACCTTCTCCAGCCTCCTCCAGACCATGGTCCTCCTCGGCCTCACCTGTGTTCTCCCATCCTGTGCCGGATATAAAATGGGTGCCGACAAGCCGGCGAAGATGGCCGGAGTCACGACGCTGGCGATCCCGGTGTTTAAAAACCTCTCCCTGGAACCACGCTCCTCCGTCATTGTCACCAACAATGTCATCAAGCGTTTCCAGATGGACCCCACCTACAAAATCACCGACACAAAAAGCGCCGACGCCGTGCTGAAGGGAACCATTCAGAAATTCGAACGCCGCCAGCTCCGGGGTGTCCGCACCAACGTGCTGAAATCCCGCGAACTGGAAATCAAAATCTGGATTGAATACGTCGTGGAGGACACCAAAACCGGTGCCAAGCTCATGAAGGGCACTGCTCAGGGCGACACCTCTGTCTTCTTGGACCCCAATTTCCAGCTGACCGAGCGCCAGGCCATCGACGAGGCCGCCCGCAAGGCCGCCGAGGAAATCCTCAGCCGCGTTGCAGAAGGCTGGTAAATTCGGTGATCCGACTGGCCATCCATGCAGGTCTCATGGTGGGCCTGTTAAAAATCCCCGGGTTATGTGTCAATATCGTTGACATGGGTGGATGGAAAATAGTAACCGCTTGGAACGGCGCGGAACCGGCGGTCATTTTCCCGCCGCCTCCTGCCTCCTTCCCCCATGCCTGACTCCTCCTCATCTCCCCCCAAAGCCGCGCCCGCCATGGGTGTACTCGGCAAGGCTGCGGGACCCAGCCGCAAGGGGGCCAAGGATCAGATCATTGAGCGCTACGAAAAAAAATACCTGATCCACCCCCGGCTGGTCCCCCAGATCCGGAAATGGATGGAGCCCTTCTGCATTCCCGACCCCAATGCCCGGGGGGCCATTCCCGAATACACGACCACCACCATGCAACTGGACACCCCGTTCATGCTGCTGGCAAGGGCGGGTGAACGCAATGCCTCTCCGCGCTTCAAAATGCGAATCCGAACCTACGGGTACGATGCGCCACCAAAAGGCGCGGTCTTCGTGGAACTCAAACGCCGCGTCATCAACGGCATGGTCGTAAAAAGCCGCTCCATGCTCACGCGGTCCATGTGGCACCGCGAAATCATTACCAAGCCCGACACCTCCCCGCTTCTGCGTTCCGCCAAGGACAATTCCAATTTCCTTGAATTCTGCCGATTGGCCCGCGAATTGGGGGCTACGCCCAAAATGCTCATCCGCTACATCCGGGAGTCCTACTTCAGCGCAAACGATGATTACGCACGCATCACCTTTGACCGGCGCATTTCTTACCGGACCCACAACACCTGGGACCTGCCCGGCCCGGAATTGGCCGATTGGAAACTCTGGCACCCGATCGATACCACCTTCGGCATGGGCATGGACTATTCACCTTATATTCTGGAATTGAAGGCCATGGCAGACGCCCCCACCTGGATGCTGGAACTCGCCGAACGTTTCAATCTCGACGCCACCGGATTCTGTAAATACGCCTCGGCCATGCGTGTGGAAAACGCCGCCATCAACGGCATCACCTACGATTCCGAATCGCACAACCTCATGCCCTACTCCCAGGCCTTCTATTGAGGAAATCCAGACCTTTTCCATTGCATTTCCCCCCCATCGCTTAAGTTTCCCGCTCCTTTCCTCCCGCGCCCGGTCCATCGCGCCGCCTCCCCTTTTCCCCACCTTTTTAATTTCCGAAAACCATGCCCGTTGATGCCTTCCCCTTGTTTGACGCCCTGGGGGCGACCCATAGCCTGGAGGCAATTGAGGTATTCTACACGCTGCTGATCACCTTTATCCTCGGGATGGTGACGGCCAACGTGTATCGTTTCACGCATCAAGGGTTCTCCTTTCAGCGCACCTTCCTCCACACGCTGGTTCTGGCGCACATCGTCATCGCGGTCATGATCATGGCCATTGGCAACAACATGGCCCGCGGCCTGGGCATTCTTGGTGCCATGGCGTTCATTCGTTTCCGTAGTGCCGTCCGGGACCCTCGCGACGTGATGTTTCTGTTCATCTCCCTCGCCGTGGGCATCTCCTGCGGCGCCCAGGTGTTCATGGTCGGCATCATGGGCACGTTGTTCTTTGGCGCGGTCTGCTTCTATCTGGCGTGGGCCCCGTTTGCGTCTCGACGCGAGTTCGAAGGACTGCTGCGCTTCATGCTTCCCCCGGATTCCAGCTCCCGCAAGGAGTTGGACATCATTTTCAGCACCTATTGCGCACGCACCGAAGTCGTGGCCACCCGCGAGGCCATTCAGGGCGAGGTGATCGAATACTCGTATCAAATCCGCCTCATCGACCCCACCTATAAGACGGACCTCGTCGATGCCATCGCCAAACTGCCGGAGGCCCAGGAAGTCAGCCTCGTGATGCAGCGCACCACCGTGGAAGTCTAACCCCCCATTTCTACGCCCCGCCTGCCATGCCATCAGATCACCCCAACGCCCTCGTTCGCCGCAAAGGCCGTCCCAATACGTGGCGCAGGATCGTCAACCTCTGGCCGCTCCTTGTCTGGATCGGGGCCATCGCCGTGGCATTCTGGGCCTACTCCCAGGGCGTCGTCTTCCGGCGCATGAATGGTGCGGTGGACCCGTATCAGGAAAATGTCTCCCCACTGGAGGAAGGATATTTCAGCAAACTCGCCGACGGCATCGTCCGCGGATCCCATGTCGAGGCCAATCAGATCGTCGCCTACATGAGCGATACCGTGCTGGAGGAGAAAATTTCCATCCTGACCCAGGAAATTGATACCCGCCGCACCGAGCGCATTCGCAACTACAACGATGACATCCTGAAGGTCGAATCCGAGCTGCGGAAAATCGAGGGCGACCTCGTCGCCGCCCAGGCGGAAACCGAGGCCACCCAGCGGGAAATCGATTCCATGGTGAACCGGATGAAGGCGCTCAACCTCAATACCGAAGCCCAGCGGCTCGCCCTGACCGGTCCCATCGTCAGCGAGTTCAACATCAAAATCGCCAAATACAATGCCATCGTCGGCGTGCGTGTGAAGGACAAGACCCAGGTGGAGAATGATCGCGACCGCCTGGTCCAGGAGCGCGACATCCTCGCCAAGGAAACCGACCCCGCGAAATATGCCGAACGCAACCAGGCCGCCCAACTCGCCCAGTTGGTCAAAAGAAAGGCACGCCTCACCCTGCATGCCGCGCGCGCTGGCACCATCGACCGCATCCTCAAGGAACCGGGCGAATTCGTGAAACAGGGCGAAGGCGTCTTGAAAATCGTCGGTAGCCCAACCCAGATCATCGGCTTCCTCGCCCAGGACCAGATCAATCAAATCTCCCAGGGGCAGAAAGTCTGGATCACCCCGACCAGCGACCGGACGAAAATTTTCGACAGCAAGGTCCTTTACCTCGCCCCACGGATGAACAGTCTGCCGGACAGCACCGGTCCCACTGCCAACAGTCGGCTGTTCGGCCGGGATGTCCTTTGCGAATACCCCGCCAGTTCCCACCTTCTCCCCGGGCAGACCGTCATCATTTGGATCGAACCACCCGGAGAGATCCCACTCCTCAACCGGTGGATGTCCAACAAGGACGCGGAGGCCGGGAAATAGGGTCCAAAATCCGGGATTTGATACTGGAATCCCCGTTTGACACCGCAGCGACCCCCGCTAAACTCCGCCTCCCCGCCGCTCCCATTTTCATCATTTAACTTCATCTGAATTATGTCCAAACGCACCTACCAACCTTCCAAGCGCACCCGCAAAGCCCAATTCGGCTTCCGTAAGCGCATGAGCACCAAGAATGGCCGGGATATCCTCCGCCGTCGCCGCCAGAAAGGCCGCAAACGCCTCATGCCTGTCGGCGTGGAAGTTCACTACGCCCGCCACACGCAGGCCTAATCTCCTTTTCCAGGGCATGGCGGAGTTGGTGAAAAGTTCACTGGCTCCGCCATTCTCATTTCCACCTCCTCCCCATGGGTCTTCCCGGCACCCATCGCATGACCCGCTCCGGGGAATATGCCGCCGTCCGCACCAAGGGCACCGCGCGGTCAGGCCGGCTGATGACCCTGGCCTTCCTCGCGGATGAATCTCCCGGAGCCATCCGCTTCGGATTCACCATCACCAAGCGCGTCGGCAACGCCGTCCATCGCAACAAACTCCGCCGCCGCCTGCGCGAAATCGCCCGCCACACCGCCCCCTCCATCCAGCGCGCCGGGCGGCTGGTCACCATCCCCCGGCCCATTGCCTCGGAAGCCACCTTTGCAGAAATCCAATCGGAATGGCAGTATCTGGTCAGAAAACTCGGCCTGCTCCCACCCGCCCCCTGATTTCCCCTTCCATGAAATGGCTCCTCATCAAACTCGTCCGGGCCTACCAGATCGCCATTTCCCCGATCCTTCACAAACTCGGCGGCCCGGGATCGGGTTGCCGCTTCGTCCCCACCTGCTCGCAATACTTTATCGAGGCCGTCCAGATCCACGGGGCCATCAAGGGTTCCTGGCTGGGGATCAAGCGCATCGCCCGATGCCAGCCCTGGGGAGGTTTTGGCGAGGACCCGGTTCCACAGTCCAGCCGCAAATGCACTTGCGATCCCCCCGAATCTAGCGTCTAGCCTTCCTGCCCGTTTCCCCTCCCGGCCACTTTTCATGAAAAAATTCGATAAACTCGACCTCATCGTCATCCTCATCACCGGTCTTGCCCTGTGGTATTTCATGGGCCCCGGCAGCACCACCGCCCCCCCCGCCACCAAGCCGGCCGCCACTCCCACTGCCTCCGCCACCCCCGCCGACGACGCCGCCCCCAAGGTCGAAGGCCCCACCGCCACGACTCCGGAGGCCCCCAAGCCGGAGGCCAAGGCCGAGCCAGTGCTCACGGAAGTCTCCAATGACACAGGGAAATATGTCTTCACCAACCTCGGCGGTGGTCTGAATTCCGCCACCATCCTCCCGGCCCCCTTCTCGGGCAAGACTCCGCAGGAACTCAATTTGGTATCGCCCGGAGCCATCGGCAGCCTCGCCCGGGTCGATGGTGAAATCGACACCTCCCCATGGACGCTCAAAGGACAGACCGACCGCAGCATCACCTACGAACTCGCCACCAAGGACGACCTGCTCATCACCAAAACCTGGACCATGGCCGAGGGTCCCGAACCCCAGAAAGGCCCCGGCTACCTCTGGAACCTTCAGATCAAGATCAAGAACACCGGTGCGGAGAAATTTATCGCCGATAATTTCTACCTCTACGCCGGCACCGCCAAGCAACTCCACAACAACGATGCCCCCTACGTCAGTTCCATCTACATGGCTGATGGCAAACATGTGGAAATCAAAGCGGGCGATTTCGTCGAAAGCAAATTCCTCGGCTGGTTCCGCGAACCCTCGCCCCCCATCTCCACCATTTCCCGTTCCATGGCCAGCCTCACCTGGGCGGGCGTCTCCAGCCAGTATTACGCCACGCTCATCAGCCCCAAGGTTGCCGCCGACGGTAAATTCTGGACGCGTCGCTTCCCGGATGCGGAGCACAAGGGTAGCTTCGTCCTCCATGCCGGCGTCGGTCTGCCGCGCATCAGCCTGGACGGCCAGCAGGAGGGCACCTTCGAATACGAAGTTTTCACCGGCCCGCGTTCCGGCAGTCTGCTGAACAAAATCGGCGGCGAACGCAACGAAGCCATGTTCTATGGCTGGACGAGCGCCCTCAGCAAAATGTTCCTCGGCATGCTGAATTTCTTCCACAGCAAGACCGGAAGTTTCGGCCTCGCCATCGTCCTGCTCACCATCATTGTCCGCGTCGTCATCTGGCCGCTCCACATCAAGGCCACCCGCAGCATGAAGCGCATGGGCCTGCTCGCTCCCATGATGAACGAGATCAAGCTGCGCTACAAGGACAAGCAGATGACTCCCGAACTCCAGCGCAAGCAGCAGATCGAAATGATGGGGCTCTACAAGGAATACAATGTCAGCCCACTCGGCGGCTGTCTCCCATTGTTGCTGCAGATGCCCATTTTCTTCGGCTATTTCGGCATGCTCAACCACGCCGTCGAAATGCGCGGCCACTCCTTCCTGTGGGCTCACGATCTGACCCAACCCGATACCGTTTACAACCTCTTTGGCCTGCCCATCAATCCCCTGCCCCTCGTGATGACACTCACCATGTTCATCCAGATGAAGCTGCAGCCCACTCCTCCGACCACGGACGAGAACCAGAAGATGCAGATGAAGATCATGAAGTTCATGCCCCTCATGTTCCTCGCCTTCTGTTACAGCAATGCCTCGGCCCTCGCCCTCTACTGGACCGTGCAGAACATCGTCTCCATCGGCCAGACCTTCCTCGTCAAACGCATGCCCGAGCCCGCCCTCACCAAGCGCGAAGCCCGCAAACTCCCCCCCGTCAGCGGCCGCAACTCCCTCGGACAACCCATCGAGGAGGAAAAACCCAAAGGCCCACCGCCCCCACGCACCGGCGGCACCGGCAAAAGCGCCTTCAAAAAATAATCCCCTTCCCCCACCGTCGTAGAGGGCGAGGTCACGAGACCCACCACCCCACCCAGCTACCCAAACGTAGCCACCACCTCGATTTCCACCTTTGCTCCTCTCGGCAATCCCGCCACCGCCACTGTGCTGCGCGCCGGTTCCTGGGAGTTGAAATACCGGGCATAAACCGCGTTCATCGCCGCGAAATTCCCCATGTCCGTCAGAAAGACCGTAGTCTTCAGCACATGGCCAAACGTCAGTCCCTGACTGCCCAGCAACCCCTGCAGGTTTTGACACACGCGTTCCGTCTGCTCGGTGATGTCATCGGAAAACGCTGCAGCCGGATCTTTCGGATCCAACGGCAGCATCCCGGAGCAAAATAGGAGCGATCCGCTGCGAATCGCCTGGCTGTAAGGCCCAATGGCGGCGGGAGCGTCCTGGGTGGCAATGATTTCCTTGTTCATAGGCGCCCATCCTGTCATCAATCGGCCCTCCCGCAACCGCGAATCCTCGGGGCCGAATCCCACTTGCAAGCCGCCGCCCAATCCCTTAAATGTGCCACCTCAAACGCCCCACCCCACCATCTCCACTATGAAAATCTTCTTCGCCCTCTGCACCGTTTTCGCCCTGCTTGCCGCTGTGCCCGCCCCTGCCAAGGAGGCGAAAAAAACCAAGCGTGAAGAGAAGGAGGAAAAAGCGAAAAAGGAAAAGGAAGCCAAGGCCGCCGAGGATGCGAAAAAGGAAATTCTCTATTCAGCCGTGATCAAACCTCTGAGCGGCGACGCCACCGATTCTGATGTCGCCAGAGTCAAAGGCCTCCTCAGTGTCGCCACGATGTTTAAAACCAAGAACGTAACCCTCGTCGACAAGGACGTCGTCGCCACCGTCTATATCAACACCGGCCGCCTCTCCAAGTCGGACGTCGCCAAGATGCTCAAGGACGGCAAGGAAACCAAATACCGCCTCGACCGTCTCGATGATATCAAACCCGAAAAGGAAAAGAAGGATGGCGACAAGGAAAAAGAATCCGACAAGCCCGGGGATAAAAAAGAGGAGATGAAAAAGGACGAGAAGAAGGATCCCAAGGATGCCCCCAAAGAAGCTCCAAAGCCCGGAACTCCGCCACCTGCTCCCGCTCCCGCCGCTCCCGCTCCCGCTCCCGCCGCTCCCGCCGCTCCCGCCGCTCCCGCTCCCGCTCCCGCCGCTCCCGCTGCTCCTGCTGCCGGAACCCCACCGCCAGCCGCGAAGTAATTTCGCGATCAGCGCCTGTCGTGCGCGAAAACCCGGTGCAAGAATCGCACCGCCAGCTTCAGCCTGCGTCCTGCCATTTGCCGTGCGACCGGATCAGTTCAATGAGCTTGTCCACCGCCGCATCCTCCGGAATGTTAAACTCCACCGCCGTTTTCCCCACGTAGAGGTTAATTTTCCCCGGAGCGCCGCCGACGTATCCGAAATCCGCATCGGCCATTTCGCCAGGGCCGTTGACGATGCACCCCATGATCGCGATGCGCACGCCCTTCAGGTGGCCGGTGGCGGCGCGGATGCGCTGCGTGGTCGATTGCAAATTGAAAAGCGTCCGGCCGCAACTCGGACAGGCCACATAGTCGGTCTTGAAAATCCGCGTGCCGGCCGCCTGCAAAATATTGTAGGCCAGCCGCAGGCTCTGGCCCGGAGCGGTTTCACCCTGAATCAGCACCGCATCGCCAATCCCATCGCACAGCAGCGAACCAATATGGGTGGACGCCGTCAGCAGCGTGGGGAGAAAATCCTTCTGATCATCCCGGCTGGCAACCAGCACATCCTTTAATAGCAAAGGATGGCGGGCATCGAGCTGCGCCGCGAGGAGTCGATACCCCGCGATCACCGGCAGGTCCAATCCATCGGCCAGTGTCACCAACTGCGCCGCAGGCGCCGCATTGATCGCCGCCAGGGCGGTGGCATCCCGCGGGTCCACAGATACGACTCCGCTGGTCTCCAAAATAATTTCCGGCTGGAATTCGCCCAATCCCGCCAGCTTGTGCGCCACCGCATTCCATTTTTCCTGAGTCACCAGCACCCGCGTGACCTCCCCACCCCCGACACCCAGGCCCTGGATTTCCAAACGTTGCGTGGCACGGCGATTATAATGAAAGGGATCGAACGGCGCGTTTTCGGGATCAGGCGAGGAGGATTTCCAATTCGGGGGAATCGCCGTTTGGGTAAGCTTCTGTGCGACGGGAATTTCGTAAACAGAATCCTCCGTCAGCGACACCCGGATCGTATCCCCGATGCCGTCGGCCAGCAGACTGCCGATGCCAATGGCGCTCTTGATGCGGCCGTCCTCTCCATCCCCCGCCTCGGTGACGCCGAGGTGAATCGGATAATTCCAGTCGCTCCCCTGCCGCTCCAATTCAGCCACCAGCAGGCGATAGGCCTCGATCATGACCTTGGGGTTGCTGGCCTTCATGGAAAAAAGAAACTGATGATACCCCAGGCCGCGGGCAATCCGCGCAAACTCCAGGGCGCTTTCCACCATGCCCTGCGGGGTATCGCCATAGCGATTCATGATGCGGTCACTGAGGCTGCCGTGATTCGTGCCGATGCGCATGGCCACCCCGCGCTGCTGGCAGAGTTTCACAAGTGGCGAAAATTCCTCATCGATTCTGGCCAGTTCCTCGGCGTATTCGGCGTCCGTGTAGTCGCGCTGGGCAAATTTTTTCTTGTCGGCGTAGTTGCCAGGATTGACGCGGACCTTTTCGACCCACCGCGCCGCTTCCATTGCGGCATCCGGCTTGAAATGAATATCCGCCACCAGCGGCACATTGCAGCCAGCTGCCAGCAGTCCGGCCTTGATGTTCTCAAGATTGGCGGCATACACGCGCGTCTGCGCCGTCACCCGGACGATTTCACATCCCACCTCCACCAGACCCAGCGCCTCCTGCACGCAGGCCTCGGTTTCGCGGGTGTCGGACGTCAGCATGGATTGCACCCGAATGGGATTGTTTCCACCAATGCCCACGTGGCCGACCATCACCTCCCGCGTGGCGCGCCGGGCGTAATGGTAGAGATCGGGGCAGTATCCAAGGGCGGCGGCGGTCATGCGGATCATTGTTTGTCAGGCTGGCCGACTTCCCCGAGCACCTCCTTGAGGTCCTTGCGGATTTTCTCGCCAAACACATCATTCATTTCGAAATTACTGAAATCATAGGCCCCCCGGATGCGCAATTTGGAATCGACAAGGATCAGGGCGAGCTTGTGTTCGAAGCGGTCAAATTCGTTTTTCTGCTTCTCCTTGGGGATTTCAAACAAGGGAAGCTTGAACTGGTCCTTCATGTAGCCGCGCAGCTTGGGGCCATCCCCGGTAAGAAACCACCAGTTGTCGCCCTTAAAGCCCTGGGCTTCCGTCCAGGCCCGGAGGCGTTCGGGCGTGTCCCATTCCGGATAAAGACTGACGGAAACCAGTTGGAAATTGGGATTCGATCCAAACTCATCCTGGAGTTTTTTCATCTCCACGGCCAGTCCCGCACAACCGCGCGGGCACACCGTATAGAGAAACCCCACCACCCAAACCTTGCCTTCCAACTGCCCGAGATCCACTTCCCGGCCGGACATCTCGGTCGCTTTCAAATTCTCCTTCAGCTTGGTGATGATGGGCGCGCGGCCCTCCATCTTGAGGGCATCAAGTTTCAGCTTCTGTAGATACTGCATGAAAAGGAATCCGCCCATGACAATGACGATCGCGCAGAGGATCAGCACCTTGGTGTGATCCTTGGTGGGGGCGTAATCGCCGCTCAGATTGGGCGGGAGGGGATCGGGGGGAGAACTCATGGTTGGGGATGGGGAACGATGCGTGCCAGTAAACAGAGGGCCACCAGCACGATGGGGAGGTAAAGCAGGGTATTGAGAAACAGCCGGCGCGCCGAGGCCCGGTCGCGGAGAGAGTGAAATTTTACCGCCAGAAACACCAGCCAGCCGCCTGCCAGCAGGGCCAGCACCGTGAACCATGGCGACGCAAATCCGGCCAGCCAAGGGTGCACCGCCAGCAGCATCAGCAGCACGCTGTAAAAAATGGCCAGCTTCGATGTCTTGGCCCCGGATTCATCATCATTCGACCACATCACAAATCCTCCGCGGATGTACTCCTCGCGATACATCCAGTTGATCGCCAGGAAATGCGGCAACTGCCAGAGAAAGAGCAGTGCAAAAAGAAAGATCGCCGGTTGATCGAAAAAAATCCGCCAATGGAAAATCGCCGGACCGCCTGTATCCGCGCCCCCGACGGCCCCCACCCAGCCGATCACCGGAGGCAGTGCGCCCGATACCGCTCCCACGAGCGTATTCAGGCTGCTGCGGCGTTTCATCGGCGTGTAAATGAACAAATACGTGCCCAGCGTCAGCGCCGCCAGGGCCGCCGACTCCACATTGACCCGGGTCCCCAGGTGCATCAGACCAAGGGCCGACAGCACCCAGCCGATGCCGAAGGCGAATTCCGTCCGAATCCTCCGGCCCGGGAGGGGACGATCCGCCGTCCGGTGCATTTTGGCGTCCGGTCCCATTTCCATCAGTTGATTGAAAACCGCCGCGCCAAAGGCCGTCAGCGTCGTTCCCAGAATCGTATGCACCATCCGCCAGCCAAATCCCGCCGAACCCGCTCCCAGCCAGAACCCGACAAACGTCGTCACCACCACCATCATGCTCAGTCGTGCCTTCGTCAGCGTCATGAAATCCGCCCAACTGATCCACCCACGGCCGTCAATCCGCTGAGCGGCAGGCTCAACGGGAGTGAGGGGCGGGGAAGTGGGGGAATTCATGGTTTGCTGTAGATGCAACGATTCCCCGCGCGGTGCAAGAAGGGAAAAATGGAACTGATTTTACAACCCGTCCTTGTCAAAAGCGACGGCGAGCCAATAGTCAGGCTCCCGATTTGTCCTCCCCGCCATGCCCGCCCGCAAGAAACCCGCTGTGAAAAAGCAGAAACTCCCTCAGGAGCCGCCTGCCGCGCCCCGGGGTGCCTCGCGGCCGGATGTGATTCAGGTCCGTGGGGCCCGGCATAATAACCTCCGCAGCGTGGATGTGGATGTCCCTCTGGGGAAACTCAACGTCATCACCGGCCCGAGCGGCAGTGGCAAATCCTCCCTCGCCGTGCAGACGATCTATGCCGAGGGCCAGCGGCGGTATGTGGAAACGTTTTCGCCCTACACGCGGCAGTTTTTCGAACGCATGGACAAACCGCAGGTGGAGAGCATTTCAGGCATCCCTCCGGCCATTTGCATCGAGCAGCAGAACAGCGTGCGCACCACGCGGTCCACGGTTGGCACGATGACCGAGATCAATGATTATTTGAAACTGCTCTTCCCGCGACTCGCCACCGGCCTGTGCCCCAGTTGTGGCCGGGAAGTGAAACCGGACAGTGCCGCAAGCATCACCACTGCTGCGCAAAAGGAGTTCGCAGGCAGGACTGTCCTGGTAACCATTCCCGTGCCCTGTCCCATCGGCGCGGTTGTAGCGGAATTCTTTGAATTCCTGGCATCCCAAGGCTACCTGCGGGTCTGGCTGTTCGGCGACACTTTCCGCACGGATGAACCGGAGAAATACCCTCGCAAAACCCTGCCCGCGATTGTTCCCGTCATTCAGGATCGCCTGAAAATTTCCGGCCCGGCCGGCCGCCTTACCGAAGCTCTGGAGACCGCATTCAAGCTTGGGAAGGGACGCCTGACGCTGATCGATCCTGAGCTGGGAACGCAACGAAGCTTTTCCTCCGGCTGGCATTGCGCCGAGTGCGATGTCTCGCTGCGTGAGCCATCGCCCTCGCTCTTTTCCTTCAACAACCCGCTCGGAGCCTGTCCGGACTGCCGGGGCTTTGGGCGGACAATTGGCATCGATATCAATCGCGCCATGCCCGACCGCTCACTGAGCATTCGCGGTGGCCTCGTGAAGGCTTTCAGCGGCACGGTCTTTTATGAATCGCAGAAGGATCTGGAACGCTGCGCCAAACGCGAGGGGATTTCGCTGACGACCCCGTTTGATGAACTCGATCCCGAGGACCAGAAATGGATCATCCACGGCGATCCCAGTTGCAAAAGCGATCCCGAGAAAGCGCACGAGGCGGGAGCCTGGTATGGCGTGCAGGGATTTTTCGACTGGGTGGGCACCAAGGGCTACAAGATGCATTACCGTGTCTTCCTGAGCCGGTTCCGCAGCTATACCACGTGCCGAACCTGCCACGGCGGAAGGCTGCGGCCTGAGGCATTGCAATTCCATGTCGGAGGAAAAACCCTGCCTCAATGGATGGAGCTTCCCGTAAAGGATCTCGCCCCTCTCGTCGCCGCGCTGCCGCTTCCTCCCAAGGATGCCAGCGCTGATTTGTTGAAGCGGGAAATTGTCAGCCGCCTCGAATATCTGGATCAGGTCGGCCTCGGCTACTTAAACCTCGACCGCTCCACCCGCACGCTATCCGGCGGTGAAACCGAACGTGTCAATCTCACGACCTGCCTCGGCGCCTCGCTGGTGAATACGCTTTTCGTGCTCGACGAACCAAGTGTGGGCCTGCATCCGCGCGACACCCACAAGCTCATCGAGGTCATGCACCAGCTCACCTCCCGCGGCAACACACTGCTCGTCGTGGAGCATGAGGAATCGATCATCCGCGCCGCCGATAATCTCATCGAGATCGGCCCCGGACGCGGTGAGGAGGGCGGCCAGCTCGTTTTCAGTGGTGCGCCGCATTTGCTCCCGAAGATGCCGGGCATTTCCCTCACGGGCGACTACCTGCGGGGCACAAAATGGGTGCCGATTCCGGAAGCCCGCCGCCCGGTTCAACCCAAGCGATTGCTGAAGATTGTTCGCGCCACCGCCAACAATTTACAGAAGCTCGATGTCACCATCCCCCTCGGTCTGCTCGTCTGTGTCACGGGGGTTTCCGGCAGCGGTAAAAGCACGCTCGTGAATGAGGTGCTCTATGAAAATCTCCTCCGGCTCAAGGGAGGAACCAGCGAGGTGGAGCCCGGATATTGCAAGGAAATACAAGGCGCAGACCACTTCAGCCAGGTGGTCATGGTGGATCAGAATCCGCTCAGCCGCACCCCACGCAGCACTCCCGCCGTCTATCTCGGGGCCTTTGAAATCATCCGCCAGATTTTCGCCGAAACCCCGGACGCCGAAGCCGATGAACTCACCGCGGGATATTTCAGTTTCAACTCTGGTTCCGGCCGCTGCCAGCGCTGCATGGGCACGGGATTCGAAAAGGTGGAAATGCAATTTCTCAGCGATCTCTACGTGCAATGCCCTGAGTGCGATGGCCGCCGCTACACCCCCGCCGCGCTGCGCGTCCGCTGCGATGGACTGAGCATCGCCGATGTCCTCAATCTCACGGTCACAGAAGCGATCGCGTTTTTTGAAAATCATCCCGGAGAAACCAAATTTGCCAAAGTGGCCGCCCTCCTCCGCCGGCTTGGATCGGTGGGGCTCGGGTATTTGAAACTTGGCCAGCCCGTCAACACGCTCAGTGGCGGCGAAAGTCAGCGGCTTAAGCTGGTCGGTCACATGCTGGAAAGCGAACGACTCGGCACGCGTGAAAAATCCCTGCTCATTTTCGACGAACCCACCACCGGCCTGCATTTCGATGACATCGCCATTCTCCTCGAAGTCTTCCAGGAGCTCGTGGATCAGGGCCACAGCCTGCTCATCGTCGAACATAATTTGGAAATCATCCGCGCCGCCGATTGGGTGATCGATCTCGGACCGGAAGCGGGAGCCGATGGTGGGCGGTTGGTCATCGCCGGAACGCCGGAAGACGTCGCAGAATGCGCGGCCAGTCACACGGGCCGCTTCCTGAAAGCCCAGGAAAATTTCACACCCCTGGCCGCACCCGCCAGGGTTAAAAATGCCGTGGCGACCACCAACACCATTGAGATCCATGGTGCTCGCGAACACAATTTGAAGAACATCAATGTCACCATCCCGCGAGATGAGTTTGTGGTCGTGACGGGATTGAGCGGCTCTGGAAAATCCACGCTCGCTTTCGATCTCGTCTTTGCCGAAGGCCAGCGGCGCTTCCTCGACAGCATGTCCACTTACGCGCGACAGTTCGTGGAACAGGTGGAGCGCCCCGATGTCGATCACATTTCCGGCCTGCCGCCCACCGTGGCCATCGAGCAGCGCATCACGCGCGGCGGTGTGAAATCCACCGTGGCCACCGTCACGGAAATCTATCATTTCCTGCGCCTGCTCTTCAGCAAGGTGGGAACGCAGTTCTGCCCGAAGTGCCAAGTGCCGGTGAAGGAACAAAGCCCCAGCAGCATCGCCACGGCCATCAGCCAGCGCCTTTTCAAACCTGCAGAGGGCGAGGTCACGAGACCAGCACCACGCAAGCCCGGCGCAGGTCTCGTGACCTCGCCCTCGACGAACCAAACGCTCCGCATCATGGCCCCCGTGATCCGGGGCCGCAAAGGCTTCCACGACAAGATCGCCGCGCTGGCCACCCGGCAGGGATGCGATGAACTTTACATCGATGGCCGCATCGTGAAGACCTCGGAGTTCACCAGACTCGTGCGCTTCAAGGAACACCATATCGATTTGATCGTCGGCCAAGTTGACTCCACCAGCAAGCCCCGTGAAATCGAACAACTTGTCACGCGAGCCCTGGAGCTTGGCAAAGGCGTGCTGCGGATCGTGGATGCCACCAACCTGCCGGAAGTCTTCAGCACCCAGCGCACGTGCCCAGGATGTGCGCGCAGCTTCGATGTCCTCGACCCCCGCCTCTTCTCCTTCAACAGTCCGCACGGCTGGTGCACAAATTGCCGCGGCCATGGCGTGGTTCGCAAAACAGGTCGCCGCGATTTGGATACCAGCCATGCCAACTCAGTCATGGAAGCGGAATTGATGGAGGATCATCGCATGGAACATGCGGAGGAGGAGGAACTGATCCCCTGCCCGGAGTGCGATTCCACGCGCCTCAATCAGGAAGCCCGCAGTGTGCAGGTCCTCGGCCAGACGCTTGGCGCCCTCACAAAAATGAGCGTGGCGGAGGCGCGGCCCGCCGTGTCGCGAATGCTTTTCAAAGGCTCGCAGGAAATCATCGCCCAGGATATCCGCCGGGAAATTGATCAACGGCTGCTCTTTTTGGAGGAGGTCGGCCTCGGTTATTTAAATCTCTACCGCGGCGCCACCACCCTCAGCGGCGGTGAGAGCCAGCGCATCCGACTCGCCGCGCAACTCGGCAGCAATCTCAGCGGCGTGCTCTACGTGCTTGATGAGCCGACCATCGGCCTGCATCCGCGCGACAACCAGAAACTCCTCAGCACCCTCCTCGCATTGCGGGATAAGGGAAACAGCCTGCTGGTCGTGGAACACGATGAAGAAACGATGCTCAACGCCGACCACATCATCGACCTCGGTCCGGGGGCAGGGCGATTCGGCGGAACCATTGTGGCAGAAGGATCCCCGCAAGCCGTGGTGAAAAATCCACACTCAGTAACCGGTCCTTTCATGAAGGCCACGGTCGCGGGCCGAAAATTTTCCCGCCGCAAACTCCCCGCAGCCAACAGTCCCGACGGCTGGCTTCACCTGAAGGGTGCTCATGCAAACAATTTAAAAAACGTCAATCTTTCCATCCCCATCGGACGTTTCACCGTCCTTTCCGGTATCAGCGGCAGTGGCAAAAGCAGCCTCATGCGCGGCTGCCTCCGTCCCGCCGTGCAGGATGGATTGGCCAAGGTGAAAAGGACGACCAGGAAAGCCTATACCTCCATCACCGGCCTGGAAGCACTCGAAGCCGTCTACGAAGTGGACCAGAGTCCCATCGGCAAAACCAGCCGCAGCACGCCCGCGACGTATCTGAAAATTTTCGACGACATCCGCACCGTCTTCGCCGCCACTCCGGCTGCCCGCGCCCGCGGCTATACCGCCAGTCGATTCTCCTTCAACACCGAGGGCGGCCGCTGCGAGACGTGCGGTGGCAATGGGAACATCAAGCATGAAATGACGTTCCTGCCCAGCAGCTACACGCCCTGCGATGACTGCCACGGCCTGCGCTACAACGCCGCCACCCTCGAGATTGATTACAACGGCAAACACATCGGCGACGTGTGCCGCATGGGCATCGATGAAGCCGCCGATTTCTTTTCCAGCCATCCCCGCCTCCGCCGCACGTTCCAACTGCTCCAGGAAACCGGCCTCGGCTACCTCCAACTCGGCCAGCCCAGCCCCACGCTCAGCGGAGGCGAAGCCCAGCGCATCAAACTCGTAGCCGAACTCAGCCGCGGCGAATCCCGCGCATCCAACACCCGCCTGCGCAAAAACAAAACGCCCAAGAGCAACCTCTACCTCATTGAAGAACCCACGATCGGTCTCCACCCCGCCGATGTTCAAAAGCTCCTCACGCTCCTCCAACGCCTCGTCGATGAAGGCCACACCGCCGTCATCATCGAACACCATCTTGAACTCATCGCCAGCGCCGACCACGTCATCGACATCGGCCCCGAAGCCGGTGCGGACGGTGGCACCATCGTGGTCAGTGGCACGCCGGAGAAGATCGCGGCAAGCAAGGTGAGCCGCACCGGGCCGTTTCTGGCGGGGGTGTTAGGGATTTGAGGCGGCCGCAAAAAGGCTCAGAAGGCGCAAAAACTTGCAGGATGAGATTTTCCTTCTGCGTCTTCTGCGCCTTTTTGCGGCCAAACCCTCCTCTCCGCGTTATGGTTGACACTCCGGGCGCACACCCTAGCCTTGAAGGCAACTTTTCGCCCGTGTCATGTCGACCATTCCGCTTCAATTTTCCAACACGCCCAGAGGTCGCATCGCCTTTCGCAAGACGACGACGGAGGAATCTGACCGCTCCTTTGACGTGGCTTTTTGGCAGACCCAGACACCCGAAGCGCGTTTTCAAGCTGCTTGGGAGATGGATTGCTTGGCACGGAAAATCAAAGGAAGGCCCATGAATGAACTCCGACTTCAAAGAACTGTTGGCCGTATTGAACGCGCATGAGGTCCGCTACCTTGTCGTCGATGGTTATGCCGTGATTCACTATGCCGAACCCCGCTACACCAAGGATCTGGATCTCAGGATTGAGCCTGAACGCGGGAACGCGCTTCGTTTTCGATCTGCGATGATCGCCTTTGGAGGCTGGCTCAATGAAATGAGCGCGAAAGATTTTTCCACTCCAAAAGTCATGTTCCAGCTTGGGTTACCGCCAACGCGCATCGATTTTCTGACGAGTCTTCCGGGTTTGGAATTCGGTCCCTGCTGGGATCGACGAGAGGCTGTGCCTCTCGGTAATCAACTGGCATACTTTATTGGAAAGGAGGATCTGATCCACGCCAAGCTAACCGCCAACCGTCCCCAAGATCAAATCCATGTAGCCAATCTCCGCTCAGCAGCGGCAAAGCCGAACGCCTCCAACTCGTAGCCGAACCGGACCGTTTTTGGCGAAACACTTGGGAAACGGGTAGTCGCTGAAGATGCCGATCTAATCTATTGATTTTATAGAAATTATAGTTAAACTGTTCATTGATGCAGATTTTGCCCGATTTTTACCCAGTGCGAAACCTCCTCAAGACGCTTCTGGGGCTCAGCCTCACCATGGGACGGCTTCAGGCGGGCTTGGATTTAAATGGAAATGCGCTCAGTGATCTCTGGGAGTCGCAGTTCAACGCACAGGCCTTGTCGGGAGCGGTGGACACGGACAAGGATGGATTCACCAATGCAGCCGAAGCCCTGGCGGGAACGGACCCTTTTTCCGCTGCTTCGCATCCCGCCCTGGCGATTGCACCGGTTGATTCGGGGCATGTGAGGCTGAGCACAGAAGGAGTGGCTGGGAAACGCTATGCGATCGTTTCCAGTGCATCGTTGACGGGTCCGTGGATTCCGGTGCAGACGCTGAGCGGCTTGGGGCTGCCTTTGCAAATGGATGTGGTTACGGGAATCGCTCCCCGGCAGTTTTACAAGGTGCAGGTCTTGGATGCCGACAGCGATGCGGATGGGCTCACGGATGCCCAGGAAGCCGCGCTGAGTTTCAACATCACGTCCAAGCACACCGATCGCCAGACCTCTGAGGATTTGGTCTTCGCCCAGGCAAATTGGAACGCCGCCAACACCGTAACCGTCGGCCTTTTGGACGGGGAAATGTATGAACGCTGGAATGACCCGGGCGTCGTCGCGATCCGCCGCAGTGGAGGGCTGAAACCGATCACCGTAAATTTCACCATCACCGGAACGGCCACGCGCGGAACCGACTACGCCATGCCCGCTGGCAACAGCATCGTCATCCCTGCGGGCATTCGCGAGGTGTGGGTGAGTTTCGCGCCCCTGGCAGACGCCCTCGATGCCGAGGGGGATGAGACCATCGTACTCACTGCCAACGCAGGCGCAGGTTATGCACTTGGTTCAAGCGTGGCTGCGACCGTGACGCTCCATAACGAAACCGCCTCCAATCCGCCCAATCCAAAGGCTGCAGCGAGGTTTCTCGTTCAGGCGGCATTTGGTCCCGATCAGGACGACGCCGGGGATGCCGACATCATTCCGGAAAACGTGGAGACGGTCATGGCGCAGGGATACAGCGCTTGGCTTGATGCCCAGTTTGCGATTCCTCCGCAATATCACGAACCCTTTACGGCGAATATTGCGGTCCGTTATCCCGATATGTATCTCAGCCCGAAGTCGGTGGCATGGTGGAATCGCGCTCTGGGCACCGTGAACCTTTATCCCGCCAGCCCCACGAATCCCGGCACCTATCCCGCCGGCCCGGCGGCCCAATACGATCCGGTCCGTCAGCGCATCGCTTACTCCCTGAGCCAGATCTTTGTCGTCTCGGACCGGCCCGAGACGCTGGCTGTGGAATATCGGGGCATGGCGAATTATTACGACATGCTGGTGCGCAATGCGCTGGGAAATTTCCGCACGCTCCTCTTCGATGTCGCAACGCATCCCGTGATGGGCTTCTACCTGAGTCACGTGAAAAATAAGAAAGGCGATCCGGCTACCAACACCTTTCCAGACGAAAATTTCGCCCGCGAGGTCATGCAGTTATTCAGTATCGGACTCTGGAAATTAAATCAGGATGGGACACGGATGCTCGATGGACAGGGCCAACCCATGCCCACTTACACGAATGTCGATATCACGAACTTCGCACGCGTCTTCACCGGACTCAGTTATGGGCCGGCATCACAAACAAACTTCGATGCTTATCCCAATCCTCCCCAGTGGATCGTTCCGATGCGCGGCTTCGATGCTTACCACGATCTGGCCACCAAAACTTTGCTTAATGGCAACACTCTCCCGGTGCGCACGGCCAGTGCTCCGGATGACGGCACGGCGACGCTGTTTGATGTGAATGCGGCCATTGATAATCTCTTCAACCACCCCAACGTCGGACCGTTCATCGGGAGACTGTTGATCCAGCGCCTCGTCACTTCCAATCCCAGTCCCGCTTACATCGGGCGGGTATCGGCGGCCTTTGCTGACAATGGTTCCGGGGTTCGCGGCGATATGAAAGCCTTCATCAAAGCCATCCTGCTGGACCCGGAGGCCCGCGATTCTGCGGCCCTCAGCAATCCCTCCTGGGGCAAAGCGCGCGAGCCATTTCTGCGCTGCGTGAACTATGCGCGAGCCTTCAATGCCAAGGCCTCGGGCGTGGATTTCTATCAACTGGACGCCTTCAATTTTGATCAGCAACAGCAGCCTTACAATTCCCCGAGCGTCTTCAATTTCTACCTGCCAAATTACTCACCTCCCGGCGTCGTGGGGTCCGCAGGCTTGGTCGCACCCGAATTTCAAATCCTCAATGCCACCACCGCCATTTCCTCGCCCAATTATTTCTACAACTCCCTCTCCGGTCGCGATCTCCACCGCTGGGGCACTGCGGAACCCACCCGGGCCGTGCGGCCAAATCTCGTGCAGGAATCGGCTCTCGCCACAACCGATGTGGATGCCCTCATCCGCCGTCTCGACCTTCACCTCACCTACGGCACCCTTTCTCCCAGGGAATTCCAGTTGATTCGCGAAGCCGTGCTGCGCCTCACCTCCACCGTCACCGGCAATTGGCAGACAGAACGGGTCAACCTCGCCGTTTATCTCATGCTCACCTCGCCGGAATATTGCATCCAACGCTAAAACCATGAAACCCATGAACCGTCGCCAATTTCTCGGCTCCGCCAACTGCGCGCTGGTCAGCGCCCTGCCCGTGATGAATACGCTCATGAATCTGCGCATGGCCGGCAGTGCCGCCGCTGCGGAGGGGTCGCCCACCGGTTTCAAGGCCCTCGTCTGCCTGTTTCTGAATGGGGGAAATGATTCGTTCAACATGCTCGCCCCCAAGGGACCGGAATACGCGTCCTATTCAAACATTCGCCAGTCCATCGCCATCGCCGAATCCTCGCTGCTCACCATCAATCCGCTGAATACCGGCACACGGACGTTTGGAATCCACCCGGCGCTGCCTGCGTTGAAAACCTACTTCGATCAGGGAAAACTAGCCTTCGCCGCCAACGTGGGCACGCTTGTCGAGCATGTCACCAAGGCTCAATACAATGCCGGGCTAAAACTTCCGCTCGGCGTTTTTTCCCATTCGGATCAGCAGGAGCAATGGCAATCGTCCCTGCCGGATGCACGCAGTGGGATCGGCTGGGGAGGGCGGATGGCGGACATTTTAAAGAGCTTCAACACCCAGGACAAATTTTCCATGAACGTCTCGCTGGCCGGATCCAACGTCTGGCAGGCTGGCAATACCGTGGCGGAATATGCCATCCGCGACACAGGGGCCGATGGCCTCTTCGGCTACAATTCTGCTTGGGCCGCAGGCGAGGAAGTGCAGCAAATCCGCAGCGCCGCCCTGGATAGCCAGATGGCGTTGGAGTATCAGAATTATTTCCAGCAGAGTTTCAACAAATCGAAAAAGGACGCGACCCAGGCCTACGATGCCTTCACCGCCGCAACCAATGTTTCCCTGCCCCCCAGCGTGACGTGGCCCGGCACACCGCTCGCTCAGCAGATGCGCATGATCGCCAAGACGATCGCAGGCCGCGCGAACCTGGGGATGTGCCGCATGACCTTCTTCGTGAACTACGGCGGCTGGGACCACCACAGCGGACTCATCAGCAATCAGGCCGCCATGCTCCCCGTGGTCAACGATGCCATCAAAGCCTTCTACGATACGCTCGCCGCCCTCGGAGCGCAGGATGAAGTCGTACTTTACAGCGCGTCTGATTTTGGTCGCACACTCACCTCCAACAGCCAGGGCAGCGATCACGCCTGGGGCGGAAATCAATTCGTCCTCGGAGGCCAGGTCAAAGGCCAGCGGATCTACGGCAGTTACCCGGACCTCACCATCGACAACCCGCTCGACGTCGGCCGCGGACGCCTCATCCCCACCACCAGCGTCGATGAATTTTTCGCCGAAATGGCCCTCTGGCTCGGCGTGCAAAAGACCAGCCTCCCCCTCGTCCTGCCCAACATTTCCCGCTTCTACAGCACCAGCAGCAGCGCCCCGCCGATGGGGTTTTTATTGTGAAGGTTCACAGCGAGCTGCAGGGTTTGATAACACCCAAGTGCTCCACCCCGCCTTCCGGGCCGGTTCGATGTCATTGTCTGTCCGATCGCCGACCATGAGGAGTGCGGCGGGTGGGGTGGGGGCGAATTTCCTTGCCAGCATTTGCCAGACCGCTGGGTTGGGTTTGGCGGTGTGATGATGGAAGGAAAAGAAACTGTTCTGGAGGTCGAAGCGATGCAGCTTTAGGCCAGCTTTTCGCAAGGCCAGCCGCATTTCCATGAGCGTGTAGGCTTGGGAATTGGAGCAGAGGGCGAGGGGCAATTTCGAATGGCGGATGAACTCAGCTGCACCGGGCATCAGGTGGCAGCGGCGTTGGAGGCGGGCATGATGGCGGGCAAGACGGGCGTTGCCGCCGAGGTTGTGGAAAATTTTCACCCAATCGACCTCGTGGAATTTGGCGGCCTCAGTGTGCTCTGCGCGGACTGCCTCCTGCAATAGCTGATGCATCCGTTCCCATTCGATAAAGGGAGTGGCGGGCACACAGCGTTGCCAGGCTGCTTTCCAGAGTGGTTCCGGATCGGCGGGTCCGGGTTCGACGTGGAGGAGAGTGCCGTAGATATCGCAGACCACGCGTTGCAGGCCGGGCTGCATTGGCAGCCACGCGGTCAGTTCCTCCCAGGTCCCTCCATGGTGCACGGCGGTCATGCGGGAATCGCTGGCGCAAAGCGGGATCAAGTGCAAGGGAACTTGCATGGCTGCATTTACGCTGACTCCCGAACTGGCGGAATTTTCGCCCCGGCGGAAATATCTCGTCGGGGTGTCGGGTGGCTGTGATTCCATGGTGCTGCTGCATTGGCTGCATGGGTTGGGATATCGCAAACTGGTGGTTTGCCATCTGAATCATCAACTGCGGGGCCGGGCTTCGGCGGCTGATGCACGTTTGGTGGAACGGACGGCGGGGCAGCTTGGCTTTGCCTGCGTCATCGAGTCAGCGCCGGTGGCGGGGACGACGGGCAAACATTCGCTGGAGACGGCAGGACGCCACGCCCGGCATGCCTTTTTCGCCCGCGGTGCGCAGGCGCATCGCTGCGACAGAGTTTTCCTCGCACACCACGCGGATGATCAGGCGGAGACCGTTCTGATGAATGTGCTGCGGGGAAGTTCCCTGCGGGGACTGGGGGGCATGAGGTCACTCACAGAGATGCAGGTCGATAACAAGCGACTCCTGCTCCTGCGGCCCCTGCTGGCATATAGCCGGGAGGAGTTGCGCGAATATGCGGCGGAACAAGCCGTGAAATATCGCGAGGACGCCTCCAATCAGTCTGCGGATTTCCTGCGCAACCGGATTCGCCATGAACTTCTTCCGCTGGCCTCCCGGGTGATGCAGCGCGATGTGCGGCCCGCCTTGCTGCGGATTGCGGCCATGGCGCGGGAGGACGATGCCTGCCTGCAGTCGCAGGTGGAGGCGTTCTCAGTGGGTGAATTTTTGGACACAAAAATATTACTCGCCACCCCTGTCGCTCTGCAACGACGCGTGCTGCATGCCTGGATGCAGCAGCACGGCGTGCCCCTGATCACGTTTGAACTCATCGAATCCATCCGGGCACTCCTGCCGCCGCAAGCCCCGTTGGCCAAAGCCAACCTGCCCGGCGGACGATGGGTGCGGCGGCGGTCTGGAAGGCTGTTTATCGAGCCCTGAGCCGGAATGGGTCATTGACGAAAATGCGCCGATTCACTAAAACCAACAAAGTCCCCCCCATCCCCCCAATTTCAACGATGTCCCCTCCCCTCCGGTGCCTGCTTGTGTGCGCCACGCTCTGGTGCCTGGGATCGGTGCAGGCAGCGCCGGACAGTGTCGTCACGTTGAATGAAATTTTCTACCATCCGCCGGATCCGGTGCCGCCGGCCGCGGTGGCTGCTCCGGAATGGATTGAGTTGCACAACCAGATGTCGATTCGCGTTGATCTCGGAGGGTGGTCGCTGCGTGGCGGCATTGATTTCACCTTTCCCGAGGGGACCATCATGGAGCCAGGAGCGTATCTGGTGGTCTCCGCTGTGCCAAACAGTCCCGTAGGCGCGCTGGGGCCGCTGGTCGGCAAACTCGACAACAGCGGCGAGGAAATCCGTCTGCACGAACGCTGGGGGCGGATGATGGATCGCGTGCATTACGGCGACTCCGGAAGCTGGCCGATCGAGCCCGATGGCGGCGGCCCAAGTCTGGCCAAACGCAGACCCGATCATGGCAGTGAAAGCGCCGCCTCGTGGATCACCAGCGCGCAGATGGGGGGCAGTCCGGGAGCGGAAAATTTTCCCCTGACCACTGAAACCGCTCCCCGCGTTGTTTTCAATGCCGGCGCGTCATGGAAATTTGAACCCACCGGAAATGATCCTCCTGCCCAATGGATTCAGCTTTCCGGTTTCAGTGATGCATCCTGGACCTCCGGCGCCGCACCGCTCGGCACCGCCAATCCCGCCGGACCACCGACTCCGGTAACGGTTCTCCCCGCAGGCCGCAGCGCCTATTATCTGCGCAAATCCTTCGCGTGGAGTGGCACCATGCCCAATGCGCGCCTCTTGCTCAGCGGCACGATCAAGGGCACGGCACAATGTTATTTCAACGGGGTTCTGGCCGGGTCAGTTTCCGGAAATGGATCGCAGGGAATTCTCTTAAATGCGGCCGGGCTGGTCACCGGCGCTAACCTGGTGGCAATCAAGCTGACTCCAGCCGCTCCCTTGGCGGATGTCGCTTTGGATCTCTCTGCCAGCATCCTCGATGGTGTGACCGCCGTGGCCCCGGCGATGGCTCCGCTCCTGCCCGGAAATGTGGTGATCAATGAAATCGCCTACCATGCAAGGCCGACTTTTGCAGATCCCGGCGCAGGCGTTCCTTATGCGAAAAATGACACCGAATGGATTGAACTGCACAATCCCGGCACGCAGACCGTCAGCCTGACGGGCTGGCGGCTCAGCGATGCGGTGGACTATGTTTTTCCAGCCGGTGCTCAAATTTCTGCGGGCGGATTTTTGATCTTGAACCAAACCCAGTTTTCGGGTTCCCTCAGCAATACCGGTGATCGCATCAGGCTGCGCAATGACGCTGATGCCCTCGTGGATGAGGTTCCCTACGTTGATGGTGGCCGCTGGCCGGAACTGGCGGACGGCGGTGGCTCGACGCTGGAATTAACCGACCCGCACGCCGACCGCCGCAGTCCTGAATCCTGGGCCGCCAGCGATGAAACCAGCCGGGGCACCTGGCAGACGATCACCTATCGCGCCGCCGGCAGCGAACCTCCCGGGAGCAATTATCCCGACAACTGGCATGAGTTCCTGCTTGGTTTCCTGGACGCCGGCGAGGCGCTGATCGACGATGTTTCGGTGATTGAAGATCCCGATGGTGCACCTGTGCAGGTGATCCAAAACGGAAACTTTGAAAGCGATCCAATCGGCCAGGGAGCGGCAAAATGGCGGTTGCTGGGCACGCATAAATTGAGCCAGGTGGTGGCAAATCCGGATGGTCCCGGCAGGGTGCTGCGATTGATCGCCACCGCTGAGGCAGAACACACCTACAACGCAGCCTCCACCACGCTGGTGGGAAACCGCGCCATCGATCCCGCCAAGACTTATGAAATTTCCTTCCGGGCGAAATGGCTCAGCGGATCGCCCCAGTTGAATTCACGGTTGTATTTAAACCGGGCATCGCGAACCTCCATTCTCACGCTGCCGATTCCCATGGGCACGCCGGGGGCAACCAATGGAAGCCGCGTCGCCAACGCCGGTCCGGCATTTGATGGGTTGCGTCACAGCCCGATGGTGCCCGCCGCCAGCCAGCCAGTCCGCATTTCCATCTCGGTGGCCGATCCCGATGGCATTCAGGAGGTGGTGGTTTTCTACAGCCTGAACCAGGGAGCGTGGCAGCGCACCAATCTGGGTGGCGACGGCGGTGGACGTTTCATGGGCGTGCTGCCCGGGCAGGTCTCGGGCTCGCAGGTTCAGTTCTACATTCAGGCAACGGATGGAGCCGGGTCGGTGGCTCAGTTTCCGCGCGGCGGCCCGGCCTCCCGCGCCCTTTACAAGGTCGGCGATGGAGCCGTCGCAACGCAGGCCGTGCGCAATAAAATGCGCCTGTTGATGAATGCCGCGGATGCCAATGAACTGCATAACCCGGTCCACAGCGTTTCCAATTTTCGCTGGCCCTGCACGGTGATTTATAATGATCGTGAAGTCTGGTATGATGCCGCGGTGCGCCTGCGGTCGGCACCGTTTGGACGCCAGGGCAATCGCGCCGGATGGAACATTCAGTTTCCGTCGGATCATCTGTTCCGTGGCGTGCAAAGCAGCGTGGTCATCGATGGAGCCTTCAACATGCCCAAGGGGGACGGCACTGGATGGATTGAAAACACACTCGGTGCGACCGTGAATGAAATGCTCTACCAGGCCATCGCCAATCGCGCGGGGAACATTCCCGCCACCTATGACGATGTGGTCTTTTTCCAAACTCCGCGCACCACGGAGGGAAACCGGCGCGCGCAACTCAAGATGACCCGCTTCAACCCGGCTTATCTGGAGGAACAATTTCCCTCCGGAGCCGATGGCATGCTCTTCAAACAGGAGCTGATCTACTATCCCACGTCCACCGTGGATGGAAATGTCGAGAGCCTGAAGAATGCCTACAACGCCGTGCGGGACACGGAAATCCGCAGCTTTGGATCCTCCAAGGAAGGATGGCGCTGGAACTATCTCGTGCAGACCAATGCGGATGTTGACGACTACTCGGGCCTCATGGCGCTGGGCTCCGCCTTCGATGCCCCGCCGCAAAGCCTCTATGCGCAAACCTTCTCCGCGATGGACACCGACAACTGGATGCGGGTCTTCGCGCTCTCGGCGTTGATCGGACTCGCCGACACCTACAACAACGGTCTCGCCCACAACGCCGAGATCTACATCCGGCCCTCCGATCACAAGGCCATGCTCTTTCCCTGGGATCAGGACCATGCATTTTATTATGCGCCTACCTACAGCATCTTCGGCCTGGGGACACACCGCCTTGGAGCCATCATCAACCTCCCGCAGAACCGCCGGCTGTTTGCGGGCCATCTGCGCCAACTCTGCCAGACGGCGTTTACAAATACGTTTCTCGATCCCGTCATCAATCATCTCAGTTCCACTCCGGTGGCTGACAAGCCCCTCTACGCCGTAAATTTCCGCAACTGGGTCGCCGCGCGGCGCACGTTCGTGCTGGATCAGATCGCCACGCAATTTCCCGCCATAAGCTTCGCCATCACAACGAATGGCGGGACGGATTTCTCCACAACTCAAACCTCCGCCACCCTGCAGGGATCGGGTTGGATTGATGTGCGGGAAATCAGGGTCTCAAGAAACGGTGCGCCAGCGCAATCGCTGGAGGTCACCTGGCTGGATGGCCAGACGTGGCAGATCCTCGTGCCCGTGCTCGCCGGTCCCAATGCGCTGGCCCTCACGGCGATCAATCACGATGGCGCTGCAGTGGGCAGCGATACCATTGCCATCACCAATCTGGGAACGGTGGAGGCGGCGGCAGCGGGAAATTTCCTCATCTCAGAAATCAACTATCACCCCGCGGGCATAGGAGCCGAGGAATTCATTGAGTTCGTGAATGTGGGCTCGCACACGCTGGACCTCACCGGGGTGCATTTCTCCGAGGGCATCCTTTTCGATTTTACGGGCAGTGCCATCACAATGCTGGCGCCCGGACAGCGGGTCCTCGTTGTCGAAAACCTCGCTGCGTTCACCGCAAGGTATGGCAACGGATTGCCGGTGGCTGGCGAGTTTGGCGTGGGGAAAAATCTTTCCAACAGCGGCGAGCATCTGATCCTGCGCGACCGTGGCGGGGCGGTGATCGTGGAGTTTTCCTACGACGATCATAACCCCTGGCCGAATGAAGCCGATGGCGCGGGCAGCTCGCTCACCCTGATCCGTCCCGAATTCAATCCCGATTCCTCCCTGCCGACCAGCTGGCGTCCCTCCCGCCTGCCCGGCGGCAGTCCCGGCACGAGCGATGCACTTCTCATCTCCAGCTATCCCAGCCTGCTGGAATACGCTTTCACCGCACTGCCCACTCCCGCGGCGTCCGACCAGACTTTTGATTTTACCTGGGGCGAACGGCTCGGGGCGGACGACGTCACGCTGCAATTGGAAACCTCCACCAACCTTGCTTCGTGGACCCCCGACCCCGGCGATGGATCGGAAATCCAGGTGCTGTATGCCAATTCCAGCGACGGTACCCGCAGCGTGCTGGCGCGGCTCGTGGACCTCTCCAATGCGCGGAAATACGTTCGCATTCGCGTGGTTCCCCGTTGATCCTTCGGGGATCGGGCGGCGGTGGCGTCCCGCCAACACGGGAACCTGGAAAATTTTCCGTGGTAAGGTTTGTGACTCCTGTTGCATTTCCCGCGTAATATTGAAAATGTCCCTCCCTATGCGCCCCTCCCTGCTCTTCCTTACCCTGCTGACGATCACTCCTGCCTTTGCCGAAAGCGCGAAGATCGATTTCGTAAAGCAGATCGTGCCCATTCTCGAAACGGAATGCGTTTCCTGCCACAAACCCAGCAACAAGGAGGAAAATGGCGAGCTCGACATCACCACCAAGGCCACCGCCATGACCGGTGGTGATCACGGGCCCATTCTCGTGGCCGGCGACCCGGACAAAAGCCGGATGGTCAAGGACATGCTCCGGCCGGACGACGACAAAAAGCGCATGCCGCCGCCCCCGAATCATGATGCCCTCAAGAAGGAGGAAATCGAACTGATCAAGCAATGGATCGCGGAAGGAGCAGCCTGGGACGAGGCGGTGGTGCTCAAGCAACGCCCCAAGATGGAGGTGCGTCCGCCCTCGCTCGACAACATGGATCTGACCAAGCGCCTTTACGAAACCATCGTGGCCCAGACCAAGGAGAAGGACGAATCCGAGATGAAGCCCTATGACGGGACGATTCCACGCTTCAACAAACAATTTCCCATGGTCGTCATCAAGGGAGGCAGCTTCCTGATGGGCAGCCCCGAATCCGAATCCGGGCGCAGTGCCGACGAGGGACCCCAGGTGCAGGTGCAGGTGGATCCCTTCTGGATGGGAGCCTACGAAGTAAGCTGGGATCTCTACATGCAGTTCATGATCACGGCCGACTCCCGCTACAAGGATGGCAGCAAGAAGCAACGCAAACCCACCGACACCGATGTGGACGCCATTTCCAGCCCGACCACTCCCTACGTCGACATGACCTTCGGCATGGGGCAGAATGGCTACCCCGCCATTTCCATGACGGAACACGCCGCCAACAAATTCTGCCAGTTCATCAGTGCCCAGACCGGAAATTTCTACCGTCTGCCCACGGAAGCGGAGTGGGAATACGCCGCCCGCGCCGGCACCACCACCACCTTCTTCTTCGGGGATGATGCCAGCCAGCTGGGCGAATACGCCTGGTTCACTGACAACAGCGACATCGACGGAACCGGCCAGGGCGCCACGCAGCCGATTGGCAAAAAGAAACCCAACCCCTGGGGCCTCTATGACATCTACGGCAACGTCAACGAATGGACGCTGGATCAATACGACGAGAAATTCTACAGCACCCTGACCAACGGTGTCGCCAACCCCTACAACAAACCCGTCACCCTCTTTCCACGTGTCGCACGCGGCGGTGGCTTCCGGAGCGTGGCTGAGAACTGCCGCAGCGCCAAACGCCGGGGCAGCACCCCCGCATGGAAACAGCAGGATCCCCAGCTGCCCAAGAGCATCTGGTTCCACACCGACGCACAATTCCTCGGATTCCGCATCGTTCGCCCACTCAAGGTGCCCAGCGTCGAGGAAATGCATTTCTACTGGAACTGCGGCACGGTGGACCAGAAGAAATAGTCCGCCGGGCTACGGCTTGCGCTCGCCCGTGGAATGGTCGATGCGCCGGTCATAAAATTTCCAGTCCAGGGCACCGGGAATGCGCCATTTCCCCTGCACCCCATGCGCCACATAAAGGAGCAGGCGATGGAGCAAATAGCAGCACGCCAGGTAAAGGATCGACGCAATGCCCGACCACTGCCAGGCACACCACGTTCCCGCCAGCGTGATCAACCAGTTGGTGCGCGAGACCTGACGCAGGTGCGATTTAAGGAAACGGCCTTTCAACGCCAGGGAAAAACGGAAAATGATCCGCCAGTCATCGATGATATAGAAAAGCGCCCACGCCAGCAGCGCCGAGGCCAGCGTGCTCTCGGACGTGAACTTGATCGCCCAAAGCAGCAGGATGTTCAGCTCGTAAAATCCTGACTGCACCAGATTCAGTGCCGTCTGGGCAAACCGGTTTCGGTGCACGGTGAGGGCATCGGCGTCGATCTCCACGGCTTCCTTGAAATGAAAAAGGCGTTTCGTAGCCTCGGCCGTGGATGGCAGCGGATCCAGCCTCAGCGCTTCCAGCAGACTGCGCGTGGCGGTCAGGCCCACGGCCACGGAAGTCACGCGCAGGGCCAGCACGCCCGAAGCCAATTCCGTCCGAAGATGGGGCTCCAGGTGCTTGAGAGATTCCCAAAGATTTGCCTGATCCCTTGCCAGATTGATCAGATTGGCGATGGGATAGAAAACGCAGGCCAGCGAGGTGAACGCCGACAGCGCCAGCGAGAAGAGGACGATGAGTTCATCCGATTGGCGCAAATTATACACCGCCCGGTGCGCGGTGATGAGCATAAAAAGGAAGGCCAACAAACCGGCCGTCGTGAGCGAACCGGCCAGACCTTCTGTCAGGTAACCAAGGGGCATAAAGGCAATGGGGATGAATGGGTGCGGGAGATTCGCACGTCTCCAGCCTGCCCCGCCCCGGGTCGTTGGCGAGAAGAAAAAGCGGCGGTTTGGGTAATCCATTACCCGGCCGGCTTAATCAACATAGACGCACACAAACTCACCCCGACTCACCCGCGCAATGCAGTGATCAGCAGTGGATTCAGAAGTGATGAGGATGCGGGATTTAACCACGGAAGCGAATCTTGCGAGGGTTTGGAAGAATGAAATCATAAATTCTCAGAGGAAATGTAGTTCACATCCACTGCAGGGATTGGATTGCGGGTGTTTCCTCACGATTTTTGTCCGCCCCACCCCTCTTTAAACTTACGCACCCAGCGCCGCAGCCCCGGCAGGCATGACGGTCTTCAACTGAGATCGCACGCTGTAGCGTATAATTGATCACTCAGCCATCGGGATAGGTCAAACTTGCCCGGATTGCCATCGGAATCCTAGGTCGCGCCGACGGTTCCGGTGATGCCAGTTTCGGGGATGGATTGGGTTCCGGGGATTTTGTCAAGATTCTTGTCGCGACCCCTTTTCCGCTGCGCTTGCAAAGTCCCCGGCCCGCCTCCCCGGCTGTAGGGGTGGCGCAGCGCGGGATTGACGATGCCGGTTAGCCTACTGCGCCTTCAGCCGGAAGAAGGCCGCGTTGTCCGGGGTGGTGAATTGGAAGTGCAGCTTTCCGTTTGGCTGCACAGAGGTCTGCGGCGCGAGGAACGGGAAGGGCGTGAAGGTTTGCAGGTCGTTTGATTTCTCGAGGCCGAGTTCGAGGGTGAATTGCCCGGTGGC
The DNA here is from genome assembly GCA_943333275.1 of Akkermansia muciniphila. GTDB lineage: Bacteria > Verrucomicrobiota > Verrucomicrobiia > Verrucomicrobiales > V1-33 > JAGNEJ01. The sequence continues at coordinate 60,310 of CALQSQ010000015.1, forward strand.
GGCATCGCGCTGGAGGAGGGGGGTGCCGACGTTGAGGGTCTGCACTTGCGAGGTGGTGTAAAGCCCCGCGCTGTTGGCGTTGGCGAAGTAGGTGCTCACTTGCGCGGGTTGGCTCACCTGCCAGTCAAAGCCCAATGAGGCGAGGTTGAACTCTGCCGCGTCGCTCAGGCCGTCGCCATCGGTGTCGGTGGTGGTGCTGAGCCCGCGGCCGGAGAGACTGATGACGTAGGGTGTGCTGGCGTCGTCGCTGGGGATGGTGAGCGTGGCGGTCTTCAGCCCGGCGGTGGCGGGGGCGAAGCGCACGGTGAAGGTGGTGGTGGCACCCGGCGCCACGGGGCTGGCGGGCTGGGTGAGGATGCTGAAGTCACTGCTGCCGCTGAGCGCCACGAGGTTGGGCGTGCCGGTGAGCGTCAGCGGCTGAGCCCCGACGTTCCGAATCGTGAACACCGTGTCGGTGAAGCTGCCGGGCAGCGTGGCGACCGTCCGCGCGCCGCCGCTGGCGATGACGCTGCCGGCGGGCTGCTCCACGCTCATTCTCGGCAGGCCCACGCCGGTGAAGATTTGGGCGCGATTGTCTCCTTTGATGTAAACATAATAAAGTGTATCTTCTGAAGCCCCACCGGCGGCGGAGACCGCCGTCCCGCCGGAAAGCGCCACGGCATAGCCGTAGCCAGCGAAGGGAATTCCAGGACCATTGAGGTTTCCCTGAAGGAGCCATGCGCCTGCCGGGGTTCGCGTGTAAACCAAGGCCCTGCCAATGCTCCCTGTGTTAGGATCTCCGATGACCAGCGTCTCTCCCGACACGGCAACGGACAGACCGAAAACGCCGAGATTTTCTGGATTGAGAATTGTAGCGGGAATCGCTGCCTGCTGGGTCCATGTTCCCGCCGCACTGCGGGTGAAGACGAAGACCTTATCCGCGTTTTGGGCTCCGGTGGGGGTGGCGAGACCAAAATATGATGCCAGGGGTGCCCCCACGACCACCGTATCACCCGAGATGCTCACCGAGTAGCCAAAGCCCAACGATTGGCTAAACAGGGCCTCGTTGAACGCGTGACTGTCTGCCTTCAGGTAGGCCTGCTGGGTCCAGGTGCCACCGCTGCGGGCGAAGACGTAGGCGGCGCCGGCGAGCGGGGAGCTGTTGTCCGCCTGATCGCCATTCACGCCGGTGGCGGCGCTGGCTTCGTTCCAGGCTCCGACCACGAGGGTATCGCCCGAGATGGACACGGACTGGCCAAAGCCATCATACGCATCCGTGTTGCTCGCCTTCAGGTAGGCCTGCTGCTTCCACAGGTTGCTGCTGCGCACGAAGACATAGGCCGCGCCGGACTTCGGGGCGCCGCCCGGGTTGAGAAACGCATTCACGCCCGTGTTGTTCGCACCTTCACCTCCGACTGCGTTACCGCCAACGCCAGAGCCCGGTGCGCTAAGGGCAATTCTCGCCAAGCTGCTGGCTGTGCCGACCACAATGGTCTCACCCGAGATAGCCACGGAGCCGCCAAAGAGGGCGGAGCTGCCTGGAATTACCTTGAGATAGGCCTGCTGCGTCCAGGTCGTCCCGCTGCGCACGAAGACATAGGCCGCACCGGAATCCGTGGTGTCCGTGGTCGGATCAGCCAAGCCCCGGCCATCCTCACCCGGCGCGCCGATGACGATGGTGTCGCCCGCAATGGCCACGGCCTGGCCGAAGTTGTCGCCCTGCCATTCATAAGGAAAATTTCCTTGCGCGCCTCCAGGGTTGCTCGCCTTCAGGTAGGCCTGCTGGGTCCAGGTGTCACCGCTGCGCACGAAGACGTAGGCGGCACCGGCATTGAACAGGCTGTTGTCCGCCTGATTGCCATTCACGCCGGAGGCATTGCTGTCCTCACCCGGCGCACCGATCACGACGGTATCACCCGAAATGGCCACTGCCCGACCAAAAGCATCGCCCGGGCCGCGATTAGCGATGTTAAACCCCGGTGTGGTATTGCTGCCCGTGATGAGTGCCTGCTGGGCGATGGGGTCGATGGTGACGGGGTAACGCGCGCCGCGCTCCTCCACCAGCAGCCGCACGCCCTCGTCGGCGGCCACAAAACGGGAGGCGAGCACCTTGCCATCGGCATCCCAGACCTTCAGCCCGGAGTAGTTGAGCACCGTCGTGCCGCTGTCATTTTGAAACGCCACACCGAGCGCATCCGCCGCGATGGCCGGACGCAGCCCGCCGCGCACGCCGAGCGTGAAAGCGAGCGGCGCATCCGCCTGCCCCTCCGGTCGCTGCGCCACCGTGAAGCCGTGCTCCAGCCCGCGCCGGTCGTTGACGAACCACTCGTTCAACGATACGTCCCACTGGTAGGAAAGGCGCTGCCCCGCGGCCTTCACCGTCGGCACGCCGCCGATGGCGCGCTCGCTGCCATCGAGTCCGTAGCTTTTCAGCTCCAGCCCCCACTGCCAAGCCGCCCCCTGCGGCTGGGCGACAAAGCCGCGCCGGTCAAAACTGGTGAGCCACTGCTGCCCCGCATTCCGCGCCTCCCAGCCGGTGGCCGTGGGCTTGAACGAATGCTGCCCGGCATCATAGGCCTCGCGAATCGAGGCCCAGTCGGATTTGGAGACGCCCTCCGGCGGCTGGTCTGGCGAGGCCGCGTGGAGGGTGGCGGTGAAAGTGAAGAGCGCGAAGGCCCGGCACAGGAATGAGATGAGTTGATGTTTCATGGCGTGGGAATGGTAGTTCAACCTGTTCTCCGTCATCTGCGGTGGTGTGTGACAGCCCTCCGGAAATTTTTTTCGGAAAAAGCATTCCGCCCTCATCCGGCAGGAATTGCCGCACTACCGCAACGCGACGCTATGGCGGAGGCCTGCTGCAATGGCTTTTACGCCGGTGAGGCCTGCCGGCACGGCAGTCTGGCCGTGCGCATTGCCCCACGCTTCCTTGCCCTGGATCCCCCACGCGACGACGGTGCCGTCGCGCTTCAAAGCCATGCTGTGCTTCACGCCCGCCGAGATGGCCACCACGCCCGTGAGCCCGGCCGGGACGGTTGCCTGGCCATGGTCGTCGCGCCCCCAGGCGATGACGGTGCCATCCGTTTTCAGCGCGAGACAGTGATCGGTGCCACAGGCGACACTCTGCACACCGGACAGACCGGCGGGGATGGCGGACTGGCTGTAGAGAGAGCCGCCCCCCCAATGGACCACGGTGCCGTCGCGCTTCACTGCGAGGAGGTAGTTCCCGCGAGCAGCGACGGCTTTAAGATCGGTCAATTGCGGCTGCCCGGAAATGAGCTGAGCGTCGTCTCCTCCCCATGCAACAAGTTTGCCGTCGGACTTCAGTGCGACGGAAAACCGATCCGCAGCCGCGACAGCTACGACGCCGGTCAAGTTTGCAGGCACTGCGGTCTGGCCTCTCTCGTTGTAGCCCCAGGCGGCGACAGTGCCGTCCGACTTCAGCGCCACGGTATGCGAGTCACCGCAGGCGATGCTCTCGACACCAGTCAGGCCCGGCGGAACCCTGATTTGGCCCCGGTCGTCTTTGCCCCAGGCGACGACGGTTCCGTCCGCTTTCAGCACCACCGTGAAATAACCGCCCGCAGCGATAGCTTTCGCGTCCCCGACAACCACCGAGGCACGGCCCTCGCCAAATTCATTCTGGCCCCAGCCCACGACCGTGGTGCCCAGCATCGGCGGGGCGGTGGCAATCTTCGGCGGTGAGTCCGTTTTCCCCGGCCACCAGTGGAAAATGCCCGCGCCCAGTGCGAGCAGCAAGGCCGCCGCTGCCGCTTGCAGCTTCCATCGTGAAGGATGCACCTTCTTTTCCCCGGAACGGTGCAGCGCCGCGCGAAAATCCGTCGCGCTCTGAAAACGGCGCGCCGGGTCGTTCTGCATCGCAGTGTGAACCACGGAATCCACCGCCGGATCCACCTCGGCATTCACCTTCGACGACGGATCAAAAATACCGCGCGGGAGCTGGCCAGTGAGGACTTCGTAGCAGATGACTCCCACGCTGTAGAGGTCGCTGCGGGTGTCCACCGCCGTGCCTGCCGCCTGCTCGGGAGCCGCGTATTCCATGGTGCCCACAGCGATGCCGGTGTAAGTGAGCCGCTCCTTGGGCTGGTCATCGAGCAGGGCAATCCCAAAGTCCGCCACCTTCACAGTCCCCTCTTCCGTGAGCAGGATGTTCGAGGGCTTGATGTCACGATGAATGATGCCTTCGGCGTGAGCCGTCTCCAGCGCAGCGCAAATTTCCTTCACCATCCGCAACGCCTCGCCCTGTGGCAGCGGACCCTGTTTCAGCCGCGATCCCAGATCCCCTCCATCGACGTATTGCATCGAGAAATACAAATGTCCCGCCGCGCTCTCACCAAATTCATAGATCTCCAAAATGTTCTGCTGCTCCAGTCGCCCCAGAGCCTGCGCCTCGCGCCGAAACCGCTCGGCAAAAGCCGCATTGGCCCCCAGTTCCGGCGGTAAAATTTTCAACGCCACCCGCCGGCCCAGATCAACCTGCCGCGCCTCATACACCGCCCCCATGCCACCGCGCCCGATCAGCCGAATAATCTCATAGCGCGGCATCAGACCGGCCAGATCCTCGGGCGATTCTGGTTCCCAAGCCAGCGGTGCATGCCGTGTGGCCTCGCGCAAACCGTCCGCCAGCAGGCGGCCCAGGTCCATGGATTTGAGAGTGGTGGAAATTTCAGGCATACGTTCACAGCGTTCTCCGTCATGTCGGGACTATTGTGACATTGGAAATGCAAGAAAGGAGAAAATTGGATTTTCCGCCGGGCTTGCTGAGCGTGTAGATTTATGCCATGTAGCGGCCTCGCCCAGATTCATGACCTCCTCATTTCCTGCCACTCGCTGGTCCATCATCGCTGCCGCTACTGCGGGTGATGGGGGGAAGTCTGCGCAAGTGGCCTTGGCGGAATTGTGTCGCCTCTATTGGTTTCCGCTGTATGCCTTCGCCCGCTGGAAGGGCCTGAGCGCGGAGGATGCGGAAGATGCCACGCAATCGTTCTTTCATCACCTCCTGGAATCCGAGATGATGGCTGCTGCGAACCCCGCTCTGGGCCGCATGCGCACCTTTTTGCTGAAGGCCTTCTCAGATAAATTGATCGACCTGAAACGCGCGGAAGGTCGGTTGAAACGGGGTGGCGGCGTGCAGTTCATTTCGCTGGATCTCAGTGAGGCCGAGCTGCGTTATGAAACGGCTCCCACCATGGACTTCGAAGCCTCCTGGGCCACGGCATTACTGGAGGCGGCCGTGCGCAAGCTGGAGACTGATTACACCGACTCCAACCGCCACGAAATCTTCAGCGCGCTGCTGCCCTATCTGGGCACCAGCACGGGCGAGCCTCCGGACCAAGCGCAACTCGCCACCCAACTCGGCATGAGCCACGCCGCTTTACGCCAATCCCTTGCCCGATTCCGGGAGCGCTTCCGCACCACCCTAAGAACCACCATCGCAGACACCCTGCGGGAGCCCACGGAAAGCGCGATCGATGAAGAACTCCGCGTGCTGAGTTCTGTCTTGATGGCGGGCAGTTGAGACCGTGGCATGCTGGTCCAACCTGTTTTGGAACAAGAATAAGTCTGACAAAATAATGTTGACTTAAGTTCGCCGCAATCCAAGGTGCGACCATGAATTCCCCTCGCCTCACTCTTTCGTCCGAATCTACGATTTACCACGTGGTCACCCGCACCAGTCGGGGGCAGTTTCTCTTCGGGGATTTGGAGAAGGAGCGGATGCGTAGGATGCTTTGGCAGATGGCGGAGGTTTGTGGGGTTGATGTGTTGACGTATGCGGTGATGAGCAATCATTTGCATGTCGTGGTCCGGGTTCCGGCGAAAAAGGAGGCGGATGCGGCTGTGGGGAATGGGGAATTGTTGCGGCGTTATGGGGTTTGGTTCGGGGCGTCGGCTTTGGCGGAGGCCTTGAAGGGTTTGAAGGGGGCTTCGGAGGAGGCGTGGGCGGAGTTCCGGGGGAAATATTTGCCGATGATGCACGATCTTTCCTGGTTTATGAGGTTGTTGAAACAGCGGTTTTCGCGGTGGTTTAATGGTTATCACAAGACGTTTGGGACGTTGTGGGCGGAGCGGTTTACGAGTGTGGTGATTGAGGGAGGTGGGGAGGCTCTGCTGGCGGTGTGTGCTTATGTGGATTTGAATCCGGTGCGGGCACGCATTGTGGAGGATCCGAAGGATTATCGGTGGAGTGGTTATGGGGAAGCGGTGGGCGGGAGGTCGGCTCCACGGCAGGGTTTGGAAAAGGTGACGGGGGCGAAGCGCGGGGATTGGAGGGCGGTGCAGGCGCGGTATCGCCTGTGTTTGTATGCGGTGGGGACGGTGGTGAAGGTGAAGCGCGGGCGGAAGCAGGGGGCGATTGCGGGAGAGGCGGCGGAGAAGGTTTGGAAAGAACAGGGGGAGTTAAGTTGGGCGGTGGCGTTGAGGGATCGAGTGGGGTATTTTGCGCGGGGTGGGGTGCTGGGGTCGAAAGAGTTTGTGGATCGGGTGTTTGCGATGAATCGAGGGCAATTTCCTACGACGCGAAAGGATGGGGCGCGGAGGATGCGAGGGAACGTGGACTGGGGAGAAATGCGGAGTCTGAGGGATTTGCGGGGGTGATTCTGATTGTGTAGGGATGTTGTTCCTCGTCAATAAGTCACACCGGGGAGTGGCGTTAGGGTAGGGAACGTTGGCTAACGACTTGGGGGAAGGCTCGTGCCTGTGGCACCGACTCCCAACGCCAAACTGAAAAGCCAAGTTCCATAAATCATAAAAATCCCAGCTTGGAATGTGTGTCCCGCTGCGGGCCGGCTTAATCAACGTAGACGAATTCATTGGCATTAAGGAGGACGCGGCAGAGTTCGGGAAGGGTGTGTGATTGTAAAAATTGTGGCGCTACGGGAATTGGTGGGGAGACTTTAAGGTGGATGGAGCCAAGGGTGAGGGATGGACTCACTCTCGATCGAAGAATTTTATGGCCAATCCATTGGAGTCAAGGCTCCTTGGAAGGTTGCCAGCGTATCAATTCTGGGCGA